>CAUTOY010000008.1:0-30754 GCA_963539855.1 uncultured Veillonella sp.
GAAAAGTTGAGGACGAAAATATGAAAATTCATCTTTTCCAACAGTGTTTGATTGATATGTTCTACCCTCATGTTGGCATGGCTGGTGTAGAAGTACTTGAAAGATTAGGTTGCGACCTTGTAGTGCCTAAGAAACAAGTATGCTGTGGACAAATGTTCACTAACTCCGGTTACAACGATGCCGCTATGGATGCTATTAAGAATACAATCGAATGCTTCGAAAACGCTGACTATGTAGTTAGCATGTCCGGTTCTTGTGCCTTCGCTATTCGCGATGAATACCAACATTTCTTGGAAGGTCAACCAGAATGGCAAGCACGGGCAGAAAAATTGAGCGGTAAAATTTATGAATTCACTGAGTTCATTACAGATGTGTTGGGTGTAGAAGACGTTGGCGCACGCTTCGACGAAACTGTTACATACCATACATCTTGCCACGTAACTCGATTGATGGGTGTAAAAGAACCACCTTTCAAACTCCTTCGCAATGTAAAAGACCTTAAGTTGATTGAATTACCTCGTGCAGACCGTTGCTGCGGTTTCGGCGGTACATTCTCCGTTAAAAACCCAGAAATCAGCGAAGTAATGACACGCGAAAAAGCTTTGGAAATCGCTAGCACTGGTGCTAACGTAATTTCCGGCTCCGACCAAGCTTGCTTGATGAATATTGCAGGTATGCTTGACCGTCTTCATAAAGATGGTGAAATCGATCGCCGTATCAAAGTAATGCATATTGCTGAAATCTTAAACTGCCGCTAAGGAGGAGACGACATGGCACTTATATATGACAATCGCCCCTATAAAACACGTATACAAGAATGTTTGGCTGATGATTTCAAAGTTGCAGCTATCAAAAAAGCACAAGACGTGTTTTATGATAAACGTAATGCAATGGTTGCGGATGTTCCTGAATGGTTAGATTTCCGTGCAGAAGCAGCTGAAATTCGTGATCATGTGCTTAACCATTTGGATTACTATGTAAATCAATTTGTTGAAAATGCTGAAAAAGCTGGTTCTAAAGTTCACTTTGCATTCGACGACAAAGAAGCGACTCAAATTGCTTTAGACATTCTTCGTGAACGCGAAGCAAAAATGATCGTAAAATCCAAAACTATCTTAACTGAAGAAATTGGCTTGAACGAAGTATTAGAGGAAGCTGGTATCGAAGTAAACGAAACTGACTTGGCTGAATTTATTTTGCAAACTGCAGTAAGCCCACCATCTCACATCGTAGTACCAGGTCTTCACTTTGAACGTAACAAAATCCGCGAAATCTTCGCTGAAAAATTAGGTTACACAGGCACTGAAAACCCTACAGAAATGACTCACTTCGTACGTGGTTATGTACGTGAACGCTTCTTGAAAGCTGACGTAGGCGTTAACGGTTGTAACTTTGCGGTTGCTGCATCCGGTACTTGTACTATCGTTTCCAACGAAGGTAACGGTCGTATGGCTAGTTCCATTCCTAAGACTCAAGTAATCTTCTTAGGTACAGAACGTATCGTTCCTGACTTCAAAGCTCTTGACGTTATGATGGAAATGTTGAACCGCTCTGCAGTAGGTTCTAAAATTTCTAACTATTTCTCCATGATGACTGGCCCTGCTCGTAAGGGTGAAGCTGATGGTCCTGAAGAAACTCATATCATCATCATCGACAACGGTCGTTCCGGTATCTTGGGTGGTACATTCCAAGAAATGCTACGTTGTATCCGTTGTGGTGCATGTATGAATATCTGTCCTGTATACCGTCACATCTCTGGTCACGGTTATGGCTCCGTATATCCAGGTCCAATGGGTGCTGTATTGACTCCATTGTTCAAAGGTTACGAAGTAGCAGGCGATCTTCCATATGCTTCCACATTGTGCGGTGCATGTACAGAAAACTGTCCAGTAGCTATTCCATTGCATGAGTTGTTGATGGAACATCGTCATATTATGGCTGATATCGAAAAAACTCGTCCAAAAGCTGAAGAAGCTATCTTCACAGCAGCTGCTAAGATGTTTGGCAACTCCACATTGTTCGATCTTGGTACAAAAGCTGGCGCTATCGGTATGAACTTAATTAGTAATAAAGAGGGCAATATGCCTGCGTGGACTCAAGCTGTTCCAGTTATGAACGGTTGGACTAAGTCCAAAGAATTGGGTTCCTTGAAATTCAAGAAATTCCGTGATTTATATGCTGAACATGAAAAGAACAAGAAAAAGGAGAAAAAATAATGGATGAAGTTAAACGTAATCAATTTGTTGCACGTTTATCTCGTGCATTAGGCCGTGATCAAGTGCCTACAACAGTACCGGCTTTTGATTATAGTCATGGTCCTCAAGAAACAATGTTCAAAGAGTTGAATAAAGATCAAATTTTGACAATGTTTAAGGAACAATGTCAACGTGTTGGTACAAGATTCGTTGAAACAACACCTGATAAATTAGGTGAAACAATTTTGGCAGCTATCGACGACTGGGGCAATGGTAAGGTTGTATTCCCAAGTTCTCCAGAAGTAGAAGAATATAAATTAAAAGAATTGTTCGAGCAAGATGCTGCCTCCAATGGTGGTACACGTACATACTTCCAATGGGATCCAGCAAAAGGCCGTGAAGAATGTATTTCTAATACTGCAAATGCGGATATCGGTATTACATTCCCATACTGCGGTATTGCTGAAACAGCTACTGTAGTACAAGCTTCTGGCGAAGAATCTGGTCGTGCTATTAGCTTGTTGCCTACAACTCACATTGCTGTATTGTACACTGATACAATTAACCCGCGTATGACACAAACAATGGAACATTTAGCTGAACGTTACCATAATGATCCAACTAATTTCCCTACAAATATCTGCTTGATTTCCGGTCCGTCTCGTACGGCTGATATCGAGCTTGTTACTGTAGATGGTGCTCACGGTCCTATCCAAGTAACATATGTCCTAGTTAACAGATAGTCCTGATACTAGAGGCTTAATATAACTAAAGACTGTATAAGGCGATCTTCCGATGGAAGGTCGCCTTTTTGTGTGTTCGTATAGAATGCAAAATAGGCATACATCTATTTATAGAGTTTTCGATATAGTGCTTGTAAAAATTTCGATATATGATATACTGTGTCTATAACCTATTATTACAATATGAATTAACGAGGTGTATTATGAATATTCCATTTTTTACAGATTACCTCATGCTAAGTAATTCATTAAGTATCGGTATTATTGCAGTGTTTGTACTTGCCTTAATCGGTATTTATGTATTGCAACGCAAGGGTACATCCTTTGGTAATCTTGTTATTATTGGCACTATCGTTGGTGCTGTATTAGGCGTAGCAATTCAAGTTATTGCTGGATTCCCTGATGATCCATCTAAGGTGGTCTATATCAAGGAAAGCACGAAGTGGTTCTCTCTTGTGGGTGGCGGTTTTATCGACTTAATCCGCATGCTTGTTATTCCTATCGTATTTATCTCCATCGTACATGTTATTTTGCATATGGAAGCTGGGACCAATCTTAAGAAGTTAGTTGTTGCCATGGTGTCCACTAACCTAGGCATGGTGGCTGTGGCCGCTATCGTAGGTCTTATCTTGGGTAATGCTTTTGGCTTGGGTCAAGGATTTGATATCGTTGAGTCCGGTAAAAAAATCCGTGAAATCAAACCGATGGTTGATACGTTCCGTGCTTTGATTCCTAGCAATCCGATTCAAGCTGCGGCAGAAACAAATGTCATTGGCATCGTAGTATTTGCCATCATCTTGGGCAGCGTAGCTCGTCTCTTAAAACAAACGGGTACAAATAGCATGGAAATCTTCACAAAGCTATTTGATGAGCTTCATCAATTGATTTCCTGGGTTGCTGATTTCATTATTGGCCTTATGCCATACGGCGTAGTTGCTTTATTGGCATCTACATTGGCAACACGTGGCCTGCAAGCTATCTTAGATATGGGTCTTTTCGTAGTGTTACTCTATGTTGGTCTTTTGATAATGTTCGTCGTTCAAGCTATCTTAATTGCTAGCTTTGGTTATAATCCGATTACATATTTCAAGAAAGCAAAAGCTCCACTATTGTTGGCATTCACATCCCGTTCCTCTATGGGCGTATTGCCGTTGACTGTTGAAACATTAACAAAACGTCTTGGCGTAAATGCTACAACTGCTAATACAGTAGCATCCTTTGGTACTACTGCAGGCATGCAAGGTTGTGCCGGCGTATTCCCAGCTCTTGTGGTAGTTTACATTTCTAATGTAGCGGGGATTCCCTTTGATTTGACAATGTACATCATGAGCGTTATCGTTATCGCTGTTGGTTCCGTTGGTATTGCAGGCGTTCCTGGTACGGCTACAATGGCCGCATCTGTATCCCTTAGTGGCACAGGCCTTGGAGCGTACTTCACATCTCTCAGCCCGATTCTTGCTATTGACCCATTAATCGACATGGGCCGTACATGCTTGAACGTATCCGGTTCCTTAACAAATGCACTTGTTGTTGATAAAATTATGGGTACTATAGATAAAGATGCGTATAATAATCCTACACAGGGTGAGGCATAATAGTTAAAATAATCATATTGACTGTGAAAGCAGCAGATATTAAATCTGCTGCTTTTTTTATATATTGTTATAAATATGTTTTGTGTTTGGATGAAGTATCTAAGCGTAATTTATTATATAAATAAAGTTTTGTATCAATAATACTTGGATTATAAAATCGAAAATAATTATTATTACATATTGTAATAATAATGTATAGTTATTGATATATCTATTTGTGACTATGGATACGTTTTCTACTATTCTATAAGCGTATAATGGTCTTATAAAAGTTTCTATATATGCTTAATAAATATAAGCCAAGAGGTAGTACTATGATTACAGAAGAAGTAAAAGGTCGTTTAATTGCAGATTATCCAAAGTTTGAAGATATGACACGCAAGTTTTATAAGAAAGAAATGTCCATTGCGGATTATAAGGGCCAGTCTGGCGCCTATGGTAGCTATGCCGAACGTGGTGCTGCTACAGGCATGAGCCGTTGGCGTTTTAATTGTGGTCGTATCACACAAGAACAAATGCAGTTCTTAGCAGATACTATCCGCAAGTACAATCTTACACATATTCATTTCACAACCGGCCAATGCTTACAAATGCATGGACTCGATGGGGAAACTATTTTACAGCTCTTCAAGGAATGTTATGAACATGGTATTTATAATCGCGGTGCAGGCGGTGACAATCCAAATGTTGTAGCCAGTATCTTACGCGGTATTGATCCTCGCGAAACCTTTGACATTTCACCATATGCGGCAGCTATTAGCGAATTTCTTATGGAGCAAATGTTTTATATTAAGATTCCCCGTAAATTTAAGATGGGGATTGATAATGGATTTGATAGCACACCACATGCTACGTTTAAGGACCTTGGGTTCAATTTAACAAAACATCATACCTTTGATGTATATGCGTGTGGCGGTATTGGTCCTAATCCCCGCATCGGTATTCCTGTAGTTCGTGATGTGCAACCTGAGGATGTTTTGTATCATGTGAAAGCTATGCTCATGGTATTTGCTAATCATGGTAATTTTAAAAATCGTGGCAGAGCACGTACACGCTATATGCCTGCAGAAATGGGGGGCGCGGAAGCTTTCATCAAAACCTATGAAGAAACATTGGCAATGGTGAAAGAGGTTGAAAAATTGACCATTAATCCTGCAGATTATGCCTATGAAATTACGAAGACGGGCAAACGCGATGATTCGGTAGAAAATTATCGTATTCATCGTCAGAAACAAGAAGGTCTGTACTATGTGGAATACCACCCAGTTGGTGGCGATGCGAACGTTGAACATCTATTGGCGGCCCTTGATTATGCCGTTACATTAGACCAAGTGGAAGCTCGTATTGCACCGGATGAAGCCTTGTTTTTCATCAATTTGACAGCTGACGAAGCTAGAAAAATTGCGGAATTAACAGATGATAGTGCACGCGATGATTTTCGTCGTTCCGTATCCTGTGTGGGCTCTACAGTTTGCCAAATCGGTATGCAAGATTCGAATGGCTTGCTAAAAGCTATCTTTGAACATCTTGAAGAAAAAGGTATTGATACGAAAAAATTACCGAGGGTACATATTTCTGGCTGTCCACATTCCTGTGGGACCCATCAAATTGGGGAAATTGGTTTTCACGGCGCTGTAAAACTCGTAGATAAGAAACCACAACCTGCTTTCATCATCGTAGATGGCGGTTCAGAACATATGGGTTCTGAAAGCTTTGGTAAAATGGCTGGGAATATTGTAGCTGAAAACATTCCCGCATTTATGGAAGCATTAGCCAATATTCTTAATGACGCATCAGAAGCGGATTTTGGTTCTTGGCGATTGACTCATAAGGCCCAGTATATGGACTTAATTAAATCCTTCGAATAGAAATGATATGACTAGATAACACATATGTTAATGCGTAAAGATTAACTCATTAACATATGTGTTATATTTTTTTGTTATCCTACGAATTGATTTTATATGGTATAATAGGCTTTATAGTATGTGTTTGGAGGTTCATTACTATGTTATTTACCGTGAATACAGAAGTCTGTACTCGTTGTGGTCTATGCGTAGCCGATTGTCCAACAGGCCTTCTTGTTATGACTGATGATGGTCCTAAAACAGGTAAGGGTGGATGTATTTCCTGTGGTCATTGTGTTGCAGTATGCCCTACGCTTGCTCTAGATAGCGACCTAACACCGCGTGCTGAACAAGTGGATATTACAAAAGAAACTAAATTTACGCCGGAACAAGCAGAGTTATTTTTACGTAGCCGTCGTTCCATTCGTAATTATCAAAATAAACCAGTTCCTGCCGAATTGATTCGCAAGGTATTGAATGTGGCTCGTATGGCGCCAACTGCGACAAATACGCAAGGTATTTCCTATATCGTAATTCGAGATAAACAAAAATTACGTCGTATTGCGGATCTTGTACTCGAATGGATGCACATAGCAGCAAAAACCGTGCCAATTATGCGTCTCTATGCTCGTGCAGCTCAAGCAGAAGTAGATAAGGGGAAAGAATATATTCTACGCGATGCACCAGCTCTCGTGGTTGCCATTGGTTCGAAAAAAGACATTCATCGTACTCATGATTCAGGTCATTCTTGCCTTTCTTATGCGGAATTATATGCGCCATCAGTAGGTCTTGGAACGTGCTGGGCAGGGTTCTTTGAACATGCAGGTGAAGCTGAATATAAACCATTATTAGACATATTAGGTGTACCGGATGATAAAATCATCGCTGGTGGCATCTTGATGGGATATCCTAAGGTGAGATACCGCAATATTGTGGAACGCCAACCGTTGGATGTTACATTTGATACAGAAGAATAATTAGACATTATGAACAACGCTTTATCTATAAATGTAGGGCGTTGTTTTACTTATATATGGCTATAACAGAAAAATCTCCATCCTAAACAGAATGGAGATTTTGTTTATTAATTGGCCGATGTAATGGAGCCTTTAAATGTTTCATCAATAAATTGTTTGATTGCTTCAGATTTATAGATATCAGCAATTTTTTTGTATGTTTCATTATCTTTATCTTGAGCACGTACAGCAAGAATCATAACCGCTAAAGGCTCATCTTTAGGTTCCAAGAAGAAACCTTGTTTCTCTACGTTAAGACCAGCACTTTGAACGTAGTTCATAGGAATCGCAGCGACTACAACATCATCTAAACTACGAGGTAATTGCGCTGCTTCTAGCTCTTGAATTTGAAGGTTTTTAGGATTAGATGTAATATCTGCAACGGTTGCTTTGAAACCAACGCCATCTTTCAATGTAATGAGACCGGCTTTAGCTAATAAGGCAAGACCACGACCTCCATTAGTTGGATCATTAGGAATTGCTACAATAGCGCCATTCGGTACATCTTGTGCACTGTGTATAGAATTGCTGTATAAACCCATAGGCATTAAGATTGTTTTTCCTATAGCTACAAGGTTAGAACCATTTTGTTTGTTAAAGTTTTCCATAAATGGGACATGTTGGTATGCATTGAGTTGGATATCTCCATCAGCCAACGCTTTATCTGGTGTTACATAATCAGAGAACTCTACCACTTTAAGGTCGATACCTTGTTTTTTAGCCTCTTTGGCAACTGCTTCAGCCACTTGAGCATGAGGACCAGCAGTGGCACCTATTTTGATTTCTTTTGGTGTTTGTGTTGATTGATTTGATGTGCTACCACAACCAGCGATAGCAAATGCAAGAGCACCGATAAGTAATGGTGCTAATAATGTTTTTAATTTCATATAATCATCCCTTTCAAGTCTTATAATGGTTATATCCTACCATGGATGAAGGGGATTTGTATATGATAAAAGCATATCAGTTATCTATAGATTAAAACTATGGTGAAGTTTTAGCTCATTTATAATACAATTCAATATAATATATTGATTAATATGTTATATTGAATGTGTAATCGTTAGGTAGTAGATTTATATTTTAAATATTTTTATATAATTCTAATGTAGAGGCATATATCTATATGCCGGAAAACTGGAGGACTTATGTATAATTTTGATTTTTATAACCCTACACATATTGTATTTGGTAAAGACCGTTTAGATGAATTGGATACATTGGTACCAAAGGATGCAAAGGTACTCATTACTTACGGTGGTGGATCTGCTGTGCGCAGTGGTCTTATTGATCGCATTGTGAAAGCACTTGGCAAACGCAAGGTAGAACAATTCGGCGGTATTGAGCCAAACCCATCTCTTGAAACTTGTGAACGTGCGGTAGCTTTCATTAAAGAACATGGCGTAGATTTCGTTCTCGCTGTAGGCGGCGGTTCTGTAGTAGACGCTACAAAACTTATCGTTATGGGCGCTACCTATGATGGACCCGTTATTGAGGTTATGAAAGCTGGTGTGCCAGAGGTTCCTGTAGAAATGGTACCAAACCCATTACCATTTGGTACAGTTATGACGCTACCTGCAACTGGTTCCGAAATGAACAATGGTGCAGTTATTACGTATGGTGACGGTAAATACCCTGTATTCAGTAGCTTAATATTCCCTAAGTTCTCTATGCTTGATCCAACATTGACTTTCACATTGCCTGAAAAACAAGTTAAGAATGGCGTTATTGATACCTTTGTACATACCACAGAGCAATATTTAACATATCCTGTAGAAGGCCGTATTCAAGATCGTTTCAGCGAAGGTATTTTAAAAACTATGATTGAAATCGGCAAAGAAACAGTAGAGAATCCAGAAAACTACGATATTCGTGCTAACCACGTGTGGGCTTCTACTTTGGCATTAAATGGTTTAATTGGTGCCGGCGTGCCACAAGACTGGGCAACACATCTTATCGGTCATGAGTTAACTGCGGCGTACCATCTTGATCATGGTATTACATTAGCTATCGTATTGCCTGCATTGTTAGAAGTGAAAAAAGCAGACAAACTTGAAAAATTGGCACAATATGCAACACGTGTATGGCATATCACAGAAGGTACAAACGAAGAAAAAGCAGATAAGGCTATCGCTAAAACTCGTGAATTCTTCGAGTCCCTTGGCGTATCTACCCATTTGAAAGACTATGGTCTTGGTGAAGAAGCAGTTGATAAAATTGTGAAACAATTAGAGGACCATGGCATGACACAACTTGGTGAAAAAGGCGATGTAACACCAGAAGTAGCTCGCGAAATTTTAATGCGTGCCTTGTAATATATTTGGTAAAAGCTATCAAAATTTGACACTCATTATATACAATGTATGATTTCGAAAGGAGAGAGCCCTTTGAGTGAAATAAAGCGTCGAAGTGCCTTTTCCTTTGCACTTCCCATTATGATTCCCATGGGGATTAGTTTCTTTTTCATAGGACTAGGATTTGGCCTGTATGCGACGAGCCAAGGCTTCCCATGGTGGACAGCGCCTGTTTTAGCAGCTACTATTTTCGCAGGCTCTATGGAATTCGTAACTATTGGCATGCTCATGGCGGGCTTTGATCCGTTAAATGCCTTTGTTTTGACCATGTTTGTCAATGGGCGTCATTTTTTCTATGGATTGCCTATGTTACAGCGCTATGTGAATATGGGCTGGAAGTGGTTCCCTACTGTAGCTTGGATGTGTGATGAAAGTTTTGCTATCAACGCTACAACTAAACTTCCAGAAGATGTAGATGAGAAGTGGTTCTATTTCCATGTGTCTTGGCTTAACTATGTATTTTGGGTATTTAGTACTCTTGTAGGGGGCTTATTCGGGAATTTGTTGGCTACTGTAGATTTACGGGGCATTGATTTCGTATTACCGGGCCTATTTATTGTTATATTCCTTGAAATGTTATTGAATGCTAAGAATAATAGGATTAAAGCCTTTGGTGTAGCGGGTGCCGTTGTAGCACTCATTATGCTATTAGTAGTAGGCAAATCCCTTTTTATGCTTACCTCTATGAGTTGTATGCTTGTAGCGTCTTATATTGCGTATAAGTGGGGAGGTGTGCGCCTTGACTAGTATAGAAATGGTTATGACCGTTGCTATCGTAGTAGCAGGTACATTATTGACTCGCTTTGGGGCGTTCCTCATATTCCCACCCGGTAAAAAGGCACCAGACTTTGTGCTCTATCTTGGTAAAGCACTACCTGCCTCTGTGATGGGGATGCTCGTTGTATATACTTTTAAAGAAACCGTTGTCCTATCGTATCCATACGGAATACCTGAATTGATCGCATTGCTTGTTACCGTAGGCTTACATCTATGGAAGCGAAATATGCTTGTATCTATTGGTGCGGGCACTGTAGCCTATATGATACTTGTTCAAGCCGTATTTAATGTACCTAAATAAAATAAAGTATACTAACATAAACTACAATAAAATAAACCACTTATATCTATTCCTAAAATGAGTACATATCAAAGAAGGGAGATATAAGTGGTTTAATTTTTTATTTTAATTGTAATAGTCTTTCAAGACCAGCTGCAGTATGATGATTTTCTAAAAATGCTTTTTGATCAAGTAGCTCCATGAGATCCATATCTGTAATGGATAATTTGAAGTCAAAGACGTCAAAGTTAGACTCCATATGCTCCAGGCTGGTTGCTTTTGGTAATGGAATGATGCCACGTTGGATATGCCAACGCAAGATGATTTGATGTTTTGTTTTTCCATATTTTTCAGCTAAGCTTTTAATGATGGGATGGTCGAATATAGGTTGACGATCACGTGTGAATGGAGACCATGCCATGCCTACAACCTGATGTTTTCTCATTAATTGAATGAGGCCTTGACGTTGGTTGAATGGGTGACATTCAATTTGGTTCACTACAGGTTTTACATTACAGTGATATAGCAAGTCGATTAAACGGTCTTCGTAAAAGTTAGAAAGGCCTACCCCACGCAGTACATTTTGGTCGTATAATTCTTCCATAGCTCGCCAAGAGCCGTAGTAATCGCCTAACGGTTGGTGAACGAGCATGATGTCGATATAATTAGTGTCTAATTTTTTTAGAGAGCTTTCAACGGCACGCATCGTATTATCATAGCCTGCATCAGTATGCCAAATTTTTGTGGTAATGATGATATCCGTACGTTTAACGCCAGATGCTTTGATGCCTTTGCCAACGGCTTCTTCGTTGCCATAGTAGGCAGCTGTATCGAGTAAACGATATCCTGTGTGCAAAGCACGGGCTACAGATTGTTCTGTTTCCTCCGGCGTGCCTGTTTTATAGGTGCCGAATCCTATGGATGGCACAAAGCTACCATTATTTAAAATTCTAAAATCCATACGTTCTTCCATGAGAGACCTCCATATGTATACTTGTTTATGAATATTATAACAGATATTATTTCTGCCAAGTAATATCTAATCATATAGGGAATTAGCTTTCATACAATTCTTATTGAATTTGTGATATACTAAGGTATTGATAAAAATCAATACAATGGATAGAGATAAGGTGAAAGTATGAACAAATTTCGACTTGGTGCTGTAATGGCCCTGTTGGTCATTGTTGTAAGTGCGATTTCAGGTTGTGGTACATCTACGGTATCTGTCGCTGATGTTACTTATAAAGATATGCCATTACAAATTCATAATGAAGCGAATGTAACGGCTCTTAATAAGGCCACCATTACGCCAACCGTATCAGGTGCAGCTACGTATGCTGTGAAGGTTGGCGATAAGGTTACGCAAGGTCAAGTGGTGGCGACAATTGATACGTCTGCACTTCAACAACAATTAGCATCCTTACAAGGTCAGCTTAGTGCGGCCCAATCCTATACGCCTGCTGTTGAAACAACAACGACGGCGCCTACGGTTAGTAGTGCTCAGCTTGAAAGTGCACGTCAGATGCGCGAAGCTGGCAATATTACAGAAAAGGAATATAATCGTATTCTAGAACGGTCCCGACCTCAAACTGTGACAACCACAAGTGGGGGTGGTGGTAATGGCGCGAGCGTTGCTGCTATTGAAGCACAAATTGCTCAAGTATCCGCACAGATAGCCGCTGCTAATATTACGGCTCCTATAGCTGGTGTGGTGACTGCTATTTACAATGAAGATCGTCAAATGGCGATTGCAGATCGTCCATTTATGTTGATACAACAAGAAACGCCTATGGTAGCATCATTGAGTATTCCTCGTGATGCGGCTATGAAATTAGCTAGTCCAGAAGCAAAATCAAGCATTAAAGTGTCTTTACATGTCGGTGATTCAGATATCCCAGGTGAGTTGACATATATAGATACAAATCAGCCTGAAAATGTACCAAGTGTATTAGTTAAGGCTACTTTCAATAATGAAAAAGGAGCCATTAAGGCCGGTGAATTTTATAGTTTGACCATTGAATCTAGTGCTCAAGCTAAGATGCTCGTTGTTCCTGCTGCGGCAATACGTGAAAATCAAGATGGTAAATATGTATATGTATTAACCGCTGATAATACGGTGGACGTACGTGTCGTTGAAGTAGGGGATGAGCAAGATGAGTATGTGTCCATCATGACAGGTCTTAATGAAGGCGAACAAGTTATTACAACCAAGGGAACCTTTGAACTAGGCGAAAAGGTGAAGGTTCAATAAATATCTTAAGTGTAGCTAGAAACTAGCAACCTTAAGTGTTGAAGAGGAGGAGATTATTATTTTAGAATTTAAACGTTTTGAATTAAGAGATAAACCATTAATCGATAAATATTTTGAACAACATCATTACGAAGCGTCGGATAATTGCTTTACTACATTGTATATGTGGCAAGACGCCTATGGTATTCGTTGGGCTGAGGAAAATGGCGTATTGTACATCCAAGGTGGTGGTAAGCGCGATCCATTCCTATTGCCTCCATTTGCTGGTAAGGATGCGAAGTTCCTCGATGGTTTATTGCGTGCAAAAGAATGGTTTGTAGAAAATAAATTACCATTCATTTTCAAAGGTGTTAGCAAGGTTGTGAAAGAACGGATGGAGGAATTATGCCCTGGCCGTTATGTATTCACACCTGACCGTGATAACTACGAATATATTTATAAGTCTGAAGATCTTATCAATTTGTCCGGTAAGAAATTCCGTCAAAAGAAAAATCACTTGAATCAATTCCGTATGCAATATTCTAACTATGAATATGTGCCAATTACAGAAGACATCATTCCATTGTGTCGTGAGACAGCAGCGTCTTGGGTAGAAACCCATCACGAAGAAGGTATTGAAGATGAATTAGTGGCTATTAATTTACTTTTTGATCATTGGGATGTATTGGGCCTAAAAGGCGGTGCTATTAAGTTGTTTGGTCGCGTAGAGGCTTTCAGTATCGGCGAATTAATGAATGATAGAATGGCTTTAATTCACATCGAAAAAGCCAATCCAGATATTCGCGGTTTGTATCAAGCAATTAACAATGAATTCATCCGCCATGAATTTAGCAATGTAGAGTTTATCAATCGTGAAGAAGATATGGGCTTGCCTGGTCTTCGTCAAGCGAAAGAATCTTATAATCCTCACCATTTTGCAGAAAAGTATGATGCTGTATATGCTAATGAAGCAGATAATGCAAACGGCGGTAAATAATTAGGTCAATCTAATAACGAATATGAGAGTGGTACTGTATGGTGCCACTCTTTTCCGTTATAATAAAGGGTAGAGTGGTAAAATACATTCTACTATATGAAATATATAGCCTAGAGCTATTTAGGATAGAAAGGAACTAGTATGGATTTTAGAATTGCTACATCACAAGATACGCCACAAGTAGAAGCGCTTTGGGCGTATTGTTTTGAACCAAAGGAAGATCCGTTCTTTCAATATTATTTTTCCAACTGTTATGAACCAGAAAATACTGTTGTAGGTATTCAAGAGGGGCAATTGCTCTCCACTGTTCATTTGCGCCAATACAACATCAATGTACGAGGTGCTATCTTACCTACTAGCTACATGGTGGGAGTTGCCACTCATCCAGCTGCACGTCGTGGCGGCGTAGGTGGTGCATTATTATTGCACTCATTAGAGGAATTGCGACGTCGTGGCCAAGGTATTACTATTTTAATGCCTTCTAAAGCGGGCTTTTACCAACAATATGGCTGGGACTTGTATGCTCATCAATGGGTACAGACGATGCCATTAGAGAATCTGCGTCCTTTGACGGATAAAACACTATCCTTTGGATTGTTAAATGATGTAGAACAATGGACTTTGCTTGATCCTGTTTACAAAGCGTATACAAAGGACTTGTGCGGCTATGCAGAGCGCGGTGAGAAGGAGTGGAAACGTTTATTGGGCAGTTTCTTTGCTGAAGGTGTGAACATTGCGGTCGTAAAAAATGATGAAGGCCAAATTGAAGGGTATGCTGTATATCGTTTGGGTGCCCCTGAAATTCCAGTTACGGAATTTGTATATACAACACGTCGTGCTCAACGTGGTTTGCTTAATTATTTTTATAACCATCGTTCTCAAGGTGAAAGCATTCGCTGGAATGAGGGTTTGCATGACACCGGTTATAAATTTGTTCCTGATGGAAAAACAGGTCATACGACGATGCCGTATATGATGGCGCGTATCGTAGACGTAGAAACTGCATTGGCCACGGTACCGGTTAATCCAGAAGCCGTTATGATGCCAATTACCCTAAATGTAAAGGTTACTGATACATTATGCGATTGGAATGATGGTGTGTTTGCTCTTACTATAGGTGAATGCACTTTGCCTAACGTAAAACGCGTTTCTCATGAATCTGTGGATGAAATTGACATCACCATAGACATTGGTGGTCTAGCAGCTCTGTTGATGGGGACTGTTTCAGCTAAAGAGCTTGAGTTTGAAGGTAAATTACAAGGCGAACCTCATTGGATAGATTATCTAGATATGGTATATCCTAAACAAAATACATATATCAACGAATGGTGGTAATATGAGCTGGAGAACATATACAGTAAAAGACGATGTAGATACGACAATATCTGCTTATGTAAAAGAACGGTTTTCTTTATCTTCTCGAAATGTGCAGATGATATTTCGGAAAAAACGTGTAAAGGTGAATAGCCGCGTTGCTCATTCCAAGCGTATGCTAAGAAAAGGCGATGTTATTACGATTGAGTTACCACAAGATAAGGACTATGGTGTAGAGGTTGAAAAAGGGCCTATAGAGGTTCTCTATGAGGATGATCACACACTTGTGGTGTATAAACCTCCATTTATGCTGGTTCATCCGGCAGGTCAAACAAAACATCATACATTGAGTAATCTTGTGGCTGGCTATTATGCTAAACGTGGCGAAGTACACAAAATTCGGCCTGTTCATCGCTTGGATCGAGATACAACAGGCGTTATTATGTTTGGCAAAACCCGTGCGGCAGAACAATATTACACTAAACAGTTACAAGAAGGTCTAATTCACCGTATTTATCGCGGTCTCATAGAAGGAATTATTACAGTTGATGGTGTAGTGAATGAACCTATCGGTGTAGATCCTGTATTCGATAATCGCCGCTGTGTTGATCCCTTTGGTCAAGATGCTGTAACCGAATACCATGTGATTGAACATGATGATGTACAATCGTTGTTAGAGTTTACATTACTAACCGGACGAACTCATCAAATTCGTGTTCATATGGCTCATATTGGTCATCCTATCGTTGGCGATGCCATGTATGGCACGCGGAATAAACCGTATACGAGACAGGCCTTACATGCCTATTCGTTGACATTCATACCATATGGACAATCTGATCAGGTGACTGTTATCGCACCTGTACCAGCTGATTTAGGTCGAGAATTACAAAATAAAACGCTGCCCTAGAGCAGCGTTTTGCATACGTGAATAGGTTTAACAACGAAAAAAGGACTCCGTATGGAGTCCTTTTTCATGTAAGGGGAGTGTTAGTATTAACATCAAATGACCTATGTATTTAAACAAGTAGTAGGTTTGGGGTTAGTATTACTTGTCGGGAGATAAATACATTAAAAGTAATCAGGGAATATTTACTTATAGTTATCATTTGATATAGTGATTATAAGTAAATAATATGAAAATAGAATGAACTTATAAAATATATTTTATGAAATTTAGATGAAATGTAAATTTCGTTTATTAAATGTTGATAAATGCCATACTTCTTGATATGATAATAGAGGAGAATAATATCTTCTCTTTATTTTTTTTAAAGATATTTAAAAAAAACGCTCTAGTTATAAGACTTTTGTTGTTGGGGTAGAAAGGGGGCCACTATGAAGTTGCTTATAGCTTTGATGGCCTTTTTTTGCCTCATAACATATTCGAATACAGCACAAGCGACTGATTGGTACTATGTAAGTCCTGATGACAAAGGTAATCAACTGTTTATAGATAATGATAGTGTTCAAAAAAGCGATTATGATGCCGTTCTTTGGCTAAAAGTTAATGAACCTGGTGGCGATGAACTTCGTTATAAGGTATATATTAGCCGTTATAATCGGACCATGGAAATTCTAGAAGTAGATGCGTATATGCCAAACGGTACTCAATATGATAATGTTGACTATGATAAAGATCCTGAGCCGATTGAAGGCAATACGAATGGTCAAGCCATTTATAGATTGTTATGGCAATAAAATAGTTTGAATTTAATATTTTAGATATAAAAATACCTAGCTAGACAGCAACTAGCTAGGTATTTTTTATGTGTAAATGTATTGTAAACACGCAAAGGTGTTACAGTATTTGTAGATAGGTAAAATCTAAGATTTCCACTAGTGATTGGAAACAACCGTTAGTTTATAGCTGAGCGGTTGTACGGGTTAATTCCAAATCATTAATCATTTGTAAATCGTCTTGAGGGGATCTACCGCCCGTTGTTAAATAACCGCCTACCATGATGCCGTTAAGCCCGCCTTTTAGTGCGTACGATTGTAAATCGCGAAGATTTACTTCTCGACCGCCAGCGGTACGAATTAACGCATGAGGTAAAATGAAACGGAATACAGCGAAGGTACGTAGAATTTCCATAGGTTTTAACGCTTTGTTATGTTCGAATGGAGTACCCTTAATCGGATTTAATATGTTTAATGGGATGGAATCAATGTTAAGGCGTTTAAGTTCAAACGCCATTTCTACGCGTTGTTCTAGAGTTTCGTTCAGACCTAAGATACCGCCAGAGCAAACGCGAATGCCCGCTTTTTGAGCATTTTCTATGGTAGACATCTTGTCCTCATAGGAATGTGTAGAGCAGATGTCAGGGAAATGACTTGGTGCCGTTTCGATATTGGAGTGATAGCGAGTAACACCAACTTCTTTTAATTGAAGAGCTTGTTCATAGGTTAATAAACCAAGAGAACAACAAATTTCTAAACCAATATTTTCGCGAATTTCTTTTAATACGCGTAAGATTTGATTGAATTCATTAGGGTTGGAAGTGTTGCGACCGCTTGTAACAATGGAGAAGCGAATAGCACCCGCTTCTTTTGCTTTTCTAGCAGCCTCTAAAATCGATTCATCATTTATAAATGGATATTCTTGAACGCCTGTATTGTGGTGCGCAGACTGTGCACAGAATTTACAGTTTTCAGGACATTTACCAGAACGAGCATTTACAATCGCGCAAATGTCGACGGAATTATCGTTGAAATGTTGTTTTATTTTATCTGCCATAGCCAATAAAATCATAGTATCTTCATCGGAGGTGTGGATTAAATCGATAGCTTCCTCTTTAGTGATTTCGCCACCATGTAAGATACGATTGGCAATGGTTAATATTTTTTCATAAGAACCCACCTGGGTTTGTTGCTCTACTGGAAGTGCCATTATAGCCTCCTTGTTATTGTTAACTTATAAAAACGAATATATTTACAATGTAATTGTAGTATTCTTAAGTACTGATTGTCAACTATATAAATAAATTAGTTTACAATATGATATCTTATATATTATATGGAAATATATAGTATAATTAGATATTAGTATTCTATAAGTTAGGAAAGGAGACAATATGCAACCCTTTCGTTTTATACATTGTGGAGACCTTCATTTAGGGGCTCCTTTTCAATATGCTATGGGGATGAGTCGGCATGTAGATCGTGCCGTCGCAGAAGCAACATATGAAGCTTTCAATAATATCATTGAAATCGCCGTGCGAGAACATGTTCATGCAGTTGTGATTAGCGGCGATGTTTATAATAGTGAAGATCATAATTTAGAGGCTCAGGTTCGATTTGTGCGTGCCATGTATCGCTTGTGGGAGGCGCATATTCCCGTATATATGGTGCAAGGTAATCATGATCCTGCTGAAAGCTGGCGCGCTGGCTTATCAATGCCTGATAATGTACATGTGTTTTCGGATACACAGGTACAACGATTTCCGTTGATGGTTAATAATATTGAAGTTGGTGGTGTTTACGGCATTAGCTGTGGTCATGGCAATGAACAATCTAATTTTGCTGCGCAATATAAAGCCTTTGAACGAGATGAATTTTCCCTCGCTATCATGCATGGAACGGTCGGATCTAGTATAGGGAGTGAACATCATGATGTAACGGGGCCCTGTAACTTGACGGATATCATGCAAGGCGCCATGGATTATTGGGCGCTAGGTCATATCCATAAGGCACAGGTGCTTTCAGAAGAACCTATGGTCGTATATGCAGGCAATCCCCAAGGATTACATCGGAAGGAATCTGGTGCAAAAGGATGCTATATGGTCAACGTATCACATAATGGACATTGTGAATTAGAATTTATTGAGACCAGTGCCATTCGTTTTGAAGATATTAAAATCGATATTGCAGGCATACAAACCGAACGGGAGCTATTAGATTTGTTGAGCCATAAAAAGCAGTCCTTACGTAAAAAATATAATAAGAATACCTTGGTATCTGTACATTTAGTTGGGACGGGCACAATTCATCGCTTGTGTGTTGATGAAGCGGTCCGTAAATTATGGTTACGAGAATCACAGTCGGAGGAAAAGAGTAAATCTATTTTTGTTATGCCCTATCGCATGATTAATAAGACGCGCCCTGTTGTTAACTTAGCAGAACGCCGATTGTTATCTGATATGGTAGGTGACTATTTGCGTGCTTATGATGAAACCGTTACTGATGTTGAGGCAGTACGTCAAATCTTGGTCAATCGTCCTGAGTCTAAACGACTTGGCAGTTATTTAGACTTATTATCAGACGATGTACTGAAATGGGTTATGGAACGCAGTGAAATGGAAGGGGTTACGGTGTTAATGGGGGTAAACGATGAAGATTAAACAAATTCGACTCGACTCATTTGGACCGTATAAAAACTGGACATTTAAATCAGGTCTTAACGGTGTACAGCTTGTATATGGCGCTAATGAAAGTGGTAAGACCTCCTTGTTAGAAGGCATGCGCTCTCTTTTGTTTGGCGGTAAACATAAAAAATATGGTTATGTAAGTGGGTCTCTTGAGCTCGAGAAAGAAGGAACGGCTTATCATTTAGGCCGACAAAATAAGAATTTAGATTTTTACGCTCCTGGTGAGCCTAACATAAAGGTTGAGCCGAATCAATTGTGGTGGCATGGGCTCGATAAAAAAACGTATAATCGCATATTCGGCCTTACGTTAGAGGATCTTCAAGGCGTAGATATACTCAATGAAGTAGATATACGAGCTAGATTCTTTGGGGCCGAAGGGGGCAAGCAAATCGGTGGTGTAGTAAAAAGAATTGAAACCAATGCTAATGACTTACTGGTTGCGTCTGCATCAGGTAAACGTCGCATCAATGTTTTGATAGAGCAATTACAGGAAAATAAGGCTCGTTTATCTGCACTTGGTGAACATGAAACGCAGTATGTAGAATTACAACAAGCGTTGAGGGCTTCCGAGGATACAGAAGCAGAAATTCAGAATCAAATTAAAGAATGGCAAGATTATCGTGAAGGCATAGAGATGGTGCTTCGTGCATGGGATACATATCGACGTAGCGAAGAGGCGCGTCGTCGTATGCAACAGTTTACATCTCCTGACACACTAGATCGGGATACGTTTTTTAGTATCGATGAGGGTCTTCGTGAAGCTCGTCAGAATATGCAGCTTTGGCTTGATAAAGAAGAAGCACTAAAACCGGAAAATTTTGACCCTAATAGTCCGTTTACTACCTATGGACAAGATATAGAGGATTTGATTCAACAAGGTGCAAAGTGGGAACAATTACGCCGTGAGTGTGAAGAAGGCGAAGCCTACATTGCTAAGGTTAAAGAGCAACTTGATTTCTCGAGAGAGTTACAATCTTCATGGCGCAAGGATGAATCCGTTCCAACTGATGTGAATTGGTTTGAAGGGGAACGCTTATCTAAACGATTGCGTACCGCAAAGGACCAATTAGTATATTGGCAAAGCCAGGCACCATCCTTACAAAAAGACCCAAAAATCAGTGACTATGGTACATCTGTTGACACTAGTGAAAATGGTCCTGTTAACACCTGGGCTCAGCAAGAGTTGCAGGCTGTTATGGCTGATATTGTAGATCTAGAGTCTCGACTTGGAGAACATGGTTCCATACGTATGGCTTCGATGCCGATTTGGTTGCAGCGTATTGGTGGGATTGGAGCCGTCGTCGGTGTATTGATGTCGCTAGCAGGACTTATTGCACTAGAATCCGTACTATATAGCATCGGTGGTATTATTTTATTAATACTTGGACTGGGGTTATTCTGGTATGGATGGCGCCTTCGTCATGTAGATGATTCCGATGTAGCTCGGTTGATGCGTGAACTAGAACGCTTACAGCAACGTAAGTCGTATTTGGAAATGCAATTGGATGCACCTTTACCTGTGGCGGCATCAGATGTACCGAACTTGGAAACGGCAGCTATTGAGCAACGTTACAATGATGAAGGCAAACAACTACAGGCTAATTATGAAAAAGCCCTAGCTGAATGGCAAGCGTGGATTCCTGAAGGGGCTGCTAAGAGTCTCGATGAAGATGACTTCTTTAGTATGAAGCATGAATATGACCAGTATTATGAACAGTTGCGGACCATTGAAGGATATGAGAAACGCTTAGATGAACATAAGGAATCGTTGCGCGTTATTGAGGACCAAGCCGTTACCTTGTGGTATAACCTTGGTGTTGAAGCCCCTGTGTCTCCTACTGAGCTAAAACGTATTTATAACCAATATAAAAACTTTCAACAACAAATGATTCGTTGGGAACAAAAAGAATCACAGCGCAAGAGCTATCGTATGGAGTATGATAATTGGCATCGCAAGGAAAAGGAGCTTTTACTAGAACAAAAAGCATTGCTTGAAAAAAGCGGACTATCCGGCGCCAATGAATATCGTCAAAAACTCATTGATGAAGATCAGTTTAAGCAATGGGAAACGATTTATAAACAAAGCCAAGTACAGCTTGATTTGTTAACTCCAGATGGTGAGAATAAAGATTTATTCTATCGCCGCTTGCGTGAAGGTAATAAAGACAACTGGACCGATGAGTTAGCTCATGCAGACCAAGAGTTACATGCGCGCAAAGATGCGATGGCTAATCTCTACGAAAAGAGAGGTCAAATCGTTGAAGCTATGCGTGCATTGGGATCTGACCAAGAGCAACGTGAAGCTATTCAACAACGACAAGAGTTAGAATCTGAATTGGAATCTGCCTTGGAAGATTGGGCAACTCAAGTTGTCATCGCTCATTGTATGGAACGGGCACAACAATCATATGAAGAAGAGTCACAACCAAAGATGTTAGAATTAGCATCTCAGTATATTAAACGTTTAACGAATGGTACTTATACATTTGATATGTGGGGATTACAAGACGGTTTAGCCCTTTTGAATGAACAGGGTGAACGATTACCGATTCATCATTGGTCTAGTGGTTTAGCAGATCAGGTATATCTCGCATTGCGTTTGGCACTAGCCAAGGTCTTTTCGTACCAAGTGGATGCATTGCCAATCATATTAGATGATATCCTAGTCCGTTTTGATGAAGATCGCCAAAAGAGTGCACTTGAGTTGTTAGCTGAACTTGGTGAACATCAACAAATTTGGTTGTTTACATGTCAGCAACAAGTATATTATATGGGCCAAGCGATTGCTGGCATAGATACGCATATATTACAACGTACATAAATTTCTACTCCTGAAAATATAGATAATAAGTGGCTTTGCATATTCATCACTTTTGGGGTACACTTTTAATATGAGCGTGACATTCTAATATAAAATCTTATATACATGTATGGGTGTGTTTTGTAGAAAGGGGTGGAAGTTTGAATACTGCTTATTTAGATATGATTCAGGGTAAGAACCCTGGCATAACACCGGTATGGTATATGCGCCAAGCAGGGCGCAGTCAGGCTGCATATCGTAAGATAAAAGAGAAGTACACATTGTTCGAAATTACCAAACAACCAGAACTTTGCGCACAAGTGACAGAACTGCCTGTTAAAGAATACGGCGTTGATGCAGCTATTCTTTATAAGGATATTATGAGCCCTATGGTGGCCATTGGCGTGAATGTGGATATTAAACCTGGTGTAGGACCTGTATTTGATACTCCGATTCGCCGTATAGAAGATATTGAACGATTACATACATTTGATGCAACAAAGGTAGAGTATATTGCCAAGACTATTGAGTTGTTGACTACTGAGGTGCTTGATGTACCTCTTATTGGCTTTTGTGGTGCACCATTCACCATCGCGTCTTACCTTATTGAAGGAGGTCCTACGAAAAATTATAATAAAACTCGTGGGATGTTAATCAGCGAACCTAAAATTTGGAATGGACTAATGGAAAAACTAGCGGATATGTCCATCGAGTATTTGTCAATGCAAGCGCACGCTGGTGCTAATGCTTTACAGATTTTTGATTCTTGGGTGGGTGCCGTTAATAGTACAGAATATGAGCAAGCTATTTTCCCTCATATGAAACGTATTATTTCCACAGTAAAATCTAGATTCCCTAACTTGCCGCTCGCTATGAATGGTGTCGGTATAGACCACCTTGTTTCTACTTGGGCTAAATTACCTCTTGATGTCATCGCATTAGATTGGCGAAGCTCTCTTGGGGCTGCTAAGGATAGAGGTGTTACACAGACAGTACAGGGGAACCTTGACCCGGCTTATTTATATGCAGATACAAAAACAATAGCCAAGGTGGTAGATGAAATCTTAATGGATGGCGTTCGCCATGGCAAACATATATTTAACTTAGGGCATGGTGTGTTCCCAGAGGCAGATCCAGAAAAATTGCATTGGTTGACAGACTATGTTCATGAAAAGAGCCGTGAATTATGGGCTCGTGAAAGCCGGTAATATGAAGCAGGCTATACTGTTATTATCTTTTGGTACACCTCGTCAACCATCTGACTTATTACCCTATTTGATGAGCATTCGATGCGGAAAAATTCCGACAGAACGAGAATTGGAAGTCCTAAGGGCTCGTTACGATGCTATCGGACAATGGGATAATAAGCTGTTACAGATGATGGGAGAAGAGCAGAAGAAAACTCTTGAATCTCTGTTGGATATAGACATGATGTATTTGGCTTATCTTCATATGCCTAATAGCATGGAACAAGCTATAGAATCTATAGCAACTGCAGGGTATACTTCTATTTTATGTATTGTCACATCGCCGTTTTATTCTATGGTTGGAACCGGCGCATATGAACGGAAATTACATTCTATAATACAAGCGTATCCACATATATCTTGTGAAATAATCAAATCCTGGTGGAATAGACCGCCGTTTTTTGAATACTGGTGTTCACAGTTGATGGCAGTGAATCCATTACGAGCTGATACAGCCTATATTTTCTCTGCCCATAGTGTACCTACTTCAACGGTTGGTAACTATGAAGATGAAGTCATGTCAGCATCAAATCAAATTGCAAAAATGGTAGGTCTTAATCACTGGTATCAGGCATGGCAAAGTTCGGCCCCCTATGGTGAATGGTTAGGTCCTACTATTGAAAGTGTCATTGAACAGGCTCTTATAGATGGAGCAAAACGGATTGTATGTATTCCTTTTGGATTTGTTAGCGATCATGTAGAAATTTTGTATGACAATGATATTATTTGTCGTAACATCGTTGAAAATGCTGGGGCTACATATGAACGTCTGCCTATGCCCAATGGAAATACCCTGTTTATGGAGGCCATGGTAGAGGCTATACGAGAAAGGATTAATAAGTGAAGGTAACAATTGTTGGTGGTGGACTTACGGGGCTTGCTGCAGCCTATTATTTAGGCCATGCCAAACCAGATTGGCAGATACAATTATATGAACAGGCTCCTCGATTTGGCGGTAAAATTCAAACGCAACGAGTGGATGATTTTGTTGTTGAGTTAGGACCAGATTCATACTTGGGCCGCAAAACAGAAATGACAGATCTCATTACAGACCTTGGTCTAGCAGATACGCTTGTATCTAATGAAACGGGGCAGGCCTATGTGTATGACCGCGGTAATATTCATCCAATTCCTGGTGGCTCCATCATGGGCGTCCCTACGGAAATGATGCCTTTTGTGAAAGCCACTTTGATTTCCTGGGCAGGTAAATTGCGTGCCGGTCTTGATTATTTTAAGAAACCATATCCTTTAGATGCTCATGGCGATGTATCGATTGGTCATTTCTTCCGTTATCATTTAGGTCAAGAAATGATGGATAAACTAATTGAACCATTATTGGCGGGCATTTATGGTGGTGATATTTATAAAATCAGTCTATTATCTACATTTCCACATTTTATTCAAGTAGAACAAAAATATGGCAATATGGTTAAAGGCATGATTGCTGCTAAGATGAGTCACCAAAAGGCTGGTGTCTCCAAGGCCGCCAAAGGCGCTGTTAATGAAGGTGATGTTCCTCGTGCTGGTAAAGGGACGATGACAGATGCTCAATTTGATAAGAAACAATCTAGTATTCAGCAAAGGAATGGAAATCTAAAAGCATCAAAAGGAACCGCATCACAGTCCGGTATGTTTAGACAATTAACAGGTGGTCTTGAAAGCGTGGTAAGTGCTATTGTAGATCAAATGCCATCTAATGTTACATTGGCTACGAAGTCTCTCGTTCGAGATATATCGTATGCAGATGCAGTGTATCGTTATAATGTGAATGGTCGAGAAGAAACCTCTGATATATTGGTTATTTCAACACCACCAGCTACGTATAACGATTGGTTTATCGGAGATGCTGGTTTTGATGGCGTACGCAATATGGAACAATCCAGTTGTGCTATTGCAATCATGGCCTTTGATAAAGGGTCCTTTGATGGCGAACTAAAAGGCTCTGGTTTGTTAATCACTCGTAAAACAGATACACCATTAACGGCGTGTACCATATTAAATCAAAAATGGCCACAAACAACGCCGGATGATAAAATCGTTCTTCGCGTTTTTATCGGTAAACCTGGCAATGATGTGGTGGAACGCTATAGTGATGAAGAACTTTCTGCGTTAGCGCTTAAAGAAATTCAACGTATTATGAAATTTAAAGCTAATCCAGAGTGGATCAAGATTAATCGCCTCATTCATTGTATGCCTCAATATAATGTGGGCCATCGCGCTGCTATCGCAGCCGTTCGAGACCATGTGAAAGAACATTATCCTAATTTGTATTTGATTGGGACTCCGTTTGATGGGATTGGGATACCTGATGGGGTGAAGCAGGCTAAGGAACTTGTACAATGGTTGTAATTCTACGTGACCGGTTCAGTATGGGCGTCAATAGGCTCCAGCTAGCTTAACGGTTAATGTGTTTTAATATAATTTAATGTAAAAGGAGTGATTTTATGGGTAAGGCTATTCCTACAGTAGAGGGTTGGCATAGTCAACATATGGTGTTTTCCATGGATTTTAGTGCTTGGAATTGTTTTGAGGCAGAGGAGAAGGCTGAGGCTCGCAGTGAGTTAAAGGCGTTTTTGGCTGAGTTGGAGTCTATGCATCAAGCCAAAGAGGGCAGTTATGCATTCTATGATGTGAATGGTTATAAGGGCGATCTTTTGTTGTGGATTTTGGCGCCATCTCTTGAAGATTTGGCGAAATGGGAACGTAAATTCCGCCGTCTAACAATTGCGTCTGTGCTTGTTCAAACGTATTCTTATACGTCTGTCACAGAGGTTAGTGCATATGTGAAAGCTAAGCTTGATACGCCTGAAGTGGATGCGAAATTGTATCCAACTGTACCAAAGGATACATATATTTGTTTTTATAATATGACGAAGAAACGTGAAGGCAATGATAATTGGTATATGTTGCCCCAAGAGGAACGCGGCAGGATGATGCGTGAACATGGCATCACTGGTAGACCATATTTAGAAGTACTATCTGAGTACACTACAGGTGGTGTTGGTCTTGATGATTGGGAATGGGGAGTTACTATTTTTAGTAATGATGATATCCAATTCAAGAAAATTGTTTATGATATGCGCTTTGAAGAAGCGAGTGCAAGATATGGTATCTTCAGCGATTTCTATGTAGGAACGTTGATTGATGAAGCACGCTTTGATGAAGTATTTGCTTAATGTATAACTACCAGTAGTGGTACTGGTAAGGGAAGGGGATACAATTTTGACGCTAGCCATACGAAGCCTTGAGGGCCAAGTAGAATCGGCTGGTGGAAAAATGTCCCCCTTTTTATTTTCATATAATGAATCATGTATACAAAATACGCATATGGCTATGATTTTACCGCAAGTTAGATTGCGGTTTTTGTATTATCAATTTACAGTGGACTTTGGTATACTGTGTATAGACATTAAATTCTATAGAATTTAAATTTTATATGAATATTGAAATGGAAGTAACTTTCACAAGGCTTATATATAATGATTATAGAGGTTGTGAAACATCAAGTGATATGAGAAGGAGTACAAAAGCTATGGAGATGAATGATAGCGTTATTGAACAACAACGTTTAGATCAGGCTAGACTCGAAGCAAATGGCATGTATAGTAGCCAATTTGAAAAAGATGCCTGTGGTATGGGTTTTGTCGTAAATATTAAGGGCAAAAAATCCCATGATATCATCGATGATGGCTTGCGTATTTTAGAGCGTCTTGAACATCGTGGTGGTGCTGGTGCAGATAAGGATACAGGCGATGGTGCTGGTATCTTGGTACAAATTCCACATGAATTTTTTAAACGTGAATGCGAAGTGTTGGGCATCAATTTACCTGCAGCAGGCGAATATGGTGTGGGCATGATTTTTGCGCATAAATATGAAAGTCTTCGCAATGAGCAAAAACGTATTTTTGAAGAAGTAGTACGTGAAGAGGGACAAGTCGTTCTTGGTTGGCGTGAAGTGCCTGTGGATGGTACTAAAGTTGGTAAGGAAGCAGCTGCTATTCGTCCTTGGATGATCCAAATTCTTATTGGTAAAGGTCCTGATGTAACAAATAACGCGGAATTCGAACGTAAATTATATGTTATCCGTAAATTGGCGGAAAAGCGTATCATTCCATTGAGTAAGGAACTATCTAGCGACTTTTATATTGCATCCTTGTCCTCTAAAACAATTGTATATAAAGGTATGTTGACTCCTGGTCAATTGCGTGACTTCTACCTTGATTTGAGCGACTTAGATTTTACATCTGCATTGGCAATGGTTCACTCTCGTTTCAGTACGAATACATTCCCAAGCTGGGCTCGGGCACATCCTAACCGTTTCTTAGTTCACAATGGTGAAATTAATACAATTCGCGGTAACGTAAACTGGATTAATGCTCGTGAAGGTAAAGCTGAGTCTCCATTGTTCCCTGATATTAAAAAGGTATTCCCTGTAGTAGATGATAGCGGTTCTGACTCTGCTATGTTCGATAATACATTGGAATTCTTGCACATGACAGGTCGTTCCTTGCCTCATGCCATCATGATGATGATTCCTGAACCTTGGGAACGCAATAAGCTCATGAGCCAAGAAAAACATGACTTCTACGAATTCAATAGCTTTATGATGGAACCATGGGATGGTCCTGCTGCTATGGGCTTCACGGATGGTACTGTTATCGGCGGCGTTCTCGACCGCAACGGCTTGCGTCCTGCTCGCTACTATGTAACAACAGATGACCGTGTTATCATGGCATCCGAAGTGGGCGTTGTGAATGAAAATGCGGAAAATATTCGCGCTAAAGGTCGTTTGGAACCAGGCAAAATGCTTCTTATCGATACGGCAGAACAACGCATAATTTCCGATGATGAAATCAAACAACGCATTGCGACTGAATTGCCATATGATGAATGGGTAAAAGAACACGTTATTCACTTGTCTGAAATTACACAAGCTGATGAAAGCGATATCCCAGCTGTAGAGGATTTATTTAAGCAACAACAAGCATTTGGTTATACTCAAGAAGATTTGGTACGCATGATTGTGCCTATGGCAAAGGATGGTAAAGATCCTGTTGGCGCAATGGGTGCCGATGCGCCTTTGGCAATCCTTTCTGAAAAACCACAATTACTATACAACTACTTTAAGCAAATGTTCGCGCAAGTAACAAACCCTCCAATCGATTCGATTCGTGAAGAAATGGTTACATCTACACGCGTAATGCTTGGTAACTCCGGCAACTTAACAGATCCTAATAAGACTGGTACTTATGCATTGTCTATGCGTACACCAATCCTTACAAATCAAGAATTGGCCTCCATCAAAGCCCTTGATTGCCGTCGTATGAAATCTGTTACATTGCCAATTCTTTTTGACCCATCTAAGGGTGTAGACGGAATGCGTGAAGCACTTAAAGAGTTGTGTGAAAAAGCAGAAGAAGCAGCACGTACAGATCAAAACGTATTGATTTTATCTGACCGTGGTGTTGATGAGAACCATGCGCCAATTCCAGCACTTTTAGCAGTGGCAGCTGTTCATAATCACTTGATTCGTAAAGTATTGCGTACAGAAATTGGCTTGATCCTTGAATCTGGTGAACCTCGTGAGGTACACCATTTCTGTACATTGATTGGTTATGGTGTAACTGCTATTAACCCTTACTTGGCATTTGAAACAGTAAAAGATTTACATGCGCGCAAACGCCTTGGTGATATTACATTAGAAAAAGCGGAACAAAACTATATTAAGGCTGCTGTTGGTGGCATTATGAAGGTTATGTCCAAAATGGGTATCTCCACAGTACGTTCCTATCATGGTGCTCAAATCTTTGAAGCATTAGGTCTTAACTCGGATTTCATTAAAAAATATTTCGTAAATACGCCAACACGTATCGGTGGCATTGGTTTATATGGTGTTACTACAGAAGCGTTAGCTCGTTTTGATCGCGCTTTCAAAAAAGACGAATCTGTTCTTGAACCAGGTGGTTGGTATGGCCCTGTAAAAGACGGGGAAGAACATTTATTCAACCCTAAGACTATTGAGCTATTGCAAGAATCTCTAATCAATGGGGATTATGCGAAATATAAGGAATATTCTAAAGCGATTCGCAATGATTATCACGTTACATTGCGTTCTTTAATGGAATTGAACTATCCTGTAGGCGGCGGTATTCCTATTGAAGAGGTGGAATCTGAAGAATCCATCGTAAAACGCTTCAAAGCAGGCGCTATGAGTTATGGTGCTATCAGTAAAGAAGCGCATGAAACAATCGCTATTGCTATGAATCGTCTTGGCTCTACATCTAACTCCGGTGAAGGTGGCGAAGATTCTGCACGCTTTAAACCATTACCTAATGGGGATAGCATGAATTCAGAAGTAAAACAAATTGCATCCGGTCGTTTCGGTGTAACTGCAAATTACTTGATTCATGCCAAAGAATTGCAAATCAAATGTGCACAAGGTGCTAAACCAGGTGAAGGCGGCCAATTGCCAGGTAAAAAGGTGTATCCTGAAATCGGTAAGGCTCGTCACTCCACACCAGGTGTAGAACTTGTTTCCCCACCACCGCATCATGATATTTACTCCATCGAAGACTTGGCGGAATTGATTTACGATTTGAAATGCGTTAATAAAGATGCTCGCATTTCCGTTAAATTGACTTCTGAAGCTGGCGTTGGTACTATCGCAGCTGGTGTTGCGAAAGCAAAAGCAGATAATATCTTAATTTCTGGCTATGACGGTGGTACAGGTGCGGCTGGTCGTACATCTGTAAAACACGCTGGTGTGCCTTGGGAACTTGGTTTATCTGAAACTCATCAAACATTGATGCTTAATCGTTTGCGTGACCGCGTTCAATTAGAGGTAGACTCTAAATTGATGACTGGTTTCGACGTAGCCGTTGCGGCTATGCTTGGTGCAGAGTTGTTTGGTTTCGGTACATTACCACTTGTAGCTGTAGGCTGTAAAATGGCTCGTGTATGTAACCTCAACACATGTCCTTATGGCGTGG
>CAUTOY010000009.1:0-30284 GCA_963539855.1 uncultured Veillonella sp.
TTGAGGGGGTGGTGAGCGTACGCTCGTGAGGGTTCAAGTCCCTCCAACCGCACCATTCTTATTGACTATTTAACAGATTGTAACGAATTGTAACAAACTGTAACAGATAAAGCATTTACAAGGATATTTGAAAGATAAAGAGTAACAAATTGTAACGCATTGTAACAACAATTTGCCCCTTTATTGCCCCCTTTTAAAAACAAATATTTGCCCCTTTTATATGAGGATTAAAAAGCCACTGCACATGATGCGGTGGCTCATTTTTTATTTATTTGCAAGTACTTTACCCATATTAGTAATTGCTGCATTTACTTCCTGTTTCATTTCATCTGTTACATGAGTGTAAATAGCAAGTGTAGTACGTGGTTCATTGTGGCCAACACGTTCCATAATAGCTTTTAGAGGAACATTAGATTCAGCAAGAATAGAAATATGAGTATGTCTAAAGGTATGGGTGCTTACTGGCTTAGGAAAACCAAGTTTTTTTATAATACGATTTACATAATGTAGATCATATGGCAATCCACCATCTGTTACAAAGATATAACCGAGGTCAGCAAATTTAGATTTCCATAATCGCCTTGCTTGATTGGCGGTTATAAAGTGATTAATAATTTGTACAGCCCTTGCATCTAATTTTACCTTACGGATAGAATGAACATTCTTTGGTGGAAGACGCATAGCAGGGTCAGAAAAGCTACCACGATTAGATAAAGTAGCGTTTATATCTATTTCAGCATTTTCTTTATCATAGTCTTGAGTGCGTAAGGCTACCATTTCACCAAATCTAAGGCCAGTTAAAGATTGAAACTCACATAGTAGGGATACATGATGATTGAGAGTATCCAATTGTGCAAGTAAATCTTTTAGTTCATCTTTAGTTAGGAATTTAGAACGTTGTTTCTTGATGCGGTCTACATCCGCTACTGGCTTTTGTAATTCGATATTGTCTAAGAAGGAAATATCATGAATATATTCCATGCGCCTTGCATACTTTAATGATTGTCTAATAAGACTAAGGGCCAGTTTTGTATAGTTGTAGGAATACTGGCAAGCGAATTTATCAAAGGTGCTTTGAATAATGTATGGTGAAAGTTTAGAAAGTAATATATCACTAGGAAACCATTTCATAATCTGTTTGTGAAGATTGTCCATACTATATTGTGTAGATGATTTTCTAAAGGCACGTTTAGATTCTAAATATTCAGATACAACATCATTCAATGTCATATCTTTGGCAATGTCTGTATTAGTGGCCAAGTCAATTTTATTTTGTAATTCAGCTTGTGCGATTTTGTAGGCTTGCCTACTATTACTATTTAAGGTAACAGATATTCTTTTTGTTTTACCGCTATATGGATCTATATAACGTTCTTGAAATTTATACTTAGTAATACCAGCTTTGGTAGTTACGGTTTCACACCACATTAAAAATACCTCCTAGGCTAAAAAATGGTATAAGAAATAAGCCTTAGAGGTATGGTATAATATAAATATGCGGTGTCTCTAAGGCATCAAGCCTCTATCTAGTAGTAGCTAGATAGGGGCTTTTTTATTTTGTCTAATATTTTTCTGTATATTGGACTATTTAAAAATATAGTCCAATATAATGAGATATATTGGACTATAAAAATATATAGTCTAAAAAAGATTAAAATATTAGACTTAACTATCTATAATACTTAATAATTTTGGACAAATAAATGTTCTGTTTTTAGCTTTATCTGAACTAATTAAAATATCTTGATCTACCATTTTATTCAAAAGTGTAAATACAGTTTGCTTACTAGCATTGATTTCTTCGATAAGTTGTTTACTTGTAAATATAGGATGCTGAAAAATAAAGTCTAAAATCGGAATGAAGTAATATGATTTTATAGAATCACCTAAAGATTTAAATTGTTCATATAAAGCTAAAATATTCAAAGCTTTCTTGGTATTGTTATGGGATTCAGCAATTATGCCACTTAGGAAAAAATAAATCCAAGATACCCAGTTATTATTTTTAGAAATATTGGCTAAATTATGAATATACTCATCACGATTACGTTCGAAATAAGAGCTCATGTAGAATATGGGAGATGGAATAATTCCACGATAATAAAAGAATAGAGGAATTAGCAATCTGCCTATACGTCCATTACCATCTTCAAATGGATGAATCATTTCAAATTGTGCATGAATAATAGCTGCTTGAATTAATGGATTTATCTCATCATGGTGGAAATACATTTCTAGATTAGACATATAAGAATCTGTTAGTTGTGGAGAAACAGGTGTATAAGAAATAAAATCATAGCCACCGATATAGTTTTGTAGTTTTTTAAAAGCACCAGGATGTTTTGTAGACCCACGAACATTATCTAGGAGAATGGCATGCATTTCTTTAATAATTTTTATTGTTAATGGTTCTTTACTATTGGGATTGGATAATTGATTATATGGTGAAATAGTATCTAATGCATGTTTTAATGCAGAACGATAATTTAGAATTTCTTTTAACTCATCATCTTGAATATCAGTTTGGTTACCAGCTTCATGATTAAGAATATCTTCAAGCGTTGCGTGAGTACCTTCTAATTTAGAAGATAACACGGCCTCTTGTGTAGTGATAGGTGATAAAAGCAAAATAGGATTCGGTGTATTAACTAAAAAGCCTTTATATTCACCTAGTGCCATATTCGCCTCGGAAGATAGTTTAATTAATTCAGGAGTGAGTAAATTAAAGGTATCAAAAGGTAAACGTTCAGGCTCATATGGTGGCGGTGCGGATCTACGCAATTCTACAAGCCTTTCATCCGTAATATTAGACATAAAATATAACTCCTATAAAATAAGCAACATAATATAATTGGAAAGTTTTACAGTACATGATGATAAAAATCAATAGTTTCTAGCATATCATCAGTAAGTTCTTTTCTCCTTACCATATGTTCAATAAGATTAACATGTTGATCTATATGGAAATCATCATTAATGATATGCAGCAACTCATGTCTAATTTCGTTGCGCATATCTTCAATAGACATATTTTTACGGATATAAATATTGTGAACACCTTCATCTTCCCCAGTAGATGAAATAGCTTTCACATTAGGAATATCACATTCGATTATATTTACAATCACACTAACAACCCCTAATAGTATTATTTATTATGTTTTAATTTTAAAAGTTCAATATATTCAACAGCTTTTTCCATATCCTCCTTTGAAATTCCACGTGATGCGGAGAATAATAAACGAGCAGAAGGACGAGTGCGAAGGTATTCAGCGTATTCAGCAGTTTCAGAATCAAGATAATAACCTTGAGGAGTATCATCTTTATCCCAACCAATTAACCATTCTGGCTTTACTTCTAATATAGGAGCTAATCTATTAATAAAATCAATAGAAACACTAGCAATTTTACCAGATTCATATCTTTGCATATTGCTTTCACTAATACCTAATCTTGCTCCTAGGTCAGCTAATGTTATGCCCTTTTGTTTTCTAATGGATTTAATTCGTTCTCCTATTTCTTTATTTATTGTATTTCTTTCATCGATACTCATAATATGCCTCCAAATAAGAATCGCCCTTACAAACATATATTACAATAAACTTGAATAAAATTCAAGAAAAATTATAAAACTTTTATAAAATCTTGCATAGAGTGGTTGACATGTTTTACTAATAGGCTTATCATGTAATCAGAAACTTGCATAAGGTGCAAGAAAAGTGAGGTGAAAAGATGAAACTAGAAAAACTAAAAGGGTTGTTGGTAGAACATAAGAAAACATATGCGGATTTAGCGGAGTTATTAGGTGTATCTATCACAACCATTAATAGTAAAATGAATGGGAAAACACAATTTGATGTAGTAGAGGCTACAATGATTAGTGATTGGCTTGGTTTAGACTGCTCTAGTAGAGTAGATATTTTTTTACACAATAACTTGCATAATATACAAGTTATGAGTTAGAAGAAGTGAAATCAGAAGAAAAGAGTGCTCCACAACAAGTAGAACACTCTAAAAAGTTAATTAAGAAAGGGGATATGAAATGGATACCACAGATTTGGCATTAATTATTTCAGCAATGGCATTAGGAATAGCTATAGCTAAATTAATTCTACAATAGCATGGAGTTATTTAAGTATAGAAATTATGGATGCTATGAGTGAAAGCAATAAAGCTAGATTAGAACGACATGTGGCATGCTTATCTATCTTACGTTGTTCTAACACTGCTTCATAATATGATCTTCCGCTTGGAGTTATTTCATAAGTGTTATTAGAAAGAATACCTTCTGAATCACTATGAAAACCATCGGTATTGGTGATGAAGTTTAGTTGTAATAAGTAAGATAATTCGAGTGCCATGTTATAGGCTGATAGACCAGTAATACCGCTTAATTGTTGTGGAGACAAATTACGATGATAGAACTGTTCTAAATAAGAAAAACTCTTTTTATCTAAAAGATATAAGTCCATATACTCACCTCCTTATGAGATGAGTATAGCATGAGAAATAAAAATTGAAAGAGGTGAAGTAAAATTGAAAACTCCATTACAAATACATATGGAAAATAAGTCAGCAGATGGAGGGAAAAGAAATATCAATAAAAAAGAGCCACATGATGTGGCTCAAAAAAAGTGGATTATCTTTAAATATTTTGATGCTTTGAAATATAAAGAAAACCAATCTACAGAGGAAACATTGCAAGACATAAGATATTGTACAAGAGTTAATTTAGTAATGTTTGTAATTGCAGTGGTTCTAGCGATTCTAAATATTATCAGAATATAAAAGATAATATTGCAATTACTATTGTTGTAAATATACCAATACCAGCTAACCATGCAGCAAATTTGCCATATTTAGCAGATTCCTTTGAAATATGAAGACTTTCTTCTGAAATACGAAGACTTTCTTCTGCAAGTTGTAATGTATGATTTTCTTTTTCTAAGCGTTGCAAAGTATTTAAACCTAAAATGGTCAATTGAAATTCATCAGAGTCACTAAAGTAATATGGTGCATAAAAGTCATTGGGGATAGTTACTAATTCAAAATAACATTGAGCATAATTTTTAGACTTAAAAGGGCTGTAAAGGGAATCACTTGAATATAGTGGTGGCTCAACTTTCAATTTAGGTGAGTTAAGTAAATAAAGTTGCAAAGTAGAATCGGTTAGGTAGTGGAATTTACTTTTTAAATCCTTATAGCTCTGGACACCTTTATTAACAAAAAGAATTAACTCCTCTAAATGATCATTAGGTAAATTTTGAGCTTCAGAAGTAAAGTCTTGAACCTTCTTTTTATAGCGCTTGTATTCTTCATCGCTAGAATGAAAATAGTTTACTGGTGATGATTGTAATGATATTTGATTCTGTAAACCACCTATAGTGCTTTTTAAAGAATCCGCTTGTTTAATGATTTCTTTAATATCAGACATAATTTCACCTCCTTTCAAGGTGATTATACCAATTATAAAAATAAGATGAAATAGAAAGGAATATGTAGTAATGGAAAGTGTTCAACCAAAATACGTGCCTATTAGCACATTAGCTAAGATATGGGGACGTAGCAAGATGTATATCTACAGAAGAATAGATATGATCCGTAATGAAGGTAAGTTTGACCAAATATGCATGCAGTTGGGACCGCAGCAAATTTTAGTCAATGTAGACAAGTTTGAAGCGTGGATGAAAGGGCAGCATATGAAGTGGCTAAAGGGGGCATAGAAGATGAACATTATTAATCTAATAACAACCGTGCAATGGTGCCTAGGGGTATTGGGATTAGGACTATATTGCGGAATTGAGCAAGCGGAAGGCTGGCAAATATTAATCAATGTAGTTCTTACGCTAACAACTGGCATTACAATTTGGATGTTAAACAGGGTTAAGGAGGTGATACGCAATGAAAAGCAAAAAAGAAAAAGCATTAGATCTACTAAAAACATATTTAATGTTTAACGATGAAGAAATACAAGTTTTAAGGGAAAATATTACATCAATTAGCGTAAGCAATAAAAGTACAAGCTTAGACTTTACTATTCTTGCCAATGGATGCGCTATATTTGTTAAACGAAAAACAGGGGAATATGTATTGCGTATAACAGGTAAAGGCCCAATTAAAGAAAACAAAGTATATCTTGCATTAAGGGCAAGAGAAATACTGCTTGATGCGGTGACGTGTAATGAGTAAACACTGCAGCATATGTGATGAGTGCAATAAAAAAAGCCATGCCTACATACACTGTAGACAGGCTAAAGGGATTATATGTATGGAACATTGCGATGCATGCCAATATTTAGAGATTGAACAAGGTGACATGCATTGCAATTATCCTAGGCAAAAAGAAAAGGCCACTAATTAAAGTAGCCCTTTCAGGCACGTAATTACGCACCAAACCTAACGTAATTATATCACACATGGGCATGAAAAGACTAGGGAAAAGCTTATTTAAAGGCTTTTCTTATTAACTAGATATAACATATTAACAAATCGACCATGGGGAGTAATTACGATGAGGAAGCGTAAAAAAGTCATATCTAAGAACATGATAGAGGTACTTGATTATCACACATCAAGAACCTATAGAAAGAATGGCAAGCGTGTAAAAAAGAAAAGCATCACACCAGAAGCACAGAAAAAGCAAAATGAAAAACAAGCGGAAGCAATGCTGCGTATGTTGATTGATAATAACTTCACTACAAATGATTGTTATATCACACTCACATATAAGGAACAGCCAGCTACATGGGAAGATGCAAAGAAAGACATTCAGAATTTTATAAGAAGGCTAAAACGCAGATATAAAAAACTGGATAAAGAATTGAAATACATTTACATAGCGGAGGGGAAAACAAGAATACATTTCCACATGATCATCAATAATGCAGAACTATATTCAGATGAATTGAATGAACTTTGGCCACATGGCATGCATAAGTTGATGTTGTATCAAGGACGAGCAGAAGATGCAGTTAAATTGGCAAGATACTTTATCAAAGAAAAACGCAGTGCATGTTATTCGGAAAAAGATACAACTTTCAAACGTAGATGGAATAGCAGCAAGAACCTTGAAAAACCAAAAGTAAAAACAGAAATCCTAAAACCAAGTGAGTGGAGAGATTATATACAGCCACCAAATGGGTACTACGTAGAAACAGATAGCGTAGTAGAGGATGTATCAGAGGAAGGGTATCCTTACAGGTTCTATAGATTGATAAAGATTGAGGAGGTAAAGAGTGGAATTACTAGGAATAGGAATCGTAATAGGGATAGTGCTAGGAATGGCAATAGTTTCTCTATGCGTAATTAGTAGTGAATGTAAAAAGTGGGAGGAAAAGCAAATTGCTAAATATAAATCAAGTATTCCTAAGCGGTAATGTAGTAGCTGATGCGGAATTAAGATATACAAAAACAGGAAAGCCAGTACTTACATTTAGAATGGCCACAAATAAATACGTGAATGAAGTGCAAAGTACAAGCTATCACAACATTGTGTGTTGGGTTGATGCGGAAGTTTATAGCGGATTAAGAAAAGGTGATTTCGTAGCCGTAGCAGGCGAGTTGCGTTCTAGATCGTATGAAGATAAAAAAGGAGAGAAACGCTACGTAACCGAAGTAGTGGCACAAAATCTCACCTATGGACTTAAACAAAATGAAAGTCAAAGTAATTTTGATGGATACGGAGAGGAAGAAGAAAAGATTCCATTCTAGGAGAAGTTATGCAAAACACATCAACAGTAGGTATTCCAAAGAATTGTATGAATTGGTTAGTGTTAGGGCTAACAATCTATACAGACATGGAAATAAAAGATGCATTAAAAGAGCATTTTGGCTTATCTGACAGAAAGAAGATAAAAGGAAGAGTTGATTAGATAAGCTAAAAGCATTAATAAACGAAGGATTATCTTTTTCAGAAGTAGCAAGAAAAATGGGATTTGAAAGAATGACATTAAAAGGCTTTTGTGAAAGAGAAGGTATTAGTACGAAACGAGGTAAATAAGATGAATAAGAAAATGATGTTAGCAGTAATGGTATTAAGTGCAGTAGTAAATGGCGTATATGCAAGCGGTACAAATAATTTAGTAGGTGGCACAGATAATGTGGCAACTGCTAATAGTGCGGCGGTATTTGGCTATCAAAATGTTGTAAACGCAAATAACGCATTAGCTATTGGCGAAAATAACACTGTAAATGGGACGAATTCTTTTGCAGGGGGAAATAACTCCAAAGCAGAAGGACGGAATACATTCGCATTCGGTAGCCACGCCGAGGCACTAACTGAATATACGTATGCGATTGGTTCGCAAGCAAGAACATCCGCATACGATGCCATTGCCATTGGTAATGGTACATACGCAGGGGGCGTATCAAGTGTAGTAATTGGTAGAAGTAATGCAGTTAGCGGAGATAATACAACAGTAATTGGTGCGAATAATCAAAGTGTAACAGCAGGGCAATCACTAATTATGGGCTACAACAATGTTACAGGTAATGAACAAGAACAAATCGTGGTAGGGGTAAATTCCAAAACAAGTGGCCAAGGTGCCACAGTGATTGGTACACATGGCCAAGCCACAGGATACGATACAACGGCAATTGGTAATAATACGATTGCAGACAAACCAAATAGCGTTGCGCTAGGAACTAATAGCGTAACAGATGATGCAGTAAATCAATTGCAAGCAATGGTTAATAACACAACATATGTATTCGCTGGTACAGATGCAACATCAGTAGTAAGCGTAGGCAGTAAAGACCGTGCAGGATATGGCGGTGTAAAACATTATGTTCGACAAATTCAGAACGTTGCTGCAGGGCGTGTAGATGCATCTTCAACTGATGCGGTGAATGGTTCGCAACTACATGCTGCATATGATGCAGTCAATACAATGCGAACAGACATTGATAACGCATTAGATGCACAAGAACAATTCAATACTGCAGTACATAACACACTAGCTAATCATAAGGATGCAATCAAAAACAATATACAACGAATTGCACAAAATACAGATACAATTCAAGTACATGATCGCATCTTAGCAAATCATGAACAACGTATTGATGTACTAGAACATCAAACGCATAATGCTTTAACAAATTTAAAATCAGACATTAGCCGATTAGATGGCCGAGTAAATAAAGTAGGTGCAGGTGCGGCTGCATTAGCTGGGCTACATCCTATGGAATTCAACAAAGATGATAAATTCAGCGAATCTATTGCATATGGCCATTACAACAATGCCAATGCAGTAGCATTAGGCTTGTATTACAGACCAAATGAAAAAGTACTACTAGGCATTGCAGGAACATTCGGAAGTGAAAACATGTACAGTGTAAGCGCATCTTTCAAATTTGGTAAACATAGCGAATATGAACCACAATCTAAACAAGGTGAAATTGAAAGTATGAAAGCACAAATTGCAGAATTAACTGCAAGACTTGATGCGGTGAGCAAATAAAACAGGGTGGGCGGTATATCCGCCCTTTCCTATAGGTAGAAACGAGGAGGCAACATGAAACCAATCATATATAAAGGCCTTAGATTAGGTACTAATAAAACTGAATGGGTGAGTAGTGATGAAATCAAGCAAAGTTACTCACAAATTAGATTATTAGCAGTACAAAATGATAACTACTCATGGATACCAATTGAGGATGGAACGTTATGCAGAGGTAGTGAGGCAAAAGATTGTATTGGAAAGCGTATATACGAAAATGACATTATAAAGTTTGATTGCAAATCAATACAGGATACTCCATTAGTGGCAGAAGTTTATTATAGTCGCAATAAATATCAATGGCGGTGTAATACAGTTGCTAAAGGTAGAGAATTAGATTTTGATTTAGCGTTCATTGTAAATAATGGCAAAGTAAAAGTAATAGGAAATAAATTAGAGGGATATGAGCATGAATGATAGATATAGAAATGTGTGTAAAGCACATGATCATATAGTAAAGTGCAGAACAAAGGAAGGTAAAAGGATATTCATACCACATTATGGGTACATGACAATTCCTTCTGATAAATTACTTATAGCTAGAATAAGACGAAGTATTTATAAGGGAAATAGTGCATTTTATAAATGGGTAAGACAACTATGGAAGTACCATGCAAAGGGTGTAAGTTTAGAGAAGTAGCTTGCCATGGAAAATGTGAAAGCTATTTAAACTATAGAAAAAGACTAGATGAGCAAAATAAAGAGAGATACAAAGAAATTGATACATATAGTTATGTAGGGGATAACGTGAGAACAATCAGACATAAAATGCGTAAAGCACGATATGGGTGCACAGTAAGAGATTGAGGCAGAAAAATGTTAGTAAAAAATAAAAGTGAATATTGCTGGAGTTTCGATGGTGATGCAGGTAATCCACAAAGTAGTATTGAAGGGGCCATTGATGATTTTTTAAACTACAATGAAAGCTATTGCTGGGATGATAAGAACGATGTTGAATACTTAGAACAAGAGGTATTAGATGATTACGTAGAAATAGGTCATCCATACTATTATGCTCCAGAAGTAGATGGAAAGCGTGTAATTTATGATCTTATAGATTATGACTTGCCTGAAGAGTTCGCTGAACTTGATTTTGAATATTTGAGAAAGGTAAAGAAAGAACATTTGTGTGAGTTAAGTAAAGCGATGACAGAGGTGCTTAGAAAATGGGAAAAATCACATGGATATGGATATAGGGCTTATTTAGTACAAGAAACAAAACAGTATAGAATTGGAGATTATATAGATTCTGATGGAAATTATAAATAGGAGCAAGTAATAAAAATGCAAAGAAAATGTCATAGGTGTGATAGATTATATACACCAACAGACCATAACACATAGTGCCCAGATTGTATGGCAGGAAAACCAATAGTGCCACGCAAGACGGCAAAGCAAGTAGCAAAAGAAAATAGAGAACGAATGGAGCAAGCATATAAGTACGCAAGATATTGTGTGCAATGCGGGAAACGGTTTTACACAAATAAAGCCAATAAGATGATATGTGGTGAATGGGAATGTGAAGAAAAGCAGCAAAAACAATTATTACAAGCAAGGCGAACAAAAGAACGTGCATTAAGGGGGCTATAAAATGATTAGAATTCTAAACATACAATTTGGTGAGTATACCAAAGTAACGTATATGAAACATAATGGCCGATGTGATGAAACATACCAGTTAAAAACGAAAGACCTATATAGACCAGAAATGATAAGACAATATGAAAAGATGAAAGAACTATTCTTGCAATGGTTTCCAACATTCAAGTTTTCAGCAAACTTATATTACTTGGTAGGTATGGGCGTTAAATATAACAAACATGATGATGCAATGATTGATAAAGTTAAAGTAACAGGTGCTTTAGAAAATAAAGCAGGTAGTTTGTGTAAGGTAGTAAGTGAATGGTTACCAGTGGGAACGAGTGAAAACAAAATAATCATGGAGTTCCTAAAAGAAGTCGTTATGTTTGTTAAAGGTGAAAGAGCGCAAGGGAAACTATTTGAAAATACAGAAATAGAAGAGGCAATAGATGCAATTGATGCGGATGATAGCCATGTATTCCATGTTAATGATCTACAAGCTAAAGGAGTAACACAATGATGAATGGGAGATTGATATATGTAGCACATCCTTTTGGTAGTACAAATGGAATAAATTGTGAAGATGTCATAAATAGTAACCAGATGGCAATAGATGAAATTATGAAAAAGTTAGTATTAAAAGATAGAAATAATGTATATCTATCTCCATTACATAATTTTTCTATGTTATATTTTGAAAAAGATTATGCTAAGGGATTACAAATTTGTTTAGATATGCTGGAAAAGTGTTCAGTATTAATATTATGTGGAGATTGGCAACACTCAAAAGGCTGCATTGGAGAATGGGCCTATGCTAATGCAAGAAATATAAAAATATATTCTCTTGAGGAATGGGAAGAACATCTTGAAAAGCAAGGGGATATTAGCCGATGACGGGAAGGGAATATTTAATTCAAATCAGAGACACCGATTTGAACATTAGATGTAAGGAGAGGGAAATATTTAGATTGCGACAGGATATAATGAGCCTACAAGCAATTGACTATAGTAAGGAACGAATTAGTGGCGGTCAACCAATAACCATTGCAGATAAAGTTGCGAACCTTGATGCGGTTACAGATGAGATTATGAGAGAGTGGAGTACATACTTTCAAGAAAGAGAGCGTGCAAGGTTTATGATTAATCAGATCCATAGTACTAAACAAAGAACTGTACTGATTGATAGATACATAAACGGATGCACATGGGAAAAAGTAGCGGAACTGGTAGGATGTTCAAGACAGAACATTCACAATCTACATAAGAGAGCAATTAAAAACTTTGATGCAATTTACAAAAAGGTTGCTATTATTTGACACTCAATATATGAGATACTGTATGTGGGCATGGATGAAGAGAACACTTTCAACAAGCCTCCTAGAAAAACTACACACTATTAAGGACTACATCATACACAGGTCGCACAACACAGTATGATGCGGTCCTTTTTAGTTTATAAGGGGTATTTGATGAAACATAAAAGAATTACATCCAAGAAAACGATACAAGAAGTTCGCAAGCCATATTGTGAAATATGCGGACAAAGAACAAATATAGAACCACATCATATTAATACACGTGGAAGCGGTGGCGGAGATATTAAGGAGAACTTAATACAACTCTGTACACAATGCCATATCAATACACACAGTGGACAATATCCAACTAAAGATGATTGCTTAAATAAAGTAGCAGAGCGTGAAGGTATTACATATGATGAAGCGTATGCAATTAATCGTAGAGCAATGGGATATGATGTATGACTAGAATATGTTGTAACAGAGATAGATGCCTTAATAATAAATATGGTATCTGTACTGCAGACACAATTGAATATGAGGGAATATGTCAAAGCTACATAACGCAGAATGATGCAAGAAAAACTAATTGTGGATTGTGTAGAAGAACACATGGAAAGTTAAAGCGTAATAACAATAGGGTATTAAAGTAGAGGGGATGCAATGCTAAAAGCATGTAGCTATTGTGGAGGGATACATGAAGGAGAATGTCCACATAAACCAAAACGCAACTACAAGCAGGAGCATGCAAATGCATCTGATAGCAGGAAGAAAGAACGAAAGTTCAGAAGCAGTATTGAATGGCAAGACTGCAGAAGAAATATATTAGATCGTGATAAGCATCTATGTAGACTATGCTTGCACGAAGATAATTATATTAGTGTAGGGCAACGCTTAGATGTACATCACATTGAGCCATTACATGAAGCGTGGAAGAAGCGTACTGATGAAAAGAACTTGATTACATTATGCAAGATGCATCACTACAAAGCAGACCATGGAGAATATAAGAGGGAGTACTTGAAAAAAATAATTAGTACCCCCCCTACCATAAAATAATTTTTTTACAAAAAAGTCCAAGACCGTACTGCTCACCACAATTTACACAATTTTCCCTAATGGGACATGCGTGCGCACGTGAATATATATTTATTTATATAGCAAGTATTCTATAAAGTCATAGCACAGAGAAAAGGAGGTGGACACATGAGAAGGGCTGTATCAGCAAGGACTACAAAGAAGCATTTAACAAAGGCAGAAAAAGAAAAACGTATAGCAGTAGAAAATGCGTTTATTGATGATGCGGAAATAGAACCGCCAAGCTATCTAACCAATACACAATTGGAAGCATTTCATTTTATTGTGGATGCATTAAGGCAAGCTAAAGTATTAAGCCGATTAGATACACAAACAATCATTCAAGCTAGCGTAGCTATTGACATGTTAAATACGGCAAATAAGCGTGTGGCAAAAAGGCCAACACTTGCAGTTGATAGGGAGTTTGTAGCAACACAAGAAAAGCTGGTGAGGACATACTTAAAACTGTGTGATGAATTGTGTCTATCTCCACAATCTAGGGCAAAACTTGGAGTACTTGTAGCCAATCAAAAAGAAGAAGAGCAAGATCCATTACTTAATGTGCTGCAAGGAGGGAGTAGTTGATGCATAAAAAACATCCAGCCTACAAGTACGCAATGGATGTGGCAGAGGGCAAAGCCAATGCACCTAAATATGTCAAACTACAAGTAAAGGAATTTCTTACTATTGCCAATGGTAAAGATAGCCGTTACATGATTGACGATAACAAGGTGCATACCATAGGTGAATTGCTTAAACTAATGGTCATGCCTAAAGGGTTAAAAGCAAATTCTACTGTGTATGATGCAATGGCTGGCTTTCAATGGTTATTCATCATAGCTATTCTATGTACTGTAGAACGCAACAATAAAGACAAACGAAGATATGAAAACGCTATACTTGAGATATGCAGAAAGAACGGCAAGACATTTTTAATTGCGGTTCTTTTTATTTTGCTTTTCTTCATTGAACCTAAATTCTCTAAATTCTACTCGGTAGCACCAGATGGCTCACTATCTCGTGAGATTAAAACTGCTATTGAAGAGATAATCAGAAGTAGTCCAGCACTACTAGGCAAGATGAATGGCAAAGAAAAGTTTAAAATACTGCGTGATTATATCCATTGCAACATTACTGAAAATAGATATACACCTCTTAACTACTCAACAGGGCGGTTGGATGGTAAGTTGCCTAGTGTATTCCTAGTGGATGAAACGGGGGCATTGCCTAATACATATGCTATTGAAGCGATGCGTTCTGGTCAGTTGACGATACTTAACAAGCTAGGGTTTATTATTTCAACTAAATATCCTACACTTAACAATCCATTTGAAGATGAAGTGGACTATGCAAAGCGTGTATTGAATGGTGCAGTCGATGATGATAAGGTGTTTGCCTTATTGTATGAGCCAGATGATACGAAAGGATGGGCAACTAATGATGAAGTACTAGAACAAAGTAATCCATTAGCAATTGAAGTAACAGAAATCATGGAAGATTTGAAAGCTAAACGGCAAGTGGCTATTGAGATTGAAAGCAAACGTGAAAACTTTATCACGAAACACTGCAATATCATATATAGCGGTGCTGGTAGTGAGAGTTTTGTAAATGTAGCAGATTTACAAAAAGGAGCAGTAGATCATATCGATTGGAATGGCCGTGAAGTATTCCTAGGAGTTGACTTGGCTATGACAACAGATAACTGTGCTGTATCAATGGTGGCATATGACGAGGATGAAGGGCAAGTATTATTACAATCCGTTGCCTTTATTCCAGAAGATAGGATAGATGAGAAATCAAAACTTGAACGCATTCCGTATCGTGATTTCATTAATGCAGGTAACTGTATACCATGTGGCAATCGTACTGTAGATTATGGAGCAATAGAACGCTACATAATGGAGATTGAAAGCACGTATGGAGTTACAGTCATGGGTATTGGCTACGATAGATATAATGCACTATCAACTGCACAAAAATTAGAAGATGCTGGATATACCATGGTTGAAATCAAACAACATTCTAGTGTGTTACATCCTGCTACTAAATGGGTAGCAGAATTAGTAGCAGAAGGCAATTTGTTGTATGACAAAAGCAATAAATTACTAGAAATTAACTTTGAAAATTCACGATGTGTATACGATACCAATATGAACCGCTATGTGAATAAGAAAAAATCACGAGGCAAGGTAGACATGGTAGTAGCTGGCATCAATGCGATGTACCTATTACATCAAAATTACATGTTAAATAGTGCTCTTGATTGGGTAGTACAGATATAGAAAGGGGGTGAAACTTATTGAGTTGGGTTAAAAATCTGTTTGGAACAGAAACACGAGCCGATGAAAATACATTCATTGATACTGCAGATGAAGTGGATTTAACACTTCCTAGCTATGATGCAACTACAACAGTTACACGGCAACAGGCATTATCAGTGCCAGCCGTAGCAAGTGCATTGTTTCTTATATCTGGTATTATTGCTGGTATTCCAATTCGCTTATATAAAAGAGATGGAAACACGATAACAGAAATCATGGACGATGAGCGTACAAAGCTATTGAATATTGAAACAAATTCAATACTAGGTGCGTTTGAAACAAAACAAGCCATGATTAATGATCTAATCCTAGAGGGTTCTTGCTATTGTTACATAGGCAAGAATGGTAATGATTCCATATCATTACAATATCTACCTAAAAATAGGGTTAGCGTACAAGATAATGGCAAGCTAATTGACAGAGTAGTGTATTACTTAGTAGATGGATACTACTATAATAACTTCAATATCATGCGTGCGGTGCGAAACTCTAAAGATGGTGTGCGTGGCCGTGGCTTATTGGATGATAACGCAATGCATATATCCAGTATGTACAACGCTTTGGTATATGAAAACGGAGTAATTAGCAAGGGCGTACGCAAAGGATTCCTAAAATCTGAGGGCCGTTTAACTGTAAAAGCCTTAGAGGCACTCAAAAAAGCATGGCGATACATGACATCTAAGCTAGGTCAGAGTGATGTAATCGTACTGAACAAGGGTATTACCTTTGAAAGTGCAGATAGTACAGCCGTAGAAAATCAGTTAAATGAAAGTAAACAAACAAATGCAGACTTAATTTATAAATTATTTGGCTTTACAGACAAAACATTTACAGATGAGAAAGCATTTAATATTTTTGTTAAAACTACAATTATGCCAATCGTAAATTGCTTTATTCAAGCTATTAATAGGGCAATGTTATTAGAAACAGAGAAAGGCAACTTGTATTTTAGCCTTGATATGAATGATTTGCTTAAAGCTGATATGCTCACACGCTTTAATGCTTATAAGACTGCATTGGATAGTAACTGGATTAACATTGACGAAATCCGTCAACGTGAAGATTTATCACCAATGGGCATTGATTTTGTAAGCATGAACTTGGCAAATGTATTCTATTACCCAGAAACTAAACAGGTTTACACACCAAATACTGGTGTATTGGGTGATTTAACACATGCAAAAGCAGAGAAAGGGGGTGAGAATAGTGAAGATTGAGGTACGTAATGGTGCAGCAACAATTGAGGGATATGTGAACGTAACAGAGCGATTGAGTAAGCCAATTCGTGATGTAAGAGGTCAATTTCTTGAAAAAGTAGCTACTGGAGCGTTTAATTCGGCACTTCAACGTAATGATAATGTAGAATTGCGGTTTAATCACCGCCGTAAATTGGGAGACCAACAAGACGGCTCGCTAGAATTGCGTGAAGATAACATTGGATTGTATGCAAAAGCAACTGTATCTGATGCGGAAGTAGTCAAATTAGCGGAAGAAAGAAAGCTGAAAGGTTGGTCTTTTGGTTTTAGAAAACTAGAAGATAGCTGGGATAAACAGGAAAATATGCCTGAAATTCGCACATTGAAAGCGATTGATGTTAGTGAAGTAAGTATTCTTAGCATAACACCAGCATATATTGCAACATCGATTAGCATGCGTGCTGATGAGGGTGAAGATTTACTAGAATGTAGATCTAACGAAACCGCAACAGGCACATTGGAGTATGATATTGAAGAACGTACGGCAGATGAAGAAGAAAAGCCTAACAATCAAAAATATCATGATATTTTAACTAAACTTAATGCATAGCATCCACCATATGTGGGTGCTTTTTTAATGAAAAGAGGATAGCATGAACTTAAAAAAACTTATTGAAAAACGCAATTCTTTGGTTGAAGATATGAACAACCTTGTAAAAGTGGCAGATGAAGAAACACGTGCCCTTAATGAAGAAGAAACAAAAAAATTCGAAGGTCTACGTAAAGAAGTAGCTGACATTGATAACACATTGAAACTCGCACAAGAAGAACGCAAGCTGATGTCTGTAGGTTCTGATGAAGAACAAACTGATGCGGTAGATGCGAAAACAGTTGCACAAGCAGAAGAACGTGCATTTGCTAATTTCTTACGTACAGGTGAAACAAACTACTCTGATGTAGAAACTCGTTCTGATGTAAACCTTTCCAAAGGTGATAATGGCGTAGTTATTCCTTCCACTATCGCAAGCCGTATCATCGCTACAGTAAAAAGTATCGCACCAATCATTCAAAACTCTGATTTCTACGATGTAAAAGGTGATTTGGTATTCGCAGTTGAAGATGAATCAACATCCAAAACTACTTGTGCATATGTTGGTGAGTTCCAAGAACTTGAATCCACAAGCGGTAAATTCAAATCCGTTACATTGAAAGGCAATGTAGTAGGTGTATTGACTAAAGTGTCTAAATCTTTAATCAATAACACTGGTTTTGATATCGTCAACTACGTTATTAATAAAGTAGCAGAAGTAATTGTTACATTCTTAGAAAACGAAATGCTTAATGGTACTTCTAAAATCGAAGGTATTTTGAACGCTACAAATGCAGTAACAGCGGCTGCAGCAACTGCAATTACTGCTGATGATTTGATTGATTTACAATTTGCAGTACCTCAAGTGTATCGTAGTGCTGGTGTGTTCATTATGAATCCAGATACTTTCAAAGCGTGTGCAAAATTGAAAGACACTGAAGGTAATTATATTTTGAACAAGGATTTGACTAATGGATATGGCTATACATTGTTAGGCCGTCCTGTGTACGAATCCGATAATATGCCTAAGATTGCAACAGGCAATAAAGTGGCCGTATTCGCAGACCTTAAAGGCTATGCAACAAAAATTAGTGGTGATAGTGCAGAGATTTCTGTTTTGCAAGAGCGATTCTACACACAATATGCAGTTGGTGTAGCAGGTTATGTAGAAATGGACGGCAAGATTGTAGATCAACAACGCATTGCAGTGTTGAAAATGGCTTAATAGGGGGTAAAATCCTATGAAATATAAGGCATTAGTAAGTTTTAGTGGGGCGGTTACCGCCTCTCTAAACCAAATTATTGAAATCAATGATGAAGAAATTGCCAATGACTTATTGAATGCTGGCTATATTACAGTTGTAAAAGACAGTAAAAAGACAGAAGAAGAGGTGTAGAGGATGAAAGTTAGTGAATTAACAAAAGAAATAGTAGCTAACTATATCCGTGTTGAAATCACAACGCTTACAACTCCAATTCTTGACTTAGTACTACCTGCAGCAATTACATATTGTGCTACCTATACAGGGTTAGAACCTAAAGATTTAGACGAATATGACGATATGGCACTTGCAGTATTAGCATTGTGCGGTGAATTCTACGATAACCGCACATATACTGCAGTAGAGAACGCAATAGTGAACCCTACAACGCAAGCCATATTAGATAAGTACTCTATGAACTTAATGGAGGGGTATAAACATGTATCGCAAGGGTAGACTAAGCACACTACTGCAACATGAGGCAGAAATACATGCTAATAGAAAAGCCACAGAGATGAATGAACTAGGGCAGTTTCCTATTGTGGATACTGTAATAGGAAATCTATATTGTGGTGTAATACCACAGACAGGCACACTATTGAGCGGTAGAGTAGCCGATACCACACTAGCAAGAACAACTCATAAAATCGTATGCAGACACAGAGATGATATAACTCCAGATATGTGGTTAATCATTGAAGGGCAACGATATGACATTTTGTATGTTATGGATCCGTATCTTAACAAAGAGCGGTTAGAGATATTCACAGAGGTGGTTATCTGATGAGTGTTGATATTAAGACGGAAGGGCTTAGTGAGTTTTCAAAAGAACTCATGGATTTAGCGAATAAGAAATTTCCAAAGGATACGAAGAATTTCCTTCAACGTGCAGGGAATAAATTCAAATCAAAGGCAAAAGAAAACTATAAAAAAGGCACTACGCAAGGCACAAAGAACCTCATTAAAGGTTTAAAACGTGATAGAGCATATAAGTACGGCCATGATGAATGGCAAGTGCGTGTTAAAAATACCGCACCTCATGCATGGTTAGTTGAGCATGGTCATGTTATGTTGGGGCATAAAGACCAAGGCAAGCCTAAATTAATAGTTGCTAACACTGGAGAGGCTTTTGTTCGTGGTAAAAATATCATGGGTAAGACAACTAAAGAATTTCCGTCAGAGTATCAATCCATGGCAGAAGAATTTATAGACAAAATGTTAGATGAAAAGGGGTTAGGCTAGTGGTTACTGCAGTAGACATTATCAAAACATTGACAGTGCGATGCCGTGAACTACTGGGATGTGATGTAAATGATAGAGATATATCAGAGGGATTTGAAAGGCCATCATTCTTTATTGAAATCGTAGACTTCAAGAATGAAGATATTGGGGAATTGTTAAGGGGAGATACACTTAACATCTATATCTACTATTTCAATGAAAAACGGCTAACAGGTTATTTAGACTTGCTGAAAGCTAGAGAAAGCATCCGTGAATTATTGGCAACTCCATTGCAGATAATTGACGGATATAGCCTTACTGCTGATGAAATAGTAGAAACTATCAATAAAGCAGATATGACTTACATTACTAACTTTGATGTAACAATTTATCAACAAAGACCAGAGGCAGATGCACCTTACATGGAAGAATTGGCAATCAATGGGCAACAGTCCAGCGAAGAAAATCAATAATAGCACTCACACAGCGTGGGTGCTTTTTTAATGCAAAGAAAAGAGGTAAAACATGGCGATTGGCTTACCAAATATTGATATTGTCTTTTTACAAAAGGCAGTATCCGCAGTATTACGTTCTGAACGTGGTACCGCAGTAGTCATCTTGAAAGATGATACACAACCTACTGCAGGTTATGACATCTACAAATTCGAGGCTGACATCACAAAGAAAAAATTCACAGAAGAAAATGTGAAATTATTGAAACGTTGTTTCTATGTCAACGTAAACAAATTAGTAGTAGTACACGTTCCAACATCTACAACAGAATTTGCAGATGTAAAAGCGGTATTAGACAAAGTGAAATACAACTGGGCATGTACAGTTGAAAAAGATTGGCAAACAGAATTAGTATCTTACACAAAAAGCCGTAACGTATTGTCTAAAGGCCGTAAGGTAAAATGCGTAGTTGCTAATGTAACAGTAGCTGATGATAAACATATCGTTAATATGAAAGGCGATTATGTGCATGAGGCTGATGCGGATGCAACTACAACTGTTAAAATGACAGACTATTTACCACGTGTGGTTTCCATTTTGGCTAACTTGCCAATGAATAGAAGTATCACATACTACGAATTGGAAGATTTGGATTATGTAGATAACTCTTTCATTACAAATGAAAAGGATGCTAATAAATGGACTGATGAAGGTTGGTTACTTCTCATCAATGATGATGAAGATGCAGTGGTACGTGTGGGCCGTGGTGTAAATACATTGACTACATTCACATCAACCGATACAGAAGATATGCGTAAAATCATCATTGTTGAATCTATGGACTTGATGATGGAAGATTTGTATTCCACATTCAAAAAATACTATGTGGGCAAATACAAGAACCATTTGGACAATCAATATCTATTTATTTCTTCCGTAAACTCTTACTTCCGCTCCTTAACTAAAGTAGTTAATGGTGAAATTCTAGATCCAGAGTATGACAATCATGCTTATATCGATGTAGAAAATCAACGTGAGGCTTGGTTGAGCATAGGTAAATTAGAGGCAGAAGATTGGGATGAAGATAAAGTAAAGAAAATGTCTTTCAAATCAACTGTATATCTTGCTGCTAAAATCAAAATTCTTGATGCTATGGAAGATTTATCCTTCCAAATTACGATGGAATAGGAGGTAAATTATGGCAAACAATAAAGAAATCCATAATCAAATCTTGCGTGGCCAGTTTGGTAAAGTGTGGATTGATGGCGAACTATACGCTAATGTTAAGTCTTTTGAGGCTAAAATCTCGCTTAAATACGAGGCCGTAGACATCAACGGAGAAATGGGTGTACATCAACGCTTGGTAGGGTTTGAAGGCGCAGGTACTTTGGTATTGCACAAAATTGATAGCCGTGTAGCGCAAAAGATTGCAGGTAAAATCAAAAATGGTAGTGTGCCAGACATTAAGATTGTATCTAAATTAACAGATCCTGATGTTAATGGTGCAGAACGTATCGAATTAACTGGTGTTACTTTGGATGAATTGGCACATGGATTTGAAAATAAAAAGGTTCAAGAAGAATCTTACCCATTCAAATTTGCTGATTACAACTACTTAGACTTGATTCTTTAATAAATAGGGCGGTGCTAATGCATCGCCTTTCCTTTTATAGTGAGGAGGATAATAAATGGCTAAATTACAACTAGAAGATTTACTTAACAGAAAAATGCAAGAAGGGTTTCAATCCAAAGACGTATACGTTAAAGGGTTAGGCGGTGAATTAACTGTAATTCATCAACCACTACCTACAGTGTTACGCATCATGGATGAAATTAAACAGGATGCTACGTTATCCACAGTGATGGATGCGATGGTACAACTTATCTATGCATGCGTTCCTTTGTTTAAAAGCAAAGAACTACAAGATAAATATGAGTGTGCAGAGCCTACAGATGTTGTCTATAAAGTACTCAATGATAGCGTTGAAGATATTAGTGCTTTAGGCGAATCAATCTTGGCAATGTATGGCATTACTAATCCAGTTGACGAAATAAAAAAGTAATAGAGGCGGACGAGGAACTATCTATGTTCCGCTATTACATGAATAAAGGTCATACATTATCCTCGTTAATTGATTTAGATCTAGTAGAAAAAACATTCTATTTAGCATGTTTCAAACTAGATATGGAAGATGTAGAAAGGAGCAAGCATGGCTAAAAGTATTAACGTACTATTGAGCCTTAAAGACCAATTTACCGCTCCAATGAAAAAGGTTGGTGATACAACCAAAGATACAGAACGCAAAATGACGTCCATGAAAAATAAATTAAGTAATTTCGGTAGTGGAATCAACAATAAATTCATGGGTATTGCTGGCAGTATCACTAAAATGGGATTAGCTATGACTGGCCTTAGTGCATTTGCTGGTGTAGGTGCTATTGTTGAATATGGGAAAAAAGCCCTTGATGTGGCCAAACAGGCGGAATTATCTCAAACATTATTGCGTAATAGTTTGGCCAACAATAATTCACTCTATGATAAATCAACACAAGCACTTGATGCGGCACAAAAGCAACTCAATGATTATGCTGCAAAATGGGGTAAAGTTGGTGTAATTTCAGCTGGTACTATTCGTGCTGGGTATCAAGAACTCAATAAATGGAATGTGCCCGTAGATAAAGTAGACGGCCTTTCAGAGGCACTAACAAATCTTGTAGCAGGTAAATTCGGTATCAATGCAACGGCAGAAGATGCACAGGTGGCATCGCAAGCAATTGGGCGTGCGTTCAATGGTGATGTGGCAGGCTTAACCAAGATGAAGATACCTCTTACAGAGGCACAAAAGGAAATCATCAAGAATGGCACAGAGGCCGAGAAGTTAGCTGCAATTAATGAAGTAGTTAATAGTACATTCTCTAAACAGAATGAAATATTAGCTAATACTCCAGATGGCCAACTCAAACGAATGAAGAACGAACAGGCAGCATTAATGGCAACTATTGGTAAATCATTATTGCCCATGCAAAAAGCATTTATAGACTTAGCGAGTACAATCATGCCAATCATTGCACCTGTAATACAAGATATATTTGGACTGTTTAGCGGTGCTTTTACCTACATTGCACAGGTGGTAAATGATAACAAGGAAAGCATCCAAGAAAATCTAACTAGTGCAATGGGTGTAGTTAAAACAGTTATATCTGGTATTGGTGATGTGATTAAGTGGTGTACTCAAAATCTAGGATTCTTATTGCCTGTTATTAAGGCCGTAGCAGTAGGATTTGTTGCATTTAATGTTATTGGTAAAGTAATTCCATTAATTAGTTCAATAGCAGGTGCATTTACAACAGTAATTAGAGTAGTGCGGATTTTAAATATGCTCATGTTAGCTAATCCTATGTTATTTGCTATATATGCAATCATCACAGCATTAGCATTGCTAATTTATAACTGGGATACAGTAAAAGAAGTAGCGTTATCCGTATGGGATGCAATTTCAACATATGCAGCTGAACTATGGGAGAGCATTGTAAGTGGATGCATGGAGTTTGTTAATAGCGTTATTGCTTTGGTTACAGAGTTATATAACGGATTTATGACAATCCTTGCACCAATATTGGATGATGTAACGCAGATATTCAGTGGCATTATTGATTTCATCACAGGTGTATTCACAGGCAACTGGGATATGGCGTTCAATGGCCTTGTAAAAATCTTTACTGGATATTTTGACATTATTAAATCCGTAGCAGAAGGTGTTCTTGGTTGGGTACAAGATAAATTGCAATGGGCAGGCGATAAAATCGATGCTATTAAAGAGGGCGGTCAATGGCTGTACAACAAAACAGTTGGCCGTGTATTTAATGGCGATGGAAACGCAACAGGTACAGAATACTGGAAAGGTGGCCCTACATACGTTAATGAAAATCAACGTGGTGAAATTATCAATCTACCAAATGGTTCGCAAATTATTCCACATGATGAAAGCATGCAACAATTAGCCAATAACAGAGGCAATGTTATTGTTAATGTCACAGTACAAGGAAATGTAATTGGCAATGAAGAATTCATGGATGCATGCGGTAATCACATCACGGATAAAATTATGTTAGCTATGGGTAATATGTAGGAGGTGTAATGTGAGATTTCAAGACAGTGCTAAGAAGGTCATGCAGCAACGCATACAATCTAAGCAAGCTGAATTGCAAAAAATGGCAATTACACGTGCTACAAGATATGCTGATAAGCTATCACATGGATTAGTGGGGAAAGTCTTAGATTATTTAGATAAGAAACCAACTACAGACATAGTATTTCATTCTGAATTGACAGATGAGTACATCACATTGCCTGTAGTACCTAATCCATTACCAACAATAAATGAGCCACAAAAGAATGAAACTTTCAACGGATTAAGAGGAGATATTAAGTTAATAGGGCCGTTAGGTCTTAGAACATTAAGCCTTGATAATATGCTCTTACCTGTAGGGAAAGATTACTCATTCATTCGTGGCAATGGTACAGATGGACTACAATGCTTACAGTTCTTTCAAGCACAACGGCAAACAAAGGCCGTGATGCGGATATGTATTATCCAATCTGATGGAAACGAAATACTAAACATGCCATGTGTAGTTAATGATCTATCATACACATGGGATAAGGTAGGAGATATAAAAGCGACTATTGGTATTGAAGAGTATGTATACACCAATACATCCACTCAAACACAATCAGATACAGGCGGTGAAAACAAAGAGGCTAGTAAGGACACGAAAAGTACTGCATCCAGTACAGGAGGAAAGAAATGAAACTCCAATATACCAACGTAACAAAAGATAAAGAGGGTAAGGATGTTACAGAAACACGTGAAATTACAGCTTACACAAACAACTATGAAAGGTCAGATGGCATTGATACGCTAGGTCAAGAATTTACATTTGACTTAGCAGATAATCCATTTGATTTTAATATGATGGGTACACGCCTAGCAATTGGTGGCAAGATAGAGTTTAGTAATCAAGTAAGTAATAACAATAAGAGCGCTACTACAACATTAAACGAAGAACCAAAGGAAGAAGTAGTCTTTCAAGGTATCATCGTGAGCGAAAAACAGAGTGGTGCTAATAAATACACGTATACTTGCTTTGATTACTGCTTTTATCTCAATAAATCAGAGATTGAAATACAATTCAATGGAGTTAGTGGGTTAGAGGCAATCAAGAAGGTATGTAAAGAAAACGATGTACCACTTGGAAATGTGGCTGATATAAAGACTAAAATCAAGAAAATCTATCAAGGGCAACCTGTATCGGATGTAATAAAAGACATCATCAAACAGGCAACCGAAGAAACAGGGTACAAATACCGCCTAGAATATAGAGAAGGTAAAATCCATGTAGAAGATTATAAGGATTTGGTACTTGATAAGGTCATAACGCAACCAATTAACAATTACTCAAGAGATTTGAGCATGGAAGATATGCGTAATAGTATCGTGGCAATTTCTAGCAAGGAAAAAAGCAAGTCTGTAAAATCGACTATCCAAGATGATGAAAGCATCAAGAAATATGGCTTGATTAAGAAAATCATAAAGGTAGACGATAAGAAACAGGCACAAACGGCACAGATTGCGAAGAAAACAATTCAAGATAGTAATAAGATTAAGGAAAAGCTAAGTCTTACTCTATTAGGTGATGATACTGTACGCAGTGGCCGTGTAATTATCATCAATGATTACACAGTAGATATTCATGATAAATTCTTAGTTACTAATTGCAAGCACAATTACGGAGTGAACCATACAATGACATTAGATTTAAAACGTGTAGAGGCTGAACTAGACACAAGCAAGTATAAAACAAGCACTACTACAACTGTTACACCTAATGCAACTAACAGTACTGCTAATGCTACACAAGTAGATGCAGGAATGAGCGCACTCAACGGATATGAAAGCGTATATCGTGATAATGGGTGCGTGGATGTGGCGGTGAAAGCTGGCTCATATTATAGTCCATTCCTAAAGCAACAGGCTGATATTGGCACAGCTGATGTAGATACGCTTGTAAATAATGCACAAAATGCAGGCTACAAGGTAGAAACATTTAATGGCTATGCTAATAAAGGCGATATTTTAGTATATGGCAACAATGATCATGTAGTTATTTCAGATGGTGCAGGTGGAGCATTTGGGAATAGTAGCAGTGCTGGTCATGCAATGTTTTATTCTGATGCAAACTTTGCATGGCATAATGGCGAAGCACCGACTAAGGTTATTAAGATGTCATAGGTGGTGAGAATATGGAAGAATGGCACAGTAGAATGGCATCTGAGTTCAAAAATAGAACTAATCCTGTACGAATAGGAGCAGTATTAGGAGAAGTAATCAGTACATCACCATGGGAAGTAGCAATTAAAGACGGAAAGTTTAAAATCAATGCATCCAATGGATACGTGTGTTTTCAATTAATACATCACATTACAACGTATTCATACAGACATAGTGGTACTATTGCTCATAAAGATTGCCCTGGTAGCCCTCCATATAGTGCACAGGGTAGTGGAAAGATAGTACTTGATGAACTATGGAAACCAGGGGATAAAGTATTAGTCATTCCAGATGAAAATGAGCAACATTTCTTTATCGTGGATATAGTTAAGGAAGGTGTGTAATGTTTCCAAAGGACTATAACTTTACTAACTCTATCCAATCTACGGCCACAGTTACCAATGCACAACATAAGGTAGGCCGCTCATTCGCATTTGATTACAAGACACATAGATTTGTGTTCAAAGACGGAAGAAATGTAGAAGATACACAGATAGAGGCAATAAAGCAATGGATAGAGTTATTTATCCGAACAGAAATGAAAAAATATATGATCTATACCGATAGTTTTGGGTTAGACCTACGAAAACTATTAGGATATAGATTGCCTAGGTCATACAAAGTGGCAGAAATTAAACGGCGTATAACAGAGGGCATTATGAACAAGGTACCATGCGTGGTGATTGTCAAAGATTGGCAATTCAACGCTGGTATCTTTTATTTTACAGTTGTTACAAATACAGGAGAGGAGGTAAAGATAGATTATGAACTCGAATTATAGTGTGGATAACATCCATAATACGATGCTTGAACACATTGACGATAGCTATCAAAAGACCGAAGGCTTTCCTACATATGATTTAACGAGGGGCGAGGCATTCGCTATTCTTGAACTTTGGAAAAAAGCAGAAGAAATCGAATGGAAACAGAACGTTGATAACTTAACAGGCGATGAATTAACTCGTGTATGTTTTCAACGCAAAGGCACGCAACGTAAATTAGCCACTAAGTCAGTATGTGATTTGCGTATAGTCGATGGAACAGGCACTATTCATGCAGGTGATTTATTTGAAAGCGAAACTGGAATTCAATATGAAAGCCTTGAAACAAAGGATGTAGAAAAGAATTCAGTAATCAAAATCAGATGCATGCAAGCTGGTAGCATTGGCAATGTTCCTAAAGGCACAATCACGCAGATGCCTATTACTATTGCTGGTATCAATAATGTAATCAATGATGATGCGGCAATTAATGGCGAAGATGAAGAAACAGACGATGATTTACGTGAGCGCTATTACGAAGAACTACGAGAACCAGCAACGAGCGGCAACGATTACCACTATAAACAGTGGGCGAAAGAAGTCGAAGGTGTTGGTGAGGCTCATGTCATAGGGTTATGGAATGGTAACAATACAGTTAAAGTTATCATCATTAATTCTGATAGAAAGCCTGCTGATAGTGATTTAGTTAAACGTGTACAAGATTATATAGACCCAGATAGTAAAGGTATCGGAGCAGGGCAAGCACCAATAGGGGCACATTGCACAGTAGTTAGTGCTACCAACGTACCAATTAATGTAGAAGTAACTGGAGTGAAACATATCAGTACTGCTACAAAGTCAACTATTACGGCTGATATAACTGATGCGGTTACTAAATACCTTAAACGAATTGCGTTCAAACAAGATTATGTTTCAGTCGCACAAATTGCCAATATCATAATTGATAGTGCTGGAGTAACCGACTATGCAAGCGTTACAGTCAATGGCCAAACTACAAAGATTGATTTAACAGTAGAACAAGTTGCTACATTAGGCACAGTTAGTGTGGTTCTAAATGAATAAGATTCAATTCAAAGAGTACGCATTAAAGGCTATTAATAAAATGTATCGCAATGATCCATGGGTTCGTGAGTTATATCAATCAGCAGGGGTACAACTGCAAGATATTGATGTGTTGCTTGATGAACTATTAGACAATGGGTTCTTTGATGCAGTAAGTGAACGTGGCTTGCGTGTGTATGAAAAGGATTTAGGCATTGTAGCTAAAGGTTCGATTGAACAACGTAGAAACATTGTACAAATGCTATGGAACAATAGCGGTAAATGTACATTAGAAAAGATTAAAGCAATCATTAAGACATTCGTATTAGATGATGTGGATGTTAAATTTGAGAGCGGATTATTAAAAATAGAATTTTATGATTCGTCATTTGTGTATGCAGTCAATCAAATTAGAGAAAACTTAACGATTGTGAAACCATCGCACATAGGTATATCAATTGCTGATGTACATAACGTAGGTGAGCAGGTGTATGCTGCAGTACATGTTACAACAAGTAGCATTGTTAATATTGAGCCAGATATAGGAATTGATACACAAATGGATATTGCAAATCTATATGCTGCAGTTGTAGTTGAAAGAAAACATGTAACTACTGTAATTAATAGTTAAGGAGGATATATGCCAGACGTATATAACAGAAATAGTGTTACAAAAAAAGGATATAACTTACTAGCTGAAAGCATCGCAACAAAGAAACCAATCACATTTACTAAAGTTGTAGTTGGTGATGGAGATGATACTGGGCTAGATATTAATACAATGACAGGGGTAGTTTCACCAAAGATGGAGTTACCAATCGGAAATGGTGAAAAAGGAGGAGATGGAGAATATGTAATTCAAGCGGTATTGTCAAATAAGACACTTGAACATTCATTTTTTCCAAAAGAAGTAGGCTTGTTCGCAAAATGCGGTGATGGTGAAGAGGTTTTATACTCGTATTCTAATGGTGGTAATAATGTAGGGTTAATGCCAGATAAGAACACACCAATTAATGCTGAAATTTATAACATCAGAACAAAGATTGGGAACGCAACAAATATTACATTTGTAACAAGTGATGATACATATGTAACAAAAGGTGAGTTGACTAAGCATAATACAGATCCTGATGCACATGGTGGACTTTTACAAAAAGTAAAAACTGAATTAGCCACTCATAACACAGATATTTCATCACATCCAACTATTACGGCCATGATTGCCAAAATCCTTGGTGCGACTAACTGGCAAGAAAATCCAGTTGCTACATTGAAGGATATAAAAAATCTTCTTGGAATGGGCGGTATTGTAGCACAAAGGCTTGAAGAGAATGGGTTTGTGAAATTTGCTAATGGATTCACTATCCAATGGGGAAAATCTTTGCGAGGCAATGATAGTTTATGGTATTTACAATCAACCAATTTTCCTATTGCATTTGTAGAGGTATTCGTAGTTACATCAGGGTTGCCAGATAGTGCCAAAGGTCCCTCTTCAAACAATTCCGACAATGCCGTCAAATACACATTAACTTCCATATCTTTTGCACGATTTGAACATTACTTTATAGCAATCGGTAAAAGTTAACCAATGGGGAGTAAGCGGTGAAGATGGACAATTCCATAGTTGGATA
>CAUTOY010000010.1:0-28920 GCA_963539855.1 uncultured Veillonella sp.
ATGATATCAATACTGCAATCACTAATAATAATACTGTTATCAATAAAAACATTGACGTTAAAATCAATGAAAATAACAAACAAATCAACAACACAATCAATACTAAGATTGGTGAAGTAAATGTTAAGATTGATGGTGTTAAAGGTGATTTAAATGGTCTTAAAGGCGATTTGGATGGCCTCAAAGGTCGCGTAGATCGTCATGATCAACGTTTAGATTACTTAGAAGGCAATGTTGTAGATAACTCTACACGCATTAGTGCTGTTGAAGATACTGTAAAAGTAAATACTACTAACATTACTAATAACACAACTAATATTGCGAACAATACTAAGAACATCGCTGTTAATGCACAAGCTATCGTAGATAATAGCAAACGTATCAACGAAACAAACATTAAAGTAGATGCTAATGCAGCAGCTATTGTAAATAATAGCAAACGCATTGATGCAACAAATGTAAAAGTTGATGCTAATGCAACTAACATTGCAAACAATACAACTGCTATTAACAACGTAAATGTTAAGGTAGACGGCATTAAAGGTGATATCAATAATATCAATGTAAAAGTTGATGGTGTTAAAGGCGATTTAGATGGCTTGACTAAACGGGTAGATCAAAATGCAAAAGACATCAATGTAGCGGGTACAATTGCTCTTGAAAACCGTAAGTTTATTGGCGATAACAAGGTAGCTATTGAAAACAACACTAAGAATATTAATATCAATGCTAAAGCTATTGATGAATTGAGAGGCAAAGTAGGTCAATCCTCTACAGTTATCAACGATATTAAAACTCAAATCACTAATATTAATGGTAAGGTAGAAAATAATACTACTAATATTGCGAACAATACTAAGAACATCGCTGTTAATGCACAAGCTATCGTAGATAATAGCAAACGTATCAACGAAACAAACATTAAAGTAGATGCTAATGCAGCAGCTATTGTAAATAATAGCAAACGCATTGATGCAACAAATGTAAAAGTTGATGCTAATGCAACTAACATTGCAAACAATACAACTGCTATTAACAACGTAAATGTTAAGGTAGACGGCATTAAAGGTGATATCAATAATATCAATGTAAAAGTTGATGGTGTTAAAGGTGATGTAGCAGGTCTTAAAGAACGCGTAGATCGTCATGATCAACGTTTAGATTACTTACAAGACAACATCACAGATAATTCTACACGTATCAGTGTTGTAGAAGATGGTGTTAAATCTAATACTAAAGCTATTGATGAATTAAAAAGCCATATTGGTACTCAAATCACAAATGTAGAAAATACAATCAATACGAAGATTGAAGCAAATAACACTGTGATTAGAAACGATATCAACACCGCAATTTCTAATAACAACACAGTAATCAACAAGAACATTGAGACTGCTATCAATAACAACAATACAGTAATCAATAAGAATATTGAAACTGCAATTAACAACAACAACACAACTATTATTAACAAAGTTGATAAAAATATCGATGCGAAGATTGTTGAAAACAATACGAAGATTGATAGTAAGATCAACAATGTAAATGTAAAAGTTGATGCTAATGCAAAAGCTATTGAAAACAATAGCAAATCTATTACAGCTATTCAAAACAATGTAGCTAATATTAATAGTAAAGTTGATGTGAATGCAGCAGATATTAAAGCAATTCGCACTGATGTAACTAATAATATAACAGCTATTGCTAGTGTATCTAAACAAGTAGCAGGTAACACTGCAAACATTGCAGATGTTTCTGCTAAGGTAAATGCTAACTCCACTCGTATCGATGCAAATGCAGCGGCTATTGGTAACTTGAATGGTAAGGTTGATTCTAATGCGAAGGCAATTGAATCCTTGAAAGGTCAAGTAGGTAAAGGCAACACTACAATCGTTAATGTTGAAAAGAAAGTTGAAAACATCACAAACAACATTAAAGCTCAAAATAGTGTAATCAATGCTAATACTGTAAATATTCAAAACAACACTTCCAACATTAACAATATTAAAGCTAATGTAGTAAACGTTGAAAAGAATATTAACAATATCAAAGCTGATGTAACTATCGTGAAGAATGATATTACAAACATCAATGCGAAGATTGATGCGAAGATTAATATTGTGAATAACAATGTTGAAAACATCAAGAATGATGTGAAGACTATTAATAATCAAGTTACAAATATTAAGAATGATGTAACTAGCATCAAAACTGATGTAACCAGCATTAAATCTGATGTAACAAGTGTGAATGCTAAGGTTGAAAACAATATTAAGATTATCAACGGCATCCAAACAGATGTATCTGGCTTGAAAGATCAAGTTGGCAAAAATACACAAGCAATTAAAGATTTGCAAAATGTAAGTGCTGATGTATCTAAGGTAAAAGAACAAGTTAATGCGAATACAATCAAAGCTAACGCTAACGAAGAACGCATTAAAAATGTTCAAAGCCAAGTAGAAGTTAATACTGATAAAATTAAACACAATACTGAAAATATCAATATTAATAAAGCTGCCATCAAACAAAATGCAGAAGCAATTCAAAATACTAACGTAACAGTTCAAAAAGTAATCAACAAGGTTGATGAACATACTGCAGCAATTAATAGTGTATCTGCTCAAGTTAATAAAAATACTAATAATATTGCCACTATCAATGCATCCGTTATTGAAAATACAAACAATATTACAAAAGTAAATAATCAAGTAACAACAAATACTACTAACATTGCTAAAGTATCCAATCAAGTTAATACGAATATCAATAATATTAATATAAATGCTAATAATATTAGCGTGAATACAGAAAATATTAAAAAAATTGATAGCCGTGTAACAACTAATGCAAATGCTATCGTTGGTATTACTGAATCTGTAAAAGCAAATGCTAATACTATTAACACTGTTAATAACCGTGTAACAGAAGTATCTAACCAAGTTAATACAAATACACAAAGTATTGCTACTGTAACAAATCAAGTTAACGACAATACTAAATTAACTAAAGCTGTTGGCGCGATTGCATTGGAAAACAATGAACGTATCAATGTAATGGGCTTGCAAGTTAACAAGAATACTGCAGATATTAGTACATTAGCTGAAGCTGCAAATTACAGTTTGCGCGCAAGTGCACTAACACTTCAAGATCATGAAACTATTGAACAACATACTGCACAAATTCAAGATAACTCCCGTCGCATTAGTAGTGTAGAACGCGAAGTTAAAACTGTAGGTGCATCTGCAGCCGCATTGGCAGCATTGAAACCTATTGAATACCATGAAGGCCAAAAAGCTCAAATCATGGCTGCTGTAGGTACATACAAAGGTAAAACAGCAACTGCATTAGGTGTTGCTCATTATGCAAATCCTGATTTGTTATTCCACGCTGGCGCTGCTTATGATGGTGACAATGGTGTAATGGCGAATGCTGGTGTAACTATCGGTATTGGTTCTGCGCCTGTGGCTCCATCTAAACCTGCATCTCCTGCAACTGTAAAAGTTCTAGAAGATAAGGTTGCTAGCTTAGAAGCACAAAATAAAGAAATTAAAGAAGTGCTTGAAAAAGTATTAGCTGCTAATCCTCAAGTAGCTAAAAAGACAACTAAATAAGATACCTCCCAAAAGGTAGGCACTGAATACCTGTCTATCTAAGGTATGTATAACCGCGTAGTACACTCGTGCTACGCGGTTTTCTTTTGGCTTGATCTTGAAATTTTAATTGTGTGGTGAATGTATATAGCTGGTGGTGAATGGTGGTACATATATTGTAAAAATTATAAAAACAACCATATAAAAGCGAACATATATTTGCAAAATATGGAGATAAACGATGAAAAATAACAAAAGATGAAGAAAAATTCATAATTTCATCAATTTTTACGTTTTATTTATTGTAACGAGTGGGGGATTGTGGTAAAATTTACCATATAGTGGTGAATGAGGATTGTAAGGCGGTGATATTAGATGTTCATGGGTGAATATAATCACACTATAGATGCAAAAGGGCGGTTGATTATACCTGCCAAAATACGTGAACAACTAGGTGATCACTGTGTACTTTCAAAAGGCCTCGATAACTGCATCGCTATATATACTTCCGAAAGTTGGGAGCAACTTTCAAAAACATTACAATCATTACCATCTAATAAAGCAAATGCGCGTGCTATCAAACGGTTTTACTTTGGTAGTGCTGCAGAACTTGAATTTGATAAACAAGGCCGAATTTTGGTGCCAAGTGCCCTTCGTGAGCATGCTGAGCTACAAAAGGATGTTGTTATTATTGGTACTGGTGATAAGGTTGAAATTTGGAGCCGCGAACGCTTTGATGCATATGATGCGGAAGTGGCTGACAGTGTAGAGTCCTTGGCTGAAGGGTTAGAGGGCATTGTGTTGTAGGAGGCTATCGTGGAATTTAATCATGTCAGTGTGCTGTTGAATGAAACGGTGGATTCTATTGTTACCAATCCTGATGGGATCTATGTTGACTGTACCTTAGGTGGCGCTGGTCACGCTCATGCCGTAGGTGAACGATTGAGCTCACAAGGCATGATTATCGGTTTAGATCAAGATGAAGATGCCTTAGAGGTAGCGAGACAACGCTTGTCTGATTTAACTTGTTTGGTTATGACGATACCTACAAATTTTTCAGATTTAAAACATGCTTTAGAAGAGCAAGGTATTTATGAAGTTGATGGATTTATATTCGATTTAGGTGTTTCTAGTTATCAGTTGGATACACCGGAACGCGGTTTTTCATATATGAATGATGGACCTCTTGATATGCGTATGGATAAAGAGGCACCTATTACTGCGGAAATCGTCGTGAATGAATATGAACCTGATAAATTATTACAGATTATCCGTGATTACGGTGAAGAACGCTGGGCTAAACGTATTGTTGAATTTATCGTGGCGGCCCGTAATGAAAAGAGAATTACCACTACTGGCGAATTGGTGTCAATTATAAAAAAAGCTATACCAGCAAAAGCAAGACAGGATGGTCCACATCCTGCAAAACGTACATTTCAAGCGATACGCATTGAAGTGAATCGCGAACTTGCTATTTTGCATGATAGTTTTGTGGATGCTGTGAGCATGTTGAAGCCAAAGGGGAGAATTGGTGTTATTACATTCCATTCCTTAGAGGATCGCATCACAAAACAAACATTTAAAGAACTAAGTACAGCTTGTATTTGTCCGCCAGAATTACCAGTTTGTGTATGCCGTCATAAGGCTGTTCTTAAGGCTAAAAATAAGGCCATTGAGCCTAGTGCAGGGGAAGTAGAAATGAATCCTCGTTCTAGAAGTGCAAAACTTAGAGTAGGGATTAAATTGTAGTATTGGAAGGGGTTATTTTAATGTTAGCGAGAAAGGCTGTTGTGGGCCACGTTAAACGTGATGTGTTGCTAGGTGTACAAGCGAGAAAAGCGAGAGCTAGTGTTGTTTTTGATATTAGTCCATTGATGAGACAAATCATTCGAGGTATAGCAATCCTTGTTGGTTTTTTGATGATTATGATGGCTATGAATGCATATACTACAAAATTAGGTTATGAAGTAGTTAAAACACAACAAACTGTAGTACAATTAGCAAAGGATAATGATACCCTTGATGTAGAGGTGGCATCCTTGAAATCTCCAGTGCGCATTCAAAAAATTGCGGAAGAACAATTGGGGATGGTTTTGCCTGATTCCTTTGTGTATAGCACTAAAAGTACGACTTCAGAACGCAATGTACAAACGAAACAGCAAATTATAGATTAGCAGGCAAAAGCAGCTCTTATGGGCTGCTTTAATTTGCGTATATAGAGGAGAATGTAGTATGAAAACATTAAAAGATATTATAAGTACGCTAGATGTACAACAAGTACAAGGCAATCAAAATGTATCTATCCAAGATATAACGGCTGATTCTAGAGCAGTAAAACCTAATAGTTTGTTCATTGCTCTTGATGGGGCCACAGTTGATGGTCACAATTACATCGATAAAGCGGTTGCTGCTGGTGCTGTTGCCGTTATCGTATCAAAACCGGTTACGGTATCTACTGATGTGTGTGTTATCACTGTTGATGATACACGTCAAGCTATGATGGCGTGTGTTCCATACTTCTTTGATTACCCAGCTAATCGCATGCGTATGGTCGGTGTTACAGGCACAAATGGTAAGACAACTACGACACATATGATTCGTCATATTCTTAAAGCACAAGGCTTTAAGGTAGGCGTAATTGGTACGGTCCATATTATGATTGGTGATACTAGTTACCCAATTCATAATACGACACCAGATGTTGTTGATTTACAGCATATTTTGCATCAAATGGTTCAAGAAAATGTGGAATACTGTGTAATGGAAGTATCTTCTCATGCATTGGCACTTGGCCGTGTTAGCGGTGTTGAATTTGATACGGCAGTATTTACGAATTTGACTCAAGATCATTTGGATTTCCACAAAACATTTGAAAATTACTTAGCTGCTAAATGTAAATTATTTGAACAAGTTAGTGCACCGAATCAAGTAAAAGATAATAAAGGTGCTGTTATTAATATCGATGATTCCTATGGTCATCGCGTTATAGAAAAAACTACGGCTCCAACGATTACGTATAGTACATTAGGCAAGGGCACATTGAATGCATCAGATGTTCATATGTCTACTAAGAAAAGTCAGTATACTGTGAATTATAATGGTGAAAGCTACCCTGTATCGATGAATACAACAGGCTTGTTTAATGTGTATAATACATTGGCTGCCATTGGAGCTTGTCTACAAGAAGGCATCTCCATGGAAGCAATTGATACGGCATTAAAAACCTTTAGCTCCGTTCCTGGACGCTTTGAATTGATTGAAGAGGGACAAGATTTTGCCGTTGTTGTCGACTATGCTCATACGCCGGATGGGTTGCAAAATATTTTAGAAACTGCAAAAGCGATTAAAGAGAATCGTATCATCATCGTATTTGGCTGCGGTGGCGACCGTGATGCTACAAAACGTCCAATTATGGGCCGTATTGCAGCAGAATACGGAGATAAGATTTATGTAACATCCGATAATCCACGTACCGAAGATCCTGTACAAATTGTTAAGGACGTTGAAGTGGGTGTAAAAGAAGCACTTCGTGACGGTACTTCTTATGAAGTAATTGTCGATCGTAGAGAGGCGATTAATCATGCAATTCATGATGCAAAAGCTGGTGATATCGTTATTATCGCTGGTAAGGGTCATGAAAATTATCAAATATTAAAAAATGAAACAATTCATTTTGATGACCGAGAAGAGGCTCGAAAAGCTCTTAAGGAGATCTAATATGGCAGAATTTACATTACAAGAAATAATTGATGCTACTAGTGGCACATGTAAGGGCGATGTAAGTTTACAATTTAAAGATGTATCTACAGATACGCGTACGATTGGGGCGGGATATGTATTTGTAGCCTTGCGAGGTGATACATTTGATGGTCATGATTTTATTAAAACGGCCATTGAAAAAGGGGCAACAGCAGCAATCGTTGAAAAAGGACGTAGTGTAGACGGTATTATTTGTGTTGAAGTGGAAAACACGCTAAAGGCATACCAAGACTTAGCGAACTTTCACAGACGACGCTTTCAAATTCCTGTAGTAGCCATTACTGGTTCGTCAGGTAAGACCACAACAAAAGAAATGGTAGCTGCGGTTCTTAGTACTGAGTTTAATGTATTAAAAACAGAAAAGAATTTTAATAATGAAATTGGCTTACCCAAAACATTGTTACAACTTTCACCAGAACACGAAGCCTGTGTTGTAGAAATGGGGATGCGTGGATTGGGTCAAATCGAAGAATTAGCCCTTATTGCAGAACCGACAATCGGCATCATTACAAATGTAGGAACTAGCCATATTGAATTGTTGGGCTCTCAAGAGGCCATTGCTGAGGCAAAGGGTGAGTTGATTAAATGTTTAGGGCCCGATAGTGTGGCCATTCTAAATGAAGATGATCATTTCGTAAAGGCTATGAGTTCCATTGCAAAAGGAAAAACTGTTACTTACGGTATTCATAGCAATGCTACAGTAATTGGTAGTCATTTACGCTATAAAAAGGATGGCATTAAGTTTACATGTAAATGCTATGATGAAGTATTTGACGTATTTTTGCCTATGATTGGTGAACATAATGTGTATGACGCATTGGCTGCTATCGCTGCAGGCCGTGTGTTAGGCGTTAAATCTAGTAAGATAAAAAAAGGTCTTAGCGAGTTTACGGGCACACCTATGCGTCAAGAAATTGTAGCATTTGATGATATTGTTATTCTCAATGATGCTTATAACGCAAATCCTTCTTCTATGAGTGAATCTATTAAAGCATTAGGTCAATTAGAAGGTAAACGTAAGATTGCTATGCTCGGCGATATGCTTGAATTAGGTGATTTTACGGAGGAAGGTCACCGCCAAGTAGGTAGATTGTTGGCCGAAGAGGGGTATAGCGTTGTATTTACCTTTGGTGAGGCGGCAAATTTTATTGCAAAAGAAGCAAAATTAGCAGGCCTTGAGGTGCATCGTTGCAATAGCCATCTCGAAATGGCAAATGCCTACAATGATATTCGTGAAAAGGGCGATGTTATTTTAGTAAAAGGTTCCAGAGGTCTTCGGATGGAACGTGTTGTAGAGGAATTAAAAGAACGTGAATAGAGGTTATAACGGCTAGATTCATCTAGCCGTATTGGCCGTTATTAGAGAATAGGGGAGTAATATGATTTACCACATTCTATTAGCATTTGTAGTGACATTTATAATTACATTAGTATTGGGCAAAATTGGTATTCCTATGCTTAAATCATTGCATGCTCAACAAAGTATACGTGAGGAAGGTCCTGAAAGCCATCAAGCTAAGGCTGGCACACCGACTATGGGTGGTGCATTTATGATGGTAGCTCTTACAATCGGTGTGGCTATTTTTGCACCATGGAATGTGGCTACGGGTATGTTGTTATTCCTCACCCTTGGTCACTGTTTACTCGGGTTCTTTGATGACTTTGTAAAAGCTGTGAAAAAACGTAATCTTGGCTTAACTGCAAAACAAAAATTATTAGGTCAATTTATTTTAGCTGCTATATTCTGTTACTTTATTACTGAAATTATGGTCATTCCTACAACATTATGGATTCCTGTTGTAGATGCACATATCCAATTGGGATTTGCCTATTATATTTTGGCTTTCTTGATCATTGTAGGTGCTACGAATGCGGTCAATCTTACAGATGGTCTCGATGGTTTAGCATCTGGTACATCTGCTGTAGCAGCGATTGCATTTTCTGTAATCGGCTTGATGATATATTCCACTGAAAGTTCTGTAGCTGCTGAAAGTGTAGCTTTCTTTGGCGCCATTGTAACCGCCGTATGTTTAGGGTTCTTGGTATTTAATATTAATCCGGCTAAGGTATTCATGGGAGATACAGGGTCTTTGGCTCTTGGTGGCGCATTTGCAGGCATGGCTATTTTAACTAAAACAGAGCTATTGCTTGTGGTGATTGGTGGTATTTTTGTAATGGAAGCCTTGTCTGTTATTATTCAGGTTATTTCCTTTAAAACACGGGGTGTGCGCGTATTTAAGATGAGTCCAATTCATCATCATTTTGAGCTTTCCGGTTGGTCTGAACAAACTGTAGTTAATCGCTTTTGGTTTGGCGGAGCGGTGCTAGCAGTGTTGGGTGTTATACTTGCAACTGTAACTATTTGATACAAGAACATTATCTTTGTAAATTGATAGTTAAGTATGTGAAAATACTTAACTTGAACGGCATTTAATGGTATTCTTATAAGATAAGATGAAATTTTTTCGTGCTTAGTGATTTAGGTGATATAAATGGATTATGGAGAGAAAAATATTCTTGTTCTTGGTGCTGGTTCCAGTGGGATTGGTGCTGCATGGGTATTGGCACAGTTACATGCAAATGTAGTTTTAAATGATTATAAACCAGTAGATTTTGAACCATCTACGCGTAAACGACTGGAAGATGCAGGTGTAACTATCATTACGGGGCGACAAGATAATATCTTACTTGATGGTGTAGATCGTATTATCATTTCTCCGGGCATTGCCTTATCCATTCCAATCGTACAAGAGGCTTTGCATCGTAAGATTGATGTAGTAAGTGAAGTAGAGCTTGCTTATGATGTTTGCAAATCTCCTATTTTAGGTGTTACTGGCACAAATGGTAAGACCACTACGACAACCCTATTAACGCAAGTTATGGAATCTACGGGACTTCCTGTTAAGGTAGGCGGGAATATTGGTGATTCCCTAAGTGAAGCAGCGTATCATATGCCAGAAGGCGGTTATCTAGTAGCTGAACTCTCTAGTTATCAATTAGAAACGATTAAATCTTTTTGCCCATTAGGTGCTATTGTATTAAATGTAACACCTGATCATTTAGCGCGTCATAAGACGATGGAAAACTATGCAGCTGCAAAGGCTCGTATTTTTATGAATCAAAATCCGGATAATTTTGTTGTCCTCAATGATGATGATTCTATTGTTCGGGCTATGAAAAAAGATGCACATAGTAAGGTTCTCAGCATTAGCCAACATCATAAGGTTGATAGCGGTGCGTATTTTGAAGGGAATACATGCTATGCCGTGTTAGATGGTAAGGCTACTCCTATTATTGATACAGAACATATCCACATTAAGGGCTCTCATAATATTGAAAATATACTGGCTGTAATTGCCTTAACATATGCTTTAGGTGTAGAGGTAGAGTATATTAAACATACTATTGAACAGTTTCATGGTGTAGAACACAGATTGGAACGGGTTACAACATTCCGTGATGTTACATTTTATAATGATTCTAAGGCTACTAATACAGACTCTGTAGTAAAGGCTTTAGATGCTTTTGACAAACCAGTTATTTTATTAGCTGGTGGTCATGATAAGATGACGCCTTTAGAAGAATTTATGGATATTGTGAAAGCACATACTAAAGAGGTCATTTTTATGGGGGAAGCAGCAGATCGATTTGAATCCGTTGCTGTAAAAATGGGCGTTCAAAATATTCATCGTGCCCAGTCTATGAAAGAGGCTGTTACATTAGGTTATCAATTAGCAAAAGCTGGAGACATTGTATTGCTTTCACCAGCATGTTCTAGCTTTGATTGGTATAGCTGCTTTGAAGAACGGGGCGAAGATTTTAAAAACTGTGTTAGAGAATTAGAGGAAAGGGGCTAAGGGCGTGAAACGAATCATCATTTCTGGCGGTGGTACGGGTGGTCATATTTACCCAGCCATTACGATATATAAGGAAATTATGAAACAGCAACCTGATGCTAAGGTCCTCTATGTGGGAACAGAACATGGTTTAGAAGCCGATTTAGTACCGAAGGAGAACATCGATTTTGTTACATTACCTGTACAAGGCCTGCAACGAAAACTTTCATTAGGTACATTGGTAACGCTGGGGAAAACAGCATTTTCTCTTATAAAGGCCAATTCAATTATTTCTGACTTTAAACCAGATGTTGTGATTGGCACAGGCGGTTATGTATGTGGTCCTATTTTAATGGCTGCAGCACTACGTAATATTCCTACATTAATTCAAGAGCAAAATGTTATTGCTGGTATTACGAATAAAATTTTGAGTCGTTTTGTTGATATAGTCGCAGTTGGCTATAATGAAGCTGCAAAATCCTTTGGTAAGGCGAAACGTGTCGTATATACGGGGAATCCAGTGCGCCCAGATGTACTTGTAGATTCTCGTGCAGAAGGTCGCCAATTTTTTGGACTGTCTGATGATACTTTTACAGTTCTCATCGCTGGTGGTTCTCGTGGGGCACGTACGATTAATACGGCCATGATAGATGTACATAAACATTTTCAAGGTAAATCTGGCATTAAGTTGATACACATTACAGGGAATGGGGAATATAATACTGTATTGGAGCAACTAGGTATTGACGATGGTACTGGTTTGGGAGAATCATCGTTGATTTTGCCATATTTACATGATATGCCAAAGGCGCTAGCCGCTACGGATTTGGCTGTATTTAGATCTGGTGCTATTGGACTGGCTGAATTAGCAGTACGAGGTATTCCATCTATATTGGTGCCATATCCTTATGCTGCAGAAGATCATCAAACGTATAATGCGCGCATTTTCGTACAAGAAGGGGCTGCTCATATGATTGTAGATAAGGTTTTGACGAGCCATGATTTAATTGGTGAAATCGAAATGTTTATGGCAAATCGTGAATTGTTGACTCAAATGGGGGCTAGTGCGTTGCGTTTAGGAAAACCTAATGCAGCTCATGATATTGCTGAATTAGCGTTATCTATTGCGAAATAGTTAAGGAGAGTAATTATGTTAGAAGGTATCCATAAGATTCATCTCATCGGTATAGGTGGATCTGGTATGCGCGCTATTGCGAATATTTTAATTCAAAAAGGATATGAAGTATCTGGTTCTGATGTTAAAGAATCTGATGTAATTGAACGTTTTAGACAAATGGGAGCTACCGTTCATATCGGTCATAATGCTGATTATGTAAAAGGTGTAGATGCTGTAGTTCGTTCTACAGCTATTCGTGAAGATAATCCAGAAATCGTAGCAGCAAAGGAACAAGGTATCACTATTTTACATCGCTCTGACATTGTAAAAGCCGTATTGGATGTTACAAATGGTATTGCCGTAGCCGGTGCTCATGGTAAAACATCTACTACATCGATGATTGGTCAAATTCTTGTAGAGGGAAAAATGGAACCAACTGTTATTATCGGTGGTGAAGTTGATTACCTAAAGGGAAGTAGTTGCTTAGGTAAGGGTGAATACTCTGTTGTTGAAGCCGATGAAAGTGATGGTTCTTTCTTAAAATTAAGACCTAAGACGATTGTTATTACGAATATCGAAGATGATCATATGGATCATTATAAGACGATGGAAAATCTATTGAATGCATTTTGCCAATTTGTGGAAACGTTGCCAATGGATGGTAAAGCTGTAGTCTGTGGTGATAATAGTAATATTCGCTATGTTATGAGTAAAGTAAATCGTCAATTTATCACATATGGTTTAGAAGACTCTAATGATTATGTAGCAAAAAACATCCACTATGTAGATAGTTCTTTAGTTTATGATGTAGTTCGTAAAGGTGAAACATTGGGCCGTGTGTCCTTACGTGTACCAGGTAATCATAATGTGTTAAATTCTTTAGCATCTTTTATTGTGGCCCACGAATGTTGTCACGTTCCAGTGGTATCTATCGTGAAAGCATTAGGTAAATTTATCGGTGCTAAACGCCGTTTTGAAACAAAGGGACATGTAGCTGGTGTGTGGGTAGTTGATGATTATGCTCATCATCCAACAGAAATTAAAGCAACTCTAAAAGCTGCTAAGGAATTAGAAAAGCATCGTGTTATTTGTGTGTTCCAGCCTCATCGCTATTCTCGTACATCCTTATTGAAAGACGAGTTTGCTACGGCTTTCACCAGTGCAGACGAAATCTATATGACAGATATATACAGCTCTGGAGAAGATCCGATTAGCGGTATTGATGGTCATACAATTCCCAATATTATTAGTGAAGTAACACATCAACATGTAAATTATGTGGAAGATGTAAATGATTTGCCAGCTGTCCTTGCGAAGGTGGTACGACCAAATGATTTGGTTATTACTATGGGGGCAGGATCTATTAATCAATATGGTCCAAAGTTATTGGCATTATTGGAAGAAGGTTTACAATGAAAGATAAACATATCATCGTATTAATGGGTGGTCCATCTGCAGAGGCTGAAGTATCTCGTAGAACTGGCGCAGCCATCGCAGAGGCTTTGATTAGCAAAGGATATCACGTTTCTACATTAGAACTAAATCCTCGTACTGTATTACAAGACATTGAAAATCTTAAAGGCGATGTTGTATTTAATGCAATTCACGGGCGTTATGGTGAAGATGGTGCACTCCAAGGCGTTTTAGAAATGGCGGAAATTCCATATACAGGTTCTGGCATTATGGCCCATTCTGTAGGGATGAATAAAAAAGTAAGTAAAGATGTGTTCAAAGGCGCTCATATTCCTACGGCTGAATCTATTTCCTACAATGGTAATCTACAGTTGAAAGAAGATATTATTAAAGACATTGAATCTAAATTCTCCTTGCCGGTTGTATTGAAACCGGCAACACAAGGTTCAAGTATTGGTGTTACAATTGTAAAAGAACAAGATCAATTGGCTGAGGCTGTTACAGATGCGCTTACATATGACCCAATTCTTGTGGTAGAACAATTTTTGAATGGTCGTGAATTTACTGTTTCTGTATTGGACGGTAAGGCATTGGCTGTCATCGAAATTAGACCTCATTCTGGTGAATATGATTACGCTAGTAAATATACAGCAGGTGCTACTGACTATTTAGTGCCGGCTCCAATCAGTGCAGATATGACAAAAGAAATGCAAGCTATTGGTGAACTTGTATATCGTGAAGTTCAAGCAAGTGGCGTTATTCGCGTAGATGTCATGACTGATGATAAAGACAATATATATGTATTAGAATATAATTCTGTGCCGGGGATGACGGCTACTTCGTTGGTGCCAAAAGCGGCTAAAGAAGTAGGTTTGGATTTTCCTGAATTATGTGAAAAAATCTTATTAACAGCAGGTTATGGGAAGTTTTAACTGCTGTAGTATGTAAGGAGAGTAGCTATGGATGATTTTAAACAACATCCACCCAACTCAAATCAGATAGATACGGAGCATCATATACCCGATTTTCTTCGCCCTGAGACTGAGCCAATCCATAAAGATGATGGAGATTCAATACATAACAGTAAGCGTGAATTAGCTCGTAAACGTAAACGAGAGAAAGCGGAGGTTAGAAAGAAGTTTCTAAAAATAGGTGGTGTTGTAGCCATAGTGTTGTTAGGCTTATTTAATCTACCTATTCCGCTTGGTTCTATTAAAGTTATTGGGTCTGATAAGGTTACTGTACAGGATGTAGAGGTTGCTGGTGATATTGGGGAACCAGTCAATGTACTTCGTATCAATAGAGAGACCTTGCGACACCGATTATCAAAGGATCTTCGTATTGAAGATGCGCAAATTACTTACGAATTGCCATTAACAATGGTGGTCCGTGTAGTCGAACGTAAGGCTATAGCTGTGATACCAGCTCAATTTGGGTATCTAACTTTGGATAAGAATGGGCAAGTGATTGCGTCTGATAGTGTAATTGAAGACACTACGGTGCCTATGATTTCTGGTGTTAAGGGTGGTAATATACTGCTAGGTGATGTGGTTACCGATAAGCCGATTGTACAGGCTCTTGATTATCTGCGTGCTTTAGATGATGATACATTTAAGCAAATTGCAGAAATCAATATTGGTGATCCTAATAATATGATGGCGTATACCGTATCAGGTATACAGATTCGACTAGGTGATGGCGAAGATTTGAAAAGCAAAGCCGATTTAACAGCGTCTATGCTAAAAGATTTACCTAAGAGTCAAGGTAATGTTCAATATATAGATGTTAATCCGTCATCTCCTTTCATTAAGACCGATAAGGTAACGGTGCAACCAAAATCTAATAAATCTAAGTCAGACACTAGCCAATCTGAGAAAAAAGATACATCAAAACAAAGTGCTAATGTATCAAAATCAAAACAAGATTAGTTATAAGCACAAAAAGGGTGGATGATGTTGTGAAACACGAACGATGGGCTATTGGTCTTGTCAGCTTTGTATTGGGATTCATGGTCATTACTCAGTACAAGATGACACAAGATAATATTCAAGAGAATATACGGCTACAACGAACTGGTGATTTGGTGGCTCAGTTAAAGGATGCAGAACATGAAAAAGATGCGTTACTAAAGCAAATTGAGCAATTAAAAGCCAGTGGTTCCGGTTCTGGTACAGATGAAACATTACTTCGTAAGGCCGCATTGACTAATGTCAAAGGACCTGGGGTGACCGTTTTGATAGAGGATAGTGCTAAACCCATTCAAGGGGGCGAAAATCCTAACTTATATGTAATTCATGATGAAGATATTCTACGTATAGTCAATGAATTGCGAGCTGGTGGTGCTGAAGCATTGGCAATAAATGATCAACGTTTGATTGGTACATCTGAAATTCGTTGTTCAGGGCCTACGATTACTGTAAATGGTAAGGTGTATGGAGCGCCATTTACAGTTAAGGCCATAGGGGATCCTAAAACATTGAATTCAGCCCTTACTATGCGTGGGGGTATTGTAGATTCTCTAAAACATTGGGGGATTAAGGTGACCATAAAAGAAGAACCATCCATTGCTATTCCGGCATTTACAGGTTCTTATAGAGAAGAGCATTTACAATCAAATGAGTTAGGAGGTAAAGAATGAATATATATATCTTTGCTATCATTGGACTCATAGTAGGTGTTATTGTAGGATGGTTTACACCATTACATATTCCAGCAAGCTATGCAAATTATACTTCTGTAGCAGTATTAGCTGCATTAGATGCGGTATTTGGTGGTAGTCGTGCCGCATTAGAGAGACTATTTGATTTAAGTAATTTTATCAGTGGATTCTTCTCCAATGTAATACTTGCTGTTGTATTAGTATATATTGGCGATTTAATTGGGATTAATTTATATTACGTTGCCTTGATTGGTTTTGGGTTACGGGTATTTATTAATTTAGCTGCTATTCGAAAGAACATTATGACTAAACGTTTCTAATTATCAAGATTAGATTATAGTTGTAGTGGAAAGTTTTTAAATTTTAGTGTAAAATAAATGTAATTGTTATAATTAACTCAGTATATAAATAGACGCATTCGCATTTATATTGACAAAAATAGATAACGATAAGAGGAGGAAGTTCAATGTCTGATTTTGCAAATATTAAAGTTATCGGTGTCGGTGGTGGCGGTAATAACGCTGTTAACCGCATGGTTGAAAGTGAACTTAAAGGGGTTCAATTCTTATCCGTTAACACTGAAAGCCAAGTACTTGAATTGTCGAAGGCTGATGTAACTATTCAAATCGGTGAAAAAGTTACTAAAGGTCTTGGTGCTGGTGCTAACCCACAAATCGGTGAAGCAGCTGCTCAAGAAAGTCGCGAAGATATCATCAAAGCTCTTGAAGGTGCTGATATGGTATTCGTAACTGCTGGTATGGGTGGTGGTACTGGTACTGGTGCTGCTCCTGTAGTTGCTGAATGCGCTAAAGAAGTAGGCGCATTGACTGTAGGCGTTGTAACAAAACCTTTTGCATTTGAAGGTAAACGCCGTCGTGCTGCAGCAGAAAAAGGCATTGAATTCTTGACTCAAAAAGTTGATACAATTATCGTTATACCTAATGATAAATTGTTACAAGTTGTAGATAAAAAATGCTCCTTGTCTGATGCATTTGGTAAAGCTGATGATGTTCTTCGTCAAGGTATCAAAGGCATTTCCGATTTGATTCAAATCCCTGGTTTAATCAATCTTGACTTTGCAGACGTTAAAACTATTATGACTGAACAAGGCGAAGCTTTGATGGGTATTGGTTTGGCTACTGGTGAAAACCGCGCTGCAGACGCTGCTAAGATGGCTATCAACAGCCCATTATTGGAAACTTCCATCGATGGTGCTAAAGGCATCTTGCTCAACATTTCCGGTAGTGCAAACTTGAGCTTGTTCGAAATTAACGAAGCAGCTGAAATTATTTCTGATGCAGCAGATCCTGATGCAAATATTATCTTCGGTTCTGTTATTGATGAAAGCTTGGGCGATAGCGTTCAAGTTACAGTTGTTGCAACTGGCTTTAACTCCAGCACTAAGAGTGTTCCAGAATTCGGCAAAACAACAACTGCTGCACGTCCAGCAACAAGCACATCTGCTCCTACAAGCAGCATCCCTGATATCCCTGTATTCATGAAACGCTAATATTTAATATATATACTTACAATATTAGAATAAAAGTAACTTATTAAGACACATATCGATGTGTGTATAGGAGGTACAAATGAAAAAATTAGTATTATTATCTTTAACTGCAACTGTGATTACTGGTAGTGCATTCGCTGCATCCGTACCTGTAACTAAAATCAGTGATAATTCCACAAAAATTCAAGCTGACTATGCGTTCAATCAACGCGTATCAAATGGCGGTGGCACTAACAATGATGGCTTTGGCGTATCTTTAGAACATGATTTAAGCAATAAATCTGCTCTTCAATACTCTTATAACAAAGTAAATGCTAAAAATGGCGATATTAAAGATCACCAATTGGCATATGTTTACAAAGTACATCCTAATGTAAATATTTATGGTGCTGGTACAGCTATCCGCACACATGACACTGAGTTAGGTGTTCAAGCTGGTGTAATTGGCCACGTGCCTTTGACTGATAAAGTTAACGGCTTTGCAAAAGCTGGTTGGGGCAACGATATTAAACAATCCTATCAAGTAGGTGCTCAATATGAAGTTAAACCTAACCTAGATTTGAATGTTTATTATGGTTATGACAAATATAGCGTAAACGATAATGACAAAACTTCTAAAGGCTTACATGCCGGCGTAGGTTACACATTCTAATCATCATATATGCAATTGAAACCACTCATCTTAGATGGGTGGTTTTTTGTATTAATTCATGTATACAATATTTTTCATGAATACTCATTGTATAAATGCTTAACATTAGGTATGATATTGTTGTAATAGTTCTTTTTAGTTAGGATGGTGTATGCGATGACAAGTGTAGCAGCGAAACACGCAAGAGGGAAAAAATTAAAAGATGTTATCTTTGTAACTGCAGGACAAGCGGCGGAAGATACAAAATTAAATGGTCGTGAAAATGTAGTAAATGGTACACTAGGTGCTATTTATGATGAAGATGGTAATTTAGTATTCTTAAAGACTGTGAAAGAAGAATATTTAAACTTATCTGATACTGAACATATTGGATATGCTCCTATTGCAGGTATTCCAGAATATTTAGACTGTGCTGAAAAAGAATGTTTTGGAAACTCTCGTCCTGATGGATTTATCCGAAGTATTGCTACTACTGGTGGCACAGGTGGTATTCACCATTTAGTGCATAACTATACTGAACCTGGTGATGAAGTATTAACTGCAGATTGGTACTGGGGTGCATACCGCATTATTTGTAGCGATAATGGACGTACACTTGTTACATATTCTTTATTTGATGAACATAATAACTTTAATCATGATGCATTTCAACATCGTGTTAAGGAATTAGCTGCTAAACAAACGAATGTTGTGATTCTATTTAATACACCAGGTAACAATCCTACAGGATACTCTGTAGAGGATAAGGACTGGGATTCTATTCTTGCTTTCTTGAAAGAATTAGTTGCTATTGGTCGTAATAACGTTATCATTGGTATTGATGTAGCTTATTTGGATTATTCTGGTGAAAAAGAAGAAGTCCGCGCATTCTTTAAAAAGATGGGTCATTTACCAAAGGAAATTCTAGTTTGTGTATGTTATAGCCTATCTAAAGGTTTTACAATGTATGGTCAACGTGTTGGCGCTATGATTGGTATTTCTTCGGATGAAGAAATCGCCGATGAATTCTTAGAAGTGAATAAATCGACTAGTCGTGCAACATGGTCCAATATTTGTCGTCCTGCAATGCGTGCTATGGCTAATATTGTATCTAATCCTGATAAATTTAAGACTTATGAGGACGAACGCAATTGCTATTATCAATTGATTCGTGATCGTGCTGATATCTTTAAACAAGAGGCGGCACAAGTAGGCTTGCCTATGTTGCCATATCGTGGCGGTTTCTTTATTACAATTCCAACAGATTCTGCAACAGCAATTTGTGAAGAATTAAAGAAAGAACATATTTATGTTATTGCTTTAGGCAATGGTATTCGTATTGCAGCATGTGGTATTCCTAAATTCCAAATGAAGGGATTAGCAGAAAAAATTTATAATGCTATGAAGCGTTTAGGAAAATTATAAATTAATAATACAAAAGGGGGCTGTCATCAACAGCCCCCTTTAATATTAGTGAATATCTTTATGTTCTTTAATATCTTTGTCAGCTTCTTTAGCCAAGTTTTCGAGCGCTCGTTTAGGAGCTGTTCGTTCACCTGTTTTCGGATCTACGAATTCAACACGATCCAAAGTACTTGTGATTTGTCCACGAATGAAGCTTAAGTAGATTTCATATAGTTCTTTTTTTTCTGCTAATTCCTCTGGCGTTAATTCTTGTCCAGATTTTTTCTTTGCTGCTAGTTCATTTATTCGTTTTAATGTATCGTTAATATTACCCATATTGACCTCCTGTATTCTATATTAGAATAACATCATTTATTATAACATAGAACTAAATGAATACGTATGGTAAGATATAAGTTGTACGCGTCTGTACTTTCACAAGTGAGAAAGGAGAGCTGTATGCGTGTAACAAAAGCAATAAAGGCAGAGCAGTTAAAACTGTTACAAGAGCATTATTTTGATGCCAAACCTGCCCTTGAGTATACAAATGAATTTGAATTATTAGTAGCTGTTGTGTTGTCTGCTCAATGTACGGATGAACGGGTAAATATTGTCACTAAACGATTGTTCCCTGAGTTAAATCATCCGGCTAAGATGTTATCCATTGGCGTTACCAAGTTAGAATCCCTTATTAAGGATTGTGGGTTATATAAATCTAAAGCGAAGAACTTAATTGCTACATGCCAGATTTTAGTTGATCAATATCATGGGGAGGTGCCTCGTGAATTTAATCAGCTCGTTGAATTGCCTGGTGTAGGCCGTAAGACAGCGAATGTGGTAGTATCAGTACTGTTTGGTACACCAGCTATTGCTGTGGATACCCATGTATTCCGTGTAGCTAATCGATTAAAATTGGGTATCGCTAAGACACCAGAAGAGATGGAGAAAAAGCTGCAAAAGGCTATTCCCAAAGCGGATTGGGCTGCAGCTCATCACTGGCTGATTTACCATGGGCGACGTGTTTGCAAGGCACGTAAGCCTCTATGTGAGACATGTTTCTTAAATCATCTTTGTCCGTCAGCAGGAAAGGTTTAATATGAAAAAGAATAATGAAGAACTAATTGCCCTTTGTGCTCAATATGGCATAGAAGGTATTGATATCGTCAACGAATTAATGCGTTTTAAAGTATTAGATCAATTGCTCTCTAGCAATGCGAATTCTCGTGAATGGGGTGTTACACCAGAGGACTTATATGGATTAGCTGAGAAATCTACAGTTGAATCCTTTGGACCTATCTCATATGATGTAAATACATTTCGTGCATTGTATGGACCCTCATTTACGGTAGAGCTTTTTGATTTTATTAGTGATACTGGAATTCTAGAAGGTCTTGATGTAGGGACTATATGGGAAACGCCTATTCGTGAAAGTATAGAAGCTCATAGCAAAACGGGGGAACTCGTGTTGTATGCTTATGTAGAAGAATACGCTGGTATGATAGAAGAAATTTTACAATCCTATGAAGATAAAAAGGTTGTACTCTATACAGCATCTCCTGTATGCTATAGCATTATTTCTCGATTGTATCCAATGGCTCAGATTATTAATCAATGGCCACATCGTAGCTATTTCGATCATATCTTTACAGGTACGGTTGGTATGTTCCAATCCTCTGAAGATATTGTAGAAGAGGTAGCTAATGGTTTACATAATTTGGTTCCCGAAGGGACTGCTCAATTGTTCTTACCAGCAACGATGGCACAAAATCAATTGGGATTGAATAATATGGCATTACAATTCTTTTTGAACCAGAAACGTGTAGAATCTATTCGTGAATGGACTCCGCTTGGGGCTTATGAGATTATGTATGGTAAATATGATGTTAAAAAGATGCGTGTAGGCCTTCGTGAACGAGTTGGTGACGAATGGAAAGCAATTAATTATATTCCATTGCCTCATGGCGTTTTTGCTCAATTACCGGTATTTACTGTATTAAACTATGGTTTATCTCTACGCTCTATTTTATTGCCTGGCGGTCAAACTGATGTGGCTTTAGGGCAGGATGGCATTTATTGTATAGATAGTCGTGTTTCAGAACTAGGACGTGCGGTACTTCGTGAAAATGGAGCGTATTACTTAGCTTTCACCCGTTATAGTGACCATGTAGATGTGTCTATGGTTACAGAAGCACCTAGTACTGGTGTATATTGGATGTTCCCTGATATAGAATTGGCATATATGTGGTATACATATTTCTCTAGTACAATTGGTCAAACCTTAATGCAAGAGATTTCTATGCTCGTTCAAACAGAAGAATCCTTCGGCTATATGCTTAGTAGCGTACGTCGCCGTGTACTCGATGTAAATGATGAATCGCTACTAGTTAATGCCGCTAAAAATATAGATGAAGCGTATAAAGAGACTATCAAATCTGCACGAGCATCATGGCAAGAAAATATGAATTCTTTGGGCGCTGATGTGATGCCTCCTACAACATCCATCGATATTGAAGACTACAGTGACTATAAAAAATAATTGTCAATATAGGTAATTTAGTTTACAATATATCGTATCCGTTTTAGAACTAAGAAAATAAACTTGACACATAGTGTACACTAAAATTAGGTGAGGAGGGAGGTAACAATGGCTGTTATTAATTTCGAAATTTTCAAAGTTATCGGCACATTATCTGAAGATAAAGATGGCTGGAAAAAACAACTTACATGCACAAGCTGGGGAAAATATAATCCTAAATTTGACCTTCGTGCTTGGGATAGTGAATATACAAGTATGAAAAAAGGGATTACTCTTTCCTTGGAAGAATTAATTGCATTGCGTGATCTTTTAAATGAAAGTGATTTAGAAACTATTTTGGCGGAAGCTATTGAAGAAAAACAGGCTTCTAAAGAGTAGTTTACTTGATTTGTACATGTTATCGTGCTATAATCTATAAGAATAATATTGATTGCTGGAAAGAGGTGTATAGAATGAAACAAGGTATTCATCCAGACTATAAAGAAGCTACAGTTACTTGCGGTTGTGGTAACACATTCAAAACTGGCTCTGTAAAAGAAGACCTTCGTGTAGACGTTTGCTCCAAATGCCATCCGTTCTTCACTGGTCAACAACGTGCGGCTCAAGCTCGTGGTCGTATTGAACAATTTAACAAACGTTACGGTAAATAATAGTTTATGTAGCGAAACAATTATTGGCAGGGCTTTGGGCTCTGCCTCTATTTGTTTATGAAAGGAAATCCTTTGGCAAAAGAACGTATTAAGAAGTTCGTTGGTGGACAGGCAGTAATTGAAGGCGTCATGATGCGTGGACCTGGATTTACGGCAACTGCTGTACGTGAACCTTCTGGTTCTATTGTGGTACAAAAGGAAGCGACCACGTCTATTCAAGAACGATATCCAATATTAAAGAAACCATTTCTACGAGGCTGTATAGCCTTATATGAATCTCTTGTTATCGGTATGAAGGCATTGTCCTTCTCCGCAAAAGCGGCTGGTGATGAAGAGGAAGAAATGTCGAATAGTGAAATTGTCATTACCATGATTTTTTCAACACTATTTGCCATCGCTTTATTTGTAGCCCTTCCTACATTTGTAGTTAAATTTATTCCTGGTATTCAAGATAATCACTTTATTTTGAATCTTGTGGAAGGTGCTATTCGATTGGCTTTGTTTTTGCTCTATATATGGGGGATTGGTCAGACCAAGGATATACAACGTGTATTTCAATACCATGGAGCAGAGCATAAGACCATTCATGCTTATGAAAATGATCTACCGTTGACCGTAGAAAATGTGCGTGCTCAATCTCGATTACATCCGCGATGTGGGACGAATTTTCTACTCATTGTAATGGTAGTTAGTATATTTGTATTTGCCTTTTTAGGCTGGCCTAACTTGCTAGAACGCATCGTATCACGTGTATTGTTGATGCCTGTTGTAGCAGGTATTGCCTATGAATGTATTCGTTTTGCAGGACGCAGTGAAAACTCCTTTGTAAAATCTCTTGTTAAACCTGGTTTAGCATTGCAATATATGACGACCCGTGAACCAGAAGCAGACCAAATCGAAGTGGCTATTCGTGCTCTAGAAGAGGTGCGTCCTCCAGAAGAAGATGCTTATGAAGATGAAACATATTAAGATTGAGGTTATATATGTTAGTAGATAAATTACAAGTTATTGAAGATAAATTTATGGATCTAGAGCAGCGCATCAGTGACCCTGAAATCATTGCTCGTCAAGATGAATGGCGTAAATTAACACGTCAACATGCGCAATTATCTGAAACTGTAGAGGCCTTTCGAGAATATAAAAAGGTTTTGGCCGGTATTGATGAAGCTATGGAAGTCATTGAAGATAAATCGATGGATGAAGAATTCCGTGAAATGGCTCAAGAAGAGTTGAAAGAATTGAAACCTCAAAAAGAGGAATTAGAAGAGAAATTACAGATTCTCTTATTACCAAAGGACCCTAACGATGATAAAAATATTATCATCGAAATTCGTGGTGGTGCTGGTGGCGATGAAGCGGCATTATTTGCAGGCGACTTATTCCGCATGTATACAAAATATGCTGAACGTCAAGGTTGGCGCTGTGAAATCATCGATGCTAATGAACCTGAATTAGGCGGTTTTAAAGAGGTTGTATTCTCTGTAGATGGTGAGAATGTATATTCTAAGATGAAATTTGAATCTGGCGTACATCGTGTACAACGGGTTCCAACTACAGAAACACAAGGTCGTGTACATACATCTACGGTTACGGTAGCAGTACTTCCTGAAATGGAAGATGTTGATATTGAAATCAATGATAAAGATTTGAAAATCGATACATATCGCGCCAGTGGTGCCGGCGGTCAGCATATCAATAAAACAGAATCTGCCGTCCGTATTACTCACTTACCAACAGGTATTGTCGTAGCTTGTCAGGATCAACGTTCTCAATTACAGAACAGAGAGAAAGCGATGCGTGTATTGCGTGCAAAATTGCAAGATAAGGCTGAACAAGAGGCTACAGCTAGCATGGCTGCAGACCGCAAGAGCCAAGTTGGTACAGGTGATCGTAGTGAACGTATTCGTACGTATAACTACCCACAAGGCCGCGTAACAGATCATCGTATCAATTTAACATTGTATAAATTAGATGCTATTTTAAATGGCGATCTCGATGAAATCATTCAAGCCTTAAATGCTGCTGACCAAGCGGCTAAAATGCAGGAGGCTAATACAAATGTATAAGGAGATTTGGACGATTGGTCGTATTCTCCAGTGGACAGAGCAGTACTTTCAAAGCAAGGGGATGGATACACCTCGACTTGATGGGGAAGTACTGCTTTCTCACGTTTTAGGGAAAAATCGCATATATCTATATACGAATTATGACCAACCGTTAGAGCAAGAAGAACTTGATCGATTTAGACCTCTCGTTATTGAACGTGCAAAAGGGCATTCTGTGGCATCTTTAACGGGAACTAAAGATTTTATGGGATTAACATTTTCTGTCAATGATAAGGTCCTCATTCCTCGTCCTGATACAGAAACATTAGTAGAATATGTATTAAGTACGTATCATCAACAAGACTCTATTCGCATTCTTGATGTGTGTACAGGCCCTGGTACTATTCTACTAAGCCTCTTACATTATTTGCCTACAGCAACGGGGATGGGCCTTGATATTTCTGGCGATGCTCTTGCAGTGGCTATGCAGAATCAGGAAGCATTTAATGTCGAAAATCGTAGTGAATTTCACGAATCAGATATGTTTGCCTATTTAGAAAATAAAAGTGAACTATTTGATGTGATTGTATCTAACCCGCCATATATTCGCTTAGAAGATAAGAAAATCTTGTCTCCTGACGTACTTAATGAGCCCCATATTGCATTATTTGGTGGTGAAGATGGACTTGATTTCTATCGACAGTTAGCTATGGAGTGCGTTAAATATCTTAAACCTCATGGCCTTGTAGCTTTTGAGGTAGGATATGATCAAGCTGAAGCTGTGAAATCTTTGCTGGAGGCTGTTGGTTCCTATGCAGATATATCCTTTGCAGCAGATTTAGCGGGCATTAATCGAGTTGTGACGGCTCGCGTGAAGGGGTGAGAATGTGGAGACTAAAATCATTACCGAACTTATAAGAGATAATCTTCAATTAGTTGCACATGCATTGCGTCATGGTGATGTTGTAGCGATTCCTACGGAAACCGTATATGGTCTTGGTGCTAATGGCCTCGATACTGACGCAATGGATAAAATTTATGCTGCTAAAGGTCGTCCATCAGATAATCCGTTAATATTACATGTACCAAATGCGGAAAGTATTAAACCGCTTGTGAAAGAAATACCTGAAACAGCAAAGATGTTGATTAAGGCTTTCTGGCCAGGCCCTTTAACAATCACATTACCTAAATCTGATCTCGTTCCTGACCGTGCAACTGGTGGTTTAGATCGCGTGGCATTACGTTGCCCAGATCATGCTGTATGCCGTAATATATTAGAATTGGCCGGCGTGCCCATTGCAGCGCCTAGTGCCAATATTTCAGGCCGTCCAAGTCCGACTACAGCACAATCCGTCTATGATGATATGAATGGACGTATTCCTTATATTGTGGATGCTGGAATCTGTACGATTGGTGTGGAATCTACTGTTGTAGAGGTTAGAGATGATGGTGTGACAATCTTACGGCCAGGTGGCATTACCAAAGAAATGTTAGAACAGGTTGTAGATAATGTGTCCTATGATCCATTTTTGTCATCTCAAAATGAAGCGCCAAAGGCTCCTGGTATGAAGTATAAACATTATGCTCCCGATGCACCTATGCGTGCTTTTATAGGAAATCCAAAGGATGTGGCGGAAGCTTTCAACAATGTGATTCGTGAACAGGAAACTAAGCGTGGTGCATTTTTGGTTAGTCAAGAAACATATGATTTGTTAAAAAATCGTGTGCACGGTGAATTTCATGTATATGGACATAGTGGTGACGTGGTAGCCTTGGCTCATGATTTTTATAAGACATTACATCATTTTAATGAATGTGATGTAGACTATATTTTAGCAGAAGGTGTTGAAAATACAGGCCTCGGCGTAGCGGTTATGAATCGCATGGAAAAGGCATGTGCTGGTCATATTATTTATTTATAAGCAATTAGGTAATATTTATTATGTCCATTCATAATAGAAAAATGTCTTTACATATTGGATGTATTTGCTATAATGTATAAATAGCCACAGAAATTGTGGCAGTAAGGATGTCATTATGAATATTTTGTATGTATGTACTGGTAATACCTGTCGTAGCCCAATGGCAGAAGGTATTACGCGGGCCTTGGCAACAGAGCTTAGTCTAGATGTGAATGTAGTTTCTGCTGGATTATTTGCTGCTTATGGTGCTAAGCCTACAGAGGAAGCTGTGATTGCAATTCGATCTATTGCTGATATTTCTGGTCATGAATCAAGACCTCTTACAATGGAACTTGTCAATTCAGCGGATTTGATTATTGGTATGACACAAGACCATAAATCTGTGTTACTTCGTCAATTTCCTTTTGAAGTAGCTAAAATTAAAACCCTTGCTGAATGGGGGCATGGTACAGGAGATGTGGTAGACCCTTTCGGTTCAAATCAAGACGTGTATAATCAATGTGCTGAGCAAATTTATAATTTGGTGAAAGCTGGATTAGTATCATCAAAAGAATAGGAGATCGAGCTATGAAAATTGCTATTGGTTGTGATCATGGTGGATTACATTTAAAACAAGAAATTAAGGAATTATTATCTACATTAGGCCATGAAGTGGAAGATTTTGGCACACATAGTACAGAATCTTGTGATTATCCGGATATTGCTGAACCAGTAGCACATGCCGTTGTAGATGGTGCAACAGATCGAGGTATCTTAATCTGTGGTACAGGCATTGGGATTGGTATTGCAGCCAATAAAATTGCAGGTGTACGTGCAGCGCTTTGCCACGATACATTTTCCGCACATGCGAGTCGCGAACATAATAATGCTAATATTCTTACGATGGGTGAACGCGTTATTGGACCGGGCCTTGCAAAGGATATTGTTACGATTTGGCTTAATACAGAATTTGAAGGCGGACGTCACGCACGTCGGGTAGAAAAAATTTCTGCTCTTGAAAAATAATACATCTTTACTCAATTAGTTATCACATTATATTTACATATGTTTCAAGGAGGATTCCCATGAGTTTCTTAGCAAAACAAGACCCTAATGTTAAAGCAGTTATCGATCAAGAATTAATGCGTCAACGTGATAAATTAGAAATGATCGCTTCTGAAAATATCGTATCCCAAGCCGTTATGGAAGCTCAAGGTAGTGTATTGACTAACAAATACGCTGAAGGCTACCCTGGTAAACGTTATTATGGTGGTTGTGAACATGTGGACGTAGTAGAAACATTGGCTATTGAACGCGCTAAACGTTTATTTGGTGCAGAACATGCAAATGTACAACCACATTCTGGGTCTCAAGCTAACTTTGCTGTATATTTTGCTATGTTAAAACCTGGTGACACTATTGTCGGTATGAACTTGTCCCATGGTGGTCACTTAACACATGGTTCTCCTGTAAACGTATCTGGTACATATTTCAATGTTGTTCCTTACGGTGTTAATGCAGATACACAACAAATCGACTATGATGAATTCCGCAAAATTGTATTAGAAGCAAAACCTAAATTAATCATTGCTGGTGGCAGTGCTTACAGTCGTCAAATCGACTTTAAAAAAATGGCTGATGTAGCTCATGAAGTAGGTGCGATTTTCATGGTAGACATGGCTCACTTTGCTGGCCTTGTAGCTGCTGGATTACATCCAAATCCAGTAGAATATGCCGATATCGTTACAACTACAACACATAAAACATTACGTGGCCCTCGTGGCGGTATGATTTTGTGCAAAGAAGAATATGCGAAAGCTATTGATAAAGCTGTATTCCCTGGTATTCAAGGTGGCCCTTTGATGCATG
>CAUTOY010000011.1:0-28476 GCA_963539855.1 uncultured Veillonella sp.
CATTGCCAAAAATATCAAATTCGATAGCGGTATTCATGGCAATGACACCAATACGGCGAGCAATACCAGGGTTGTTGGAAATTTCTTGTGGACGAAGAATAATCTTTTTACGATATTCATCGATGTTGTTATAGAAACGTTTCAACCCATCTGGAGAAGGACTTAATGCAGTACCGGAACATACAGTTACTTTACCTGCATCGATTAAGTCAAACATACCATCTTGGATTACTTCTGTATAAATGGACAAATCTTTGAATGGGCCTTGAGCCAATCCACTGATTACTGCATTTGCTACAGAACCTACGCCAGATTGCAATGGAAGCAAGTTTTCAGGTAAACGACCTTCTGCGATTTCTTGTTCAAAGAATTTGATAAGGTGTTGACTCATTGCTTTTGCATCATCATCGATAGGTGCCAAAGGTCTTGTAGTATCAGGAACATCACAAGGAACTACTGCAATGATTTTGTCTGGGTCACAAGGAATTGAATCAGTACCAATACGATCACCAGCATGTTCCAATGGAATTGGTTTGCGATATGGTGGATCAAGTGGTTCGTAGATATCATGCATACCAACCAAAGATAATGGTTGAGATACGTTTACTTCTACGATAACTTTTTTGGCTTGGCTAACAAATGTTGGAGAGTTACCAACAGATGTTGTAGGTACTAAAGAGCCATCTTCATTGATTTGACAAACTTCTACGATAGCTACGTCTAAATCACCAAAGAAACCATAGCGTACATTTTGCGCCATTGTACTTAAGTGCATATCAACGTATTTGATGTCGCCGCTATTTAAAGCTTTGCGTGTATCCCCATTTGTTTGATAAGGGAAACGACGGTTAATACCATGTGCACGTGTTAATGCACCGTCAGCTTCATCACCTACGGAAGCACCTGTCCATAAATCAATTTTGAATGGTTCTTTTTCCATTCGTTCAGCCAAAGCCAATGGTACAGCTTTTGCATAACCAGATGGAGTAAAGCCGGAAATACCAACTTTATCATTGTGGTTAATCATTTGAGCTGCTTCATAAGCTGTGACAATTTTGCCTTGGAGGGTCGCATTTTTAACGCGATCTTTGATGTCTATCATCGTACCATCTCCTTAAAATCACCTTGTTAAACGACAGTTGATCAATCTCTTGGTCTAAACCGTTCCTTAAACCAATTTCATCGTATGCTTTTACAATCGCATTGTCAACTTATATGCATAAAATGTATTTTTTATCACATATTTACTGGGTATTATAACTAAAAGTCATAGATTTTCCATTTTTTGGATAAATTTAATTCACATCGTTATAACTCTCAGGAATTATCGATATATTTTTATAATCTCATATATATAGTAAAAAAAGAGTGAATCGAAGAATTTCTATACAATATATAGATTCTCTTCAATTCACTCTTATTCTAATTCTTATTATACGTAACACAACAGCTTCGATTTTTTTCGATGCATTTTAATTATGATTGATTTTAGTCTGATTTTGTTGAACTTTCACAAAAGCACCTACCCACCCTAGCAATAGCCAGAATATAATCATTATTTGGTGACTATATAATTCAAAATCGGACAAACCGCTGACAAGGACACCAACCACTAAAGCACCGACACCGATGGAGGCAGCCTTACGGAATATATCACCTTTTAGACGTATAGAGGTAACCACATGACCTAATACTACAACTAAAAAGGAGATAAGCCCTGGTATGCCTATTTCAGCCAACATATTAAGGTATAAATTATGAGCGTGATACATCAATACATTAGGGCCTTGAATATAATAATTATATTCTGGATATACTAAGTAAAATGTATTCCACCCAATCCCCCACACAGGATTCTCACGAATAATGTACATTGTGCTATCCCACAAGGCCCATCGTAAATCAGCCGATGTATCATGACCTTGGAATATAGACCAAAGACGAGTAGCAATTTCTCCATCATAAAAATATAGAATAATAGGGATTGCTAACAAGGATAATAATAAACGGCGTTCTACAAAAATTCCCCAGTACATAATCATGGCACAAAAACTGATCCATATACCACGTGAATACGTTAATAGCATGGTAACAAAAGGTATTAATGCTATGGGAATCATCATGTAGATTTGTTTCTTATATTCCTCTGATAGGATTTTATCGGTTAAGCCCTTCCAGTAAACTAATAAATAACTAATGCTAACACTGAGAATCATCAACAAGTAAGCACCTAATAGGTTGGGATTTGCCAATGTTGACGACATGCGTCGCATCAATTTTGGAAATTGGATGGCATCAACCCATTCCTTCATATGATGATTAGGAATAAAAATATATTCATAAGCACCAATACAACAAACAAGAATCGCCGTTCCCAATGTACATTGAAGAAAATAACGCCATTGTTTTGGTGTACTAATATAGGTACGCACTAAATAATAAATACCACCACCAGCCACAATCTGATAAAACCAACTCGACAAAGCCCATTGTGCATTATCAGATAAAGATGCTGATACACCAGTCCAAAGAACAAAAAACATGACCGTCCACGATAGCCAGCCTGTAGGTAAGCTAAGACTATGACTTCGTATTAAATCGACAACGGCAAGCCCACCAGCTAGCCACAAAAGCACATCGCCTACCATCGGTTGTAGAGGCATAGCGATAGCTACGCCATAAATCAAACGTTCAATATAAAACTTCAACTTTGTTTCCGTTGGAAATAATGAGTGATCCATAATGATTACCTAGTGGCTCATACGGTTTTGTAACCAACCGCGAGCTTCGCCAAGAATATATAATGATCCACACACAACAATGATATCTCCATCTTGTGTTGATTGTAATGCTAAATCAAGAGCACGACTCACAGAATCCTCAGTCTGTGCCACTACCCCTTTCACACATTGACGAACGGTTTCTACCAATTTTTCCGGCACCTCTGTACGCGGTGTTGGGGCAGCCACTGTAATTACTTTATCTTTTGGTTTTACAACTTCGCGAATAATACCTGTTTCATCCTTATCAGACAAAATGGCCATCACCATTGTTTTTGGTGTATCCCCAAACAACTCTTGATACGTCATGCCGAAAGATTCTGCACCGGCTGCATTGTGAGCACCATCAAATATGAATGTTCGATCCAAAGCTTTTTTTATTTCAAAACGACCAGCCCAAGTAGCACGAGCAAAGCCTTCGCGCATTGTTTCTTCGCTAATAGCATCATCATATTCCATAACTAGGCGTACAGCCTGTAATGCACAGGCCAAGTTGACGGATTGATGAATACCAGCCATCGTTGTAAATAACATAGCAGGTGGCGCACCAATAGCACTGACCGTAATCAATTGTCCACCTGGCACTACACTGCGGCTATCAATACCGAATTTTTTGTTAAACACATATAATGGTGCATGTTTTTCTTCAGCTGTGTCCTCAATAACCTTTAATGGACCTTCTTGAGCGGCTGTTACAACAGGGACTCCTGCTTTTATAATCCCTGCCTTATGCTTGGCAATTTCTTCAACCGTATTGCCACAATACGCTTGGTGATCAAGGGTAACGTTAGTAATAACGGAAACCACTGGTGTTACAACATTTGTTGAATCCAGTAATCCACCCAAACCAGCCTCTACAACAGCATAGTCTACACCTTGCTCTTTGAAGAATAGGAATGCCGCAGCCGTTAGAATTTCAAATTGTGTAGGTGGCTCTACCCCATTAGCGATGATTGTATCGACGCCTTGTCGGACGCGATCGATCAACTTGCCAAAAGCGTCTTTGCTAATTTGAACATCATTAATTTCTATACGCTCCGTATAAGATTCAAGGTGAGGCGATGTAAATCGCCCCACCCGTAATCCACTGGTAAATAGAGCATACGAAATATAGGTTGTTACAGAACCTTTGCCATTTGTACCCGTAACATGAATGATTTTATAATCTCGTTCAGGATTCCCCAACGCTTGCAATAATGCACGAATACGTTCTAACCCCGGTTTTATACCAAAGGATGAGGTATCTTCTAAATACGTTAAGGCTTCTTCGTATGTCATATAAACCTCCTATAAGGTTTTTAAGAATTCTTCACGTTCTAACAATGCTTGTTGTTTTTGTCTATATTCTTCTAGTTTTTCTTTTTCTTTTGCTACAACTGCTTCTGGTGCTTTTGCAAGGAAACCTTGATTACTCAATTTACCTTCTAAGCGTGCAATTTCTTTTTGCATTTGACCTTTTTCTTTTTCAATGCGTTCTTTTTCTTTATCTGCATCGATAAGGTCTTTCAAGAGAAGATATACTTCCATACCATTTACAACCGTTACAGTTGCATTTTCAGGTTTTGGATCGTCAGCATCTAGAATAGTTACCTTTTCAGCCCATGCAAGTGTTACGAAATAATCGCTATGACCTGCAACGGCCTCAGCAATAGACGCATCAGTCGGTGCTACGATAACTTCAGCTTTTTTGCCCAAAGGTACATTCATTTCGGCGCGCATGTTACGGATACCTTTAATCGCATCCATCATAATTTCCATTTGACGTGCAGCCTCTGTAAGATTTGTGAAAGCTAACGCTTCTGGCCATTTAGCAATAACAATACTTTCACCTTCATGAGGCAAGTGTTGCCAAATATGTTCTGTAACGAATGGCATAAATGGGTGCAATAATTCAAGCATATGACGCAAGATTGTTACAAGCAAATATTGTACAGTACGACGATCGCGTTCATTAGCATCGCTATATAAACGTGGTTTAGCCAGTTCAATATACCAGTCGCAGTACGTATTCCAAATGAAATCATATACGGAACTAGCCGCTTCACCAAGTTCGAATTTATCAAGATTTGCAGTAATGCTTGCTACAGTTTCATTGTATTTTTCGACAATCCATTTATCAGCCAATGTTAAATCAGCCTCAGTAGGAACGAAGCTTTCATCATAATTTGTCAAATTCATGAGAACGAATTTAGAAGCATTCCAAATTTTATTGGCAAAGTTACGGTTTGCTTCCACACGTTCCATGTAGAAACGCATATCATTGCCCGGTGTATTGCCGGTTACAAGTGTAAAGCGCAATGCATCAGCACCATATTCACCGATTACATCTAATGGATTGATACCATTGCCTAAGGATTTACTCATCTTACGACCTTGGCTATCGCGTACAAGACCATGAATAAATACATGTTTGAATGGAATTTCATGTTCAAACTCAAGAGCCATGAATATCATACGAGCAACCCAGAAGAAGATAATATCATAACCAGTTACGAGTACACTTGTTGGATACCATTGTTTAAGTTCTGCTGTATCTTTAGGCCAACCCATGGTAGCAAATGGCCATAAACCAGAACTAAACCATGTATCAAGCACATCTGGATCTTGTGTTACATGTCCATGACAATGAGGGCATTCTGTAATGTCTTCACGGCTAACAATAGTTTCACCACAATCATCACAATACCATGCTGGAATACGATGCCCCCACCATAATTGACGAGAAATCGTCCAGTCGCGGATGTTTTCGAGCCAATTTACATAAGTTTTAGTAAACCGTTCAGGAACAAATTGAACTTCACCATCTTTTACAACCTTCAATGCTGGCTCTGCAAGAGGTTTCATATCTACGAACCATTGTTTAGAAACCATTGGTTCAATAATCGTTTTACAACGGGAACAATGGCCAACCGCATGGTCATGATCTTCGATTTTTTCAAGTAAGCCTAATTCATCAAGTTCAGCTACTACTTGTTTACGCGCTTCTTCCCGTGTCATGCCGTTAAATTTACCAGCACCTTCGTTCATTGTCGCATCATTATTCATAACAACAATAGATTCTAAGTTATGACGTTGACCCATTTCAAAGTCGTTAGGGTCATGGGCTGGTGTAATTTTTACACAACCTGTACCAAAGCTTGCATCTACATAGTCATCAGCAATAACAGGAATTTCACGATTAACAAATGGCAAAATCAATGTTTTGCCAATTAAATCTTTATAACGGTCATCTTCAGGATTTACTGCTACCGCTACGTCGCCGAACATAGTTTCAGGGCGTGTTGTCGCCACGATAACAAAGCGACCTTCTTCACCTTTTACAGGATATTTAATATGCCATAAATGACCATGTTCATCTTCGTGTTCTACCTCTACATCAGACAATGCTGTTGCACAACGAGGGCACCAGTTGATGATGCGTTCACCGCGATAAATCAAACCTTTTTCATAAAGGCTTACGAATACTTCGCGTACCGCATGATAGTACCCTTCATCCAAGGTAAAACGTTCGCGGCTCCAGTCACAAGATGCACCTAAGCTGCGAATTTGTTTAACAATGGTATCGCCGTATTCTTTCTTCCATTTCCAAACGCGTTCTACGAATTTTTCACGACCTAAATCATAGCGAGATTTGCCCTCTTCTTTAGCGAGCATTTCTTCTACCTTGATTTGTGTAGCAATACCAGCATGGTCTGTACCAGGCATCCATAACACATTATAACCTTGCATACGTTTAAAACGAATCAAGATATCTTGTAATGTATTATCGAGCGCATGCCCCATATGCAACATACCAGTTACATTTGGAGGTGGCAATACAATGCTAAATGGTTCCTTGTCAGTGTCTACTTCTTCGTGAAAGTAACCTTGGTTTTCCCAATAGGAATACCATTTACTTTCGATTTCACCAGGATTGTAGGTGGTTAAATTTTCGTAGGTTTTCATCGTTCCTCCTGAAAGTAAGTACTTATCGTTTCATCACTTTAGCTAACACAAAGAGGCTAGTTTCATATAATAATATCATCGGCAATGCAATCATAGTTTGTGAAAACATATCCGGTGTAGGTGAAATTACTGCACCTATTATAAAGGAAAGCAAAATAAATATTTTGCGTTTCTTCTTTAAAAATTGGGATGTAATTAAGTTAAAATATCCCATAATGATAATGACCAATGGCAGTTCGAATATAAAGCCAAACGGCAGTACAAAGGCCAATACAAAGTCCATATACTGACCAATGGAAAACATCGGTTGCAATTCATCTGTGGCAAAGCCCATAAAGAACTTAACCGCCGCAGGCAACACTAAGATATAGGAAAACAAAATACCTATAACAAACAACAAAAAGGCTACTGGTAAAATCCAGTTTGATAGATGTTTCTCACGAACTGTCAATGCTGGTTTCACAAAGAGCCATATTTGATGCAGTATGATAGGCGATGCCAAAATTATGCCGCCCACGATGGATACTTTCATATATGTAAAGAAGGCTTCCGTAGGGCGCATATAATATAATTTGCCTGCAGGGGCTAATAAAATATCTAATAATACGTCTATATAATAATAGGCAATGCCCGTTCCTATAATAATAGCAACTACCATAATTATAATACGTCTACGAAGTTCTGATAAATGCCCTACCAACGATAAATTGGCTGCTTCATCCATCATCTTTTGTTCCATCTCCGTATATAACGGCTCTGAAACCTCACCTTCCTGTTCAGTATTTACCACGGCATATTGCTCTTGTTCTGCTTTTTGTACTTGCTCTCGACGCTTTTGTCGAACTACGCTATCAAATGAAGGTTTCTTTATGGGATATTCGAAATCTTTAGGTTCGAAGGCCTCCATATTATACCTTTCTGTCTGCTAAGTTTTGAACAGCTAATACTAAAAACTCTTTGCCATCAAAATCACGTATAGATTTCAATGCAGATAACGCATCATCACAATACTGTTGTGCTATCCGTAATGTATTATCTATACCGCCCTGTGCTATAACATAATCGATAATCTCATGTTCATCACCGCCATGATTAAGGTTCTTAATGTCTTGCAACAACTGATTCTGGTTGCTTTCATTAACAACACTAAGCAATGGGTAGGTTAACAACCCCTCTCGAAGATCATTACCTACAGGTTTTCCTGTCGTATCTGAAGTTTCTCGATAATCCATAATATCATCGGTAATCTGGAACGCCATCCCCAGTGCATGACCATATCGTTTTAGGTACATAATTTCATCACTAGACCAGCCACCTAACAGACCACCTAGTTCCATGCAGCCTTCCATAAAGTCCGCTGTTTTCTTTTGTGTCTTTGTCATATATCGATCTATACCTTGGTCAATGCGGTACACATCTTCCATTTGCATAAACTCACCTTCCACAAGACAGGTGATGATATGAGAAAAGACCTTCAAGTATTTCATATGTGGCATTTCGGATACGATACGGAATGCCTTCGCAAATAAATAGTCACCACTTAAAATAGCAACCTTATTGCCTTTGTGCTTATGAATTGTTTCTTCACCGCGACGTATTTCCGCTTGATCTAAGACATCATCATGAATCAACGTCGCTAGATGTAACATTTCCACAGCTTCTGCAATTTTAATACGCTCTTCCTCTACCGATTGCCCTGCATTGGCGATAAGCAAGCATAATTGAGCTCTCAGCCGTTTGCCGCCAGCCTCGGATAAAGGTCTAATCAGTGTATTAAAATCTTCAGATCCTGTATTAAAGGATGACGCAAGAGCACGTTCAACACCCTCTAAATCAAGAGCGATGCGTTCCATCATCTCTAATTGGTTTGAATTACTCATGCTTCCTCCCCTAATAGTACTTTATTAATTCGTTGTTGCAATAACTCACGGCCCGTATGTTTCAATGAGCTATACATAATCGGTGGCGAATCAGTTGGATACATAGCTTTAATTTTTGCTAAATTTGCTGACTTCTCTTTAGAATTGAGCTTATCTACCTTCGTCACCACGATTTGAAGAGGCACACCAGCCTCAACGAGCCAATCGAACGCCACTTTGTCGATAGGCATCTCTGGATGACGCCCATCGATAAGCAAGCATAATAACATTAATCGTTCAGAATGCAATATATAATCAGATATAAATGATGACCACATATTGCGATTATCTTTATTAGTTTTTGCAAAACCATATCCAGGCAAATCAACTAAGAACCAGTGATATCGACGTTCTTCAGTTTCACTTATATCCTCTTTTGATTCAATATCAAAATAGTTTATCGTCTTTGTTTTCCCTGGCTGTCCACTCACAAGAGCAAGACCACGATAATTACACAAGGAATTAATCAATGAGGATTTGCCCACATTAGAGCGTCCTAAAAAGGCTACTTCTATCGTGTCCCCTTCAGGATATTGATCTGCTTTTACACAGGATGTATTATATTTTGCTGCTATAATGCGAGGCCCCTTAATTTCTTTTCTTGTATATTGTGGTTTTGGCCCCATATGTTTTATGGATTTTTTCTTCTTTTGCATTATACAAGTGCCTTTGCTAAAACTTCATCCATTGTCTTTACTGGTGTAATGATAAGCCCTTCTTTTACACTATCTGGTAATTCAGGAATATCCTTTTCATTTCCCTTCGGAATTAAAACCTCTTTCACACCATATGACAATGCTGCTAATAATTTTTCTTTAAGACCGCCAATTGGTAATACGCGACCACGTAATGTGATTTCACCTGTCATAGCAAGATCAGAACGAACCTTACGACCCGTCAACGCAGATACCATAGCCAATGTCATGGTAATCCCTGCAGAAGGACCATCCTTCGGTGTTGCCCCTTCTGGAAGATGAACGTGAATATCCAATTTTTTATAGAATTCTTCATCAATTTTCAAGGATTTCGCATTATGTCGAATATAGCTCATCGCAGCATGTCCGGATTCTTGCATAACTTTACCAAGGCTACCTGTTAATGCTAATTTGCCAGTCCCCGCCATGGTTGTAGCTTCACAAGGTAATACTACACCACCTACAGAGGTCCAAGCAAGCCCATTAACATAGCCCACTTGAGGTTTCTTTTCACGCTCTTGATCGATAAAGATAGGAGCGCCTAAGTATTCGTGCAAATTCTTGACGGAAATCTTCGGTGTTTCAATGCCTTGCTCTACCACTTGATAAGCCATTTTTCGGCATACTTTAGCGATAGTTTTTTCCAAGGTACGAACGCCAGCTTCTCGAGTATATTCGGATACAATTTTCTTTAATACTGCATCAGATAGTTTAATCTTATTATCTTTTAAACCGTTCTTTTCAATTTGTTTAGGTGCTAAATAGCGCTTAGCGATTTCTAACTTTTCATCTTCCATGTAGCTTGAAAGCTCAATAATTTCCATACGGTCCAACAATGGTCCTGGAATATTAGAAGCCACATTCGCCGTAGTAATCCAGAATACATCGGAAAAATCAAAAGGAATTTCGATAAAATGATCGCTAAATGTACTATTTTGTTCTGGATCCAATACTTCTAATAATGCAGAAGACGGATCACCTTTATAATCAGATGCTAATTTATCGATTTCATCAAGTAAGAATACAGGATTACGTGTCCCTGCATTTTTAATTCCCTGAATCATACGACCCGGCAATGCCCCAATATAGGTACGACGATGCCCGCGAATTTCAGCTTCATCGCGAACGCCACCTAAGGATGCACGTACGAATTTACGATTCATTGCTTTAGCAATGGATGAAGCTAATGATGTTTTACCAACACCAGGAGGCCCTACTAAGCAAAGGATAGAACCGCTATTCTTACCAGTTAATTTGCGAACTGCCAAAAATTCTAAAATACGTTTCTTAACCTTTTCTAAGCCATAATGATCAGCTTCTAAGATGTCTTTAGCTTCATTAATATCTAGACGATCATCGGTAACATCATTCCAAGGTAAGCTCAATACCCAATCAAGATAATTTCTGAGAATAGTTGCTTCTGGCATCATTTGTGGCATGCGGCTATAGCGAGAGAGTTCTTTATCGATACGATTGTGAACCTCTTCGCTCAAATTAAGAGCTTTTAATTGCTCTCTTAATTCATCCGCCTCTTCCTCCGGATCGCCTTTATCGCCTAACTCATCATGAATGACGCGAATTTTTTCACGCAAGAAATATTCTTTTTGCGTTTTTTCCATAGCTTGACGAACTTGATTATTAATAGAATTTTCCAAATCAGAAATTTGTAATTCCATATTTAGAATGCCAACAATCATGTTCAATCGTCTTGCAACAGATAGTTCTTCTAGTAACTCTTGTCGTTTTGTATTATTAACAGGCAGCATAAATGCTACTTGATCGGCTAATTCACAAGGGTCACGCAATTCCATAACGCGTGTAACGCCTTCTTCAGTAATCGTTTTAGCTTCATCAACCCATTCATTGAATTTAGACTGTACTAAACGACGATATGCCTCAAGTTCTACATCATCTTCGAAAATAGATGCTACACGTTCATAGTCTCCTACATAATAAGGATCCATGCTCGTAATGTTCATAACACGAATACGAGTAATACCTTCAACGAGAACACGAACAATACCACCTGGTAAACGCAACATTTGTTTAATTTTTACGAGTGTACCCATTTGGGCTAAATCATGAACGGTAGGTGCATCTACAGAATCATCCTTTTGGGATACCACTGCCATAATGCGATCTTCGTTCATTGCGGCTTCTACCGCTTTGATGGATTTGTCTCGACCGATATCGAGGTGAATCACGATATTCGGATATACAACCATTCCTCTAAGGGGAACGGTAGGAATACCTACTTCGAGTAAATTCATATGTCCTCCAAGGATTTATATTATGAAAAGAAACTCATTCCTACACAGAAATGAGTTTCTTCGAATTACGATTTCAGCTGGATGTCTTTGTCTGCCTCATTTTTGAGTATAGGTTCACCTGTGCCCTTTACGGCTTCTCTGGTAACTATGCATTTTGCCACATCATCCATGGATGGAACTTCATACATAACATACTTCATTACCTTCTCAATAATGGCACGCAAACCACGAGCACCAGTTTTACGCTGTAATGCTTCATCAGCGATTTCTTCTAATGCATCATCTTCAAATATTAATTCTACACCATCAAGGGATAGAATTTTTTCATATTGTTTAGTCAATGCATTTTTCGGTTTTGTAAGAATTTGGACCAATGCATCCCGATCTAATAAATCCAATGTTACCATAACAGGTAAACGGCCAATAAATTCAGGAATCAAGCCAAATTTCAATAAATCTTCAGGTACAACCTCTTTAAGAATCGCAGATACATCGCGTTCTTCAGCACGTTGTACATCAGCACCAAAACCTAATGTTTTCTTAGCGGTACGTTTTGTAATAACCTTATCCATGCCATCAAATGCACCACCACAAATAAAGAGAATGTTAGTAGTATCGATTTGTAACATTTCTTGATTAGGATGCTTACGACCACCTTGAGGTGGTACGGAAGCAACAGTACCTTCTAAGATTTTTAAAAGTGCTTGTTGCACACCTTCCCCAGACACATCACGTGTAATGGAAGGGTTTTCAGACTTACGAGCAATCTTATCGATTTCATCGATATAGATGATACCACGTTCAGCCCGTTCAATATCATAATCAGCGGCTTGAATGAGTTTTAATAGAATATTCTCTACATCTTCCCCTACATAGCCCGCCTCGGTTAAGCTTGTTGCATCTGCAATCGCAAATGGAACCTCTAACATTTTTGCCAATGTTTGAGCCAATAATGTTTTACCACTACCTGTAGGCCCAATAAATAGAACATTGGACTTTTGTAGTTCTACATCATCTACCACATTATCTGTTTGTAGACGTTTGTAGTGATTATATACTGCCACCGCAAGGGAAACTTTAGCATCATCTTGACCAATAACATATTGATCAAGATGAGCTTTAATTTCTTTTGGCGTTGGCAATTCTTTTAATTTAAAGTCTTCTGTACCGATGTCACCAAGTTCATCTTCAATGATGCGTTCACAAACTTCTACGCATTCATCACAGATGTACACATTAGGACCGGCCACTAGTTTTCTTACTTCCTCACTTGTGCGCCCGCAAAAGCTACAACGCATAGTATCTTTATCTTTTGCCAATGAGTGCCTCCATTACTTGCTTTCTAGAGTATCGCGAGTCAACACCTCGTCAATCAAACCGTATTCAACGGCATCTTGGGCACTCATGAAGTTATCACGATCAGTATCACGTGCTACTACTTCAATATCTTGGCCACTGCGAGCTGCTAGGATGCCATTTAACTCTTCACGCATACGAAGAATTTCACGGGCATGGATTTCGATTTCAGATGCTTGCCCCTGTACACCACCCAATGGCTGGTGAATCATAACGCGAGCATGAGGTAATGCAAAGCGTTTTCCCTTTGCACCGGCTGTCAACAATACAGCCCCCATACTTGCAGCAGAGCCTACGCAAATGGTAGACACATCTGGTTTAATATATTGCATCGTGTCATAAATAGCCATACCAGCGGTTACTACACCACCTGGGCTATTAATATATAGATGAATATCTTTATCTGGATCCTCTGCTTCTAGGAAAAGCATTTGGGCAATCACCGCATTTGCCACATTATCATCAATAGGTCCACCTAAGAAGATAATGCGATCCTTTAATAAGCGAGAGTAAATATCATACGAACGTTCACCACGTTCGCCTTGTTCAACTACGATTGGTACATACATATAATCACCTTTTCATGTACCTAGTGAGCAAGCATTATTCTGCTGCTTCTGCACCTTTTGCATTATCGATGATGAATCGAGCTGCTTTTTTGCGAGCTACAGAGCCTGCTAACATAGCTACACGACCTTCTTTTGCAATAATATCCCAAACTTCTTTAGGATCTGCCCCAAAGTTTTGAGCCATAATGAAGATTTCACGGTTCATATCATCTGGAGTTACTTCGATACCTTCAGCAGTTGCGATAGCGTCTAATACTAAATCAGCGCGTACGTTTTCAGCTGCGGAATCTTTGTATTCAGAGCGTAAATCTTCGATAGTTTTGTTGGAGAATTTCAAGTAGTCATCAAGTTTCAAGCCACGGCCTTCCATATTCATAGCCAATTCTTGAATCATTTGTTCTACACGATCATTGATCATCACTTCTGGAATGTCTACAGTTGCATTTTTAACAGCTGCTTGAATCAAATCAGCATTGTAAGTGTCGATTGCACGACGGGATGCTTCTTCTTCCATTTTAGCGCGAAGATCTTTTTTCAATTCTTCAATTGTTTCGTAAGAGCTTGCTTCTTTTGCGAATTCATCGTTCAATTCAGGCAATTCTTTACGTTTAATATCATGGATATGAGTTTTGAATTCTGCTTCTTTACCAGCAAGTTCTGCTACAAAGTAGTCTTCAGGGAATGTTACTTTTACAGTTACATCATCACCAGCTTTAGCACCGATCAATTGTTCTTCGAAGCCAGGAATGAAGCTACCAGAACCGATTTGTAATGGGTAGGATTTACCTTCACCACCATCGAATGGTTTACCGTCAACGGAACCAGCGAAGTCGATTACTGCGAAGTCGTCTTTTTGAATTGTAGCGCCTTCTTCAGCAACAACCATTTTAGCTTGTTGTTCACGGATATTGTTCAATTGTTCTTCGATTTGTTCATCAGTTACAGTTGCATCTTGTTTTTCAGCTTCTAAGCCTTTGTAATCGCCTAGTTTAACTTCTGGGCGTTTTGTTACAGTTACTTTAAAGATTAAATCTTTACCTTCTTCGAATTGTACGCGTTCTGTTTCTGGATCAGATACAGGAACGATGTCGTTTTCACGAAGAGCCGCACTATAGTTTTGGCTAGCCAATACGTCAAATGCTTCTTCCAAGATAGCTTCTTTACCAAAATTCATTTCCAATACACGACGAGGTGCATGGCCTTTACGGAAGCCAGGAATGTTTACTTGGTTTGCAATGCGTTTTACCGCTTGTTTAATACCTTTGTCTACTTCTGCTGCAGGTACTTCGATAGTTAAAGTTACTACGTGTTGATCAACAGGATTTACAGTTGCTTTCATTAAAATATGTCCTCCTTGAAGGGCAAACGCCCAAATTTCTGTAGTATATTATGCACTCCTTATAATATCATAAATGAAAATTCAATGCAATTCTTAGCATTATAAGGAAACAGCCACTCATATGGAGTGGCTGTTTAGTATTACATATATGTAAATAATTAGTTATCTTTTGCAATCAATTTGATGATATCACGACGAGATAAAATACCAACCAAACGGTACTCTTTATCTACAACAGGGATGTTTTTCAAATGTTGATCAAGCATAACGGATACGATTTCTTCTACATCTTTATCCGGTGTTGTAGTAATAACTTCGCTAGTCATCAATTCATATACGTGGGATGCTAACAATTTTTTGAATTGTGCATTATATTCGCCAATACCATTATAGTAAATACTAGCGCCCAAAACATTTACATAATGAGGTACATGAGGGCGAACCTTTTTATATAACAAGTCACCTTCTGAAATAATACCTAACAATTTATTTTCTTCATCCACAACAGAAACAGCTGTTAAATTATATTTCACCAATAAGTCTGCTACATCAGAAATTGGAGCATCTTTACCAACTGTAACAGGATATTTATTCATTACGTCTTGGATTTTCATAGGGAATTCCTCCTTCATATAACTTTACTCTTTATTATACTATTCGACCTTAGAGTTGAAAACTCCTTTTTCAAAAATTGTATATAAATAATATTTATTAGGTATATCACCAATGGTATGGTTCATTGCGATTTATTTTAGCACTGCGATAAATCTGTTCTACTAACAACAATCGAACCATTTGATGAGTAAAGGTCATAGGGCTAAAAGATAACTTAAATTTTACAGAACGGCGCAATTCGTCACTAACGCCAAAGGCACCACCTATGATAAAAGCCATATCACTGATGCCATCCACCTCTAGTTTAGATACCATGGAGGCCAAATTTTCAGAAGATATCGTTTTACCATATACATCTAGCAATACGGTGTATGCCGATTTAGGAACGGCCTTTAACAACCGTAACCCCTCTTCTACGACTACCTGTTTACGGTCTGCATCACTTGGCTTATCCCCTATTTTACTTTCATTCAATTCAGTAATTGTAATGCCGCCATAAGGGCGCATACGTTTTACAAATTCTGCAACACCTTCGCGAAGATACGCTTCTTTTAATTTACCAATACAGATTACATGAAACTTCATACTAGATGTACCTCTAAATTTTATGAACAGACTGCATGGATACTATTTCGTTAGGTTGGCCATGCTGTAATTTCATTTCTGAGCCAATTTTAACGCCCCCATCAACGAGCATTTGTCCAATCGTTTGTGTTACGAGGACAGGGTTATTATTATTTGCAGAGCGATGCGCCAAAATGACCTGCATAAAATCAGGTCGTTTCATCATAAGTAAAGCCTGTGCCGCCATTTCATTGCTCAAATGGCCTTTATCACTAGCTACGCGTTGCTTTAAAAATGCTTGATACGGTCCAAAACGCAACATATGAGGATCATAATTGGCCTCCAAGACTAGCAACGTACTGTCATCTAATCGGTGCAAGATATCGTCCGTAATCACACCTGTATCGGTGACAACTGTAACCTTGTCCTTGCCAGAAAATACATTGATACCTATAGGGTCTGCCGCATCATGGCTAACACCAAAGGACTCTACCGTAAGATTACCAAGCGACAAACTGCCCTTAGTCAATTCCACCAGTTGGTGTTTTGGCACAACTAGCGTATCTTGGATTTCACGCCACGTGCCTTGCTTAGTATATACAGGAATATCAAAACGCTTTAATAGTTGTTGTAGCCCTGCAATATGGTCAGTATGCTCGTGGCTAATAAATATTCCCTCAACCTGACTCATATCAATATGCAATTCTTTTAGTCCATTAACGATGCGCCGGCAACTAATACCTACATCATGTAATATGACAGATTTTCCTTTTTTTATAACTGTACAATTGCCCTTACTACCACTAGCAAGAACATGAACTTCTAAAGGTGAGGATTCACTCATTACACTACTCCAGCTAATTAAACTATGATTTTAGGTGAAAGCTATGGATTCACCCCATATTACATTTTCAGTTGGCTTAACTCTTCTAAGCGATTGATAAAATATGCCGCGTTCGACTCAAGATCTGGTCCACGACGGAACATACCGCCGCCAACGAGGAACATTGTATCATTTCCATACAACTCAACTAATTCTGTGAGGCGCGCATCAGTCACACCACCACCAGGAGCCGGACACCCTGCTTTCACCAATCCTACAGGATTTTTAATATAGGTAGCAATTTTCTTGCATTGTTCTTGGGTGAAAGTAAAGCGGCCTCCATAGGACACAAACACCATCATATCCGCGCCAAATAACCGAGGCAAGAATCCCAACTGCAAATAGTCGGCAATGCCAGATACACCAGGGCTCACAAAACCACCAGAATAGGCAGGATGGTGAATAATAGGCAATCGTAATTTTTCATCGGTAGCTAATTTATGCAGCCAACCAGATCCAACTAAACCTGTGGCCACCATAAGCGCCGTAGCCCCCGCCTCTTTAGCAAAATAAGCACGTTCTAATACATCTGTGCCATCACCAGACACATTAGCTGCATACAATGCGTGTTTCCCATGAGCTTCATTCATCTCACGCACCGCAGCAGCACATTGCTTTACGCGATCCTTAAACTGCGAAAAAGATTGATTCGTAATGCCATGGTCGTCCTTAATAACATCGACGCCACCACGTGTATAGGCAGCACACATGCGAGCTAATTCTTTATTAGGTGTTCCCATCGGTTTAATAACAGCCTGAATCATCGGTCTCGTAGGAGTATTAACTAAATTGCGAATGCCGTGAAGCCCAAATCGTGGTCCTTTGAATACGTCCAATAACGTTGGACATAATTCTATATCCACCACCCAAATATGAGGCTGTAACGAAGAATTACCAAACACGACATTTAAGAACTGTGTTGCTTCTAATGCAGTAGTATCTACATGATATGAAATGCGAGCTAAATAATAGCAAGAAACATCAATCACTACATTAGGCATCACTCCTACAGTAACATATGTAGAATCTGGCGCCATCGGCTCGAGAGATTCCAATCGACCGGTAATTGTATTTTTAATATATGGATCAGTTACAAATTCATAAGGGAATTCAATCGTTTGTTCTACTTGAACAGCCCAAGCAATAGACTTTGCTTCTTCATATGTGTTGGCTTTAATTCGGTAGGTAACTATAAATCGCTCGTCCTTCATAATGCGTCTCCTTTGCAATAATATTATTTAATTATATACCAAAGCAGTACACCTTTCCATAAATAGATACAAAAAAGACTATAGCGATGTCACATCCATCACTATAGTCTTTATATAATATGAAGTTGTTATGCGTTAGCTAATGTTTTACCCAATTCTTGGCATTGTGCATTGCCGTCATCATCTGGTTCACCCAAGATTGCCACACCGTCAGCTACTAATTCGCCGCCAGCATCTTTGATGCGAGTGCCCCAGTCTTCTAACCAAGTGCCACCCCAACCATAGGATCCAAAGATTGCTACTTTTTTACCACTCAATTTACCTTCTAATTCAGTGTAGAATGGTTCGAATTCGCCTTCTTCTAATTGTTCAGCACCCATATCAGCGCAACCAAGAGCCAATTTATCATAAGCTGCTGCTTCATCAACAGATACTTCAGAAACAGATTTTACCTCTACTTCTTGACCTGCAGCTTTGATACCTTCAGCTACTTCATAAGCCATTTTTTCTGTATTGCCTGTACCGGACCAAAAAATTACACCAATCATCTTGTACCTCCTAGGCCGTTCTTGCGACCAATGAACTAAATGTTTTTCCCAACATCAATTGAGTTTGACAAAATTCACGACATGCTTTGTAACATAGGAAAGAGCGTTGTGCATCTACTACATCGTGGTAAACCTTCCATTCACCACACATAGAGTATCCATTACCGCGACGAGAAATAAAACACTTCACATCCATCAATGGATATCCAAGGAACACACCAATTTCATGAGGGAAATCAACGCTTGATTCCATACGATATCGTAAATGTTCAAGCATCTCCATAATGCTCATACTATCTTGATAACCGTAGGCTTTCAAAAATGTCATCACCGCAGGTTGCCGTACATAGTCTCGTAATTGTGTTTCACGGAACACCAATAGTAGTCTACGTGCTTTACAGCGACATAATTCAAAGAAGAATAATCCCTTTTCATTAAACTCTTTATTATATTCAGTCAAAACGAATTGGATTTGTTCATTCATGTCCCGTGGAATAGAAACCAAATTCGAAACCTTAATGCCTCGAATTGCCGGTGCACAATGAAATCCAATGATATTGTCAATTGAATCCATCATAGTCGTACCTGCCTGTTGCATATCTATATAGAATCCGTCTCATTTCTTGAGATCGATTACTATATACACATAGTACTCTTGATGAGAAATATTGTCAAGATAATTGATAATTTATTTCAATAATTATTTATTATTTACCAATTAGCAAGTTGTTCACGCGAGGAAATACCTTAGCATCACTCTCTTCATCTATAGCGATAAATCGCACATTAGGGCCCTCATATTTACTTTCAGAAACAGCAACATGAAGAATCTCATTATAAGAATTATTATTATCTCTACTTGTATATTTTAGTGTACCTACATATACTTTATTATTCTTAGCCAAAGGTGTTACCACTTGGTATTGGCCTAGCTCAGTAGCTTTGCCTCCATTGATAGATGCCACCAAATTACCCACATCACTAGTATCAGCGCTCACATGCTTTGTATTAACCAGATTATGTGTACCACCTACGACCACATTCGCAAATATAGCGTAATTCATTTCATTTTCTCGTTTTACGTTAAGCGTATATACTTCGGCACGGCTAGCACCAGCTTGCATAAGAGCCGTTTTTACATCGGTTTTACCTGCGCCGGCGAACAACGCTTTTGGAGCATTGGCATAAATCGTAACACCTTCGTTAAGTTTCATACCATTATAAGTTCCATATGCAGTGGCATATTTACTAGCATTAATATTAGCCGCATCAACAAGTACAGGTGTGCTCATCGCTACAACACCAGCGAGAACTAAAGCTATCATTGATTTCATAGTTTTCTCCTAAACAAAACCGCCCCTTAAAGGGGCGGTATAATCACAACTATTTCTTTTGTTGTTTTGCCCATGTATCACGTAAACCCACGATGCGGTTTACCACAATATGATTGGCAGTGCTATCCTTATCAGTTACGAAATAACCTTGGCGCAAGAACTGGAATCTATCGCCAGGAACAGTATTAGCAAGGCTTGCTTCACCTTTACTGTGCATAACTTGTAACGATTCATGATTAAAATCAGCTAAGAAGTCTTTACCATCAGATTCTTCCTTAAGCAAGTAGTCATATAAACGAGTTTCAATATCTACAGCTGTAGAAGCCTCAACCCAATGTAATGTACCCTTTACCTTACGTGTGCAACCACTGCCGCTCTTCGTTTCAGGGTCATAGGTACAATGGATTTCGGTAATAGTACCGTTTTCATCCTTTACAACAGATTGGCAAGTAATGAAATAAGCACCTTTTAAGCGCACTTCTTTCCCCGGAGCCAAGCGGAAGAATTTCTTAACCGGTTCTTCCATAAAGTCGGCGCGCTCAATATAAATTTCGCGGCCAAACATAACTTCACGTGTACCGAGTTCTTCATTTTCTGGATTATTTTCAACCACACAAGGTTCTGTTTGACCTTCTGGATAATTATCGATAATAACCTTAACAGGATCGATGACAACCATTGGACGTGGTGCTTTTAATTTCAAATCTTCTCGAATACAGAATTCGAGTAATGCAATATCTACAGTGCTATCCGCCTTGGCTACACCAATGCGGTCGCAGAAATCGCGGATGGCTTCAGGCGTATAGCCACGACGGCGCAAGCCAGAAATAGTAGGCATACGAGGATCATCCCAGCCGGATACGAGACCAGCTTCTACAAGAGCACGCAATTTACGTTTAGACATAACCATTTTTGTTACATTTAAACGAGCGAACTCGATTTGTCGAGGCTTTTCAGTGTCTTCCCAATCTTCGAGAACCCAATTATACAATGGGCGATGCACTTCAAACTCTAAAGTACATACGGAATGGGTAATGCGTTCAATAGCATCCTCGATAGGATGTGCAAAGTCGTACATTGGATAAATGCTCCATTCAGAACCTGTACGGTGATGCGCTGCATTTACAATACGATACAATACAGGATCGCGCATGACGATATTAGGATCTGCCATATCAATTTTAGCGCGTAATACCTTTTCGCCATCCTTGTATTTACCCTCTTTCATTTCTTCAAAAAGTTTTAAATTTTCTTCAACAGAGCGATCGCGATATGGACTATTTGTACCTGGTGTAGAGAAATCGCCACGAGTTTGACGGATTTCTTCTGCTGTTTGATCATCTACATAAGCCTTACCCAAGGTGATAAGCTTTTTAGCATAATCATACATTTTGCCAAAGTAATCAGATGCATAGCGTACATCGCCATCCCAATGGAATCCAAGCCATTCCACGTCTTCCTTAATGGAATTTACATATTCCACATCTTCCTTTTCCGGATTTGTGTCATCAAAGCGTAAATTTGTTAAGCCATTGTATTCTTCGCCCAAACCAAAGTTAAGGCAAATAGACTTAGCATGACCGATATGTAAATACCCATTTGGTTCTGGTGGGAATCGCGTATGTACACGGCCACCGTATACGCCCTCTTCATTATCTTTATTTATTTCAGCTTCGATAAAGTTAATGGATACAACTTCTTCAGGAGCTACAGTTTGTTCAGTATCTTTATGTTCCAACGTTACAACCTCCATACGATAAATATTCTTTTATTTTACCATATTTTATATAGGACCGCACATTTAATAATTCACCTCTTCATTAACACATGTTTGTAGAGGTTTTTTATGAACACCAGCAATGATATTATTCGCTGTCAACATGGCCATATCATATCGCGTGCGATCTGTATAAGAGCCAATATGAGGAACAATTAAACAATTATCAATGCCTAGCAACGGATGATCTGCCGGTAATGGTTCTGGATCTGTTACATCGAGAGCAGCATAGTCGATTTCACCAGTTTTAAGGGCATCGATGAGTGCATCTGTATCAACGATGGCACCGCGACCTACATTGACAAACAATGCGGTCTTTTTCATTTTCTTAAAAAACTCGGCATCACACATATGATATGTTTCATCCGTAAGTGGGGCCATAATGCATACAACATCACTCGTAGCGAGTAGCTCATCTAATTCCATATACGTTGTTCTATACAATTTATCGTCATTACGTTGATGACGATTATGATATACAACGGTCATACCAAAGGCACGAGCACGTCGAGAAATGGAAACACCAATGGCACCCATGCCAATGATACCCAATGTGCGGCGACTCAAATCAAATCCTTTAATATTAGATGGTCTTTGCGCCCAACGTCCCTCTTTTACAAAGGCTGCATTTTCAATAATGCGGCGACTCGCCGTAGCAATCAATGTGAAAGCGAGTTCTGCTACGGTTTCGTTGAGAACACCTGGTGTATTGCCGTAAGGAATACCTGCTGCTGTAAGGTCATCGATTTTTACGTTGTCATAACCCACAGAGGCTTGTGCAATAACCTTTAAATTAGGTGCCTCTTTCACAAGATCTGCATCAACAGAAATAGAGTTAATAGACCATAAGCCATCTGCTTCTCGCAACCATTCTTTTAAAACCTCTCTTGGCATTTTTGTCTTTTCAGTCCATTGACGAACATCAACATGTTCTTGTAAATAAGCTATAACATCACGACGTACTAAGCCAGGTACAACTACTAAGGGTTTACGTTCCATAATCATCTTATCCCTTCTATCAAATATGTTTCTAATGCTATATCAGCATATATATTACAACGATAAATATATGTATCTATATTGTATCTCATAATCAAAAAATTACCAAAATTTTAAAACCACAAATAAAGAAAAAGAGCTCCAAAGCGATATGCCTTGAGAGCTCTTTCACAGTATATAATTATTTTAAATCAGATGTACAGTTTGGACATTTAACTGCATCAATATTGATTTCTGTTTTACAGAATGGACATTCTTTTGTAGTCGCTGGTGCTTCTTCAGCTTCTTTCTTAGCACTTTGCATTAGCTTCGTCAACGCGCGAATCATTAAGAATACAACGAATGCTAAGATTAAGAATTGAATGAGATCCGTAATGAATGTACCGTAAGGCAATACAGCGCCGGCAGCGCGAGCTGTTGCAATATCAGCACCATTCATAAATGCATCCTTAGATCCTTCACTCAATGGCAAATATAGATTGCTGAAATCAATACCACCTGTGAACAAACTGATCAAAGGCATGAATAAATTACTAACTACAGAATTCACTAATGCTGTGAAAGCTGCACCAATAATCATACCTACAGCAAGGTCCATCATGTTCCCTTTGAAAGCGAACTCTCTAAACTCTTTGATAAATTCCTTCATGTTTAACTCCTACTCACACTTAAATTGTACGGAAAAATTAACCTCATTAATCATAAAAGAAAACCTTATCTATGTCAAGATTTTTCGATATAGTTTGTTGAAACTTTTTAATGTGTTAATCACCATATTTTGATAACAGACGATTCAAGCGATAATTCCTTAGCTCTTTCAATAACTGCAATAAATGATGGTGGAACCATATGTTTTGGTATGTAATGCGCAATCCTACGGCCCACAATAACACCTTTATTACTATAAAACCAAGAGAAATAATACAGTAGTAATGTTTCTATATCTTTAGCCTTAATATTTTTCAAACAACGCTGTACAGCTTGGCGGTCATCTACGCCCAACTTAGAAAAGCCACGACGGGCCATATCCTTCGTCACCATACCTCTACCGGTATCGAGAATATCTTGAACAATCATATCCAATATATCCCGATGGTGATGATGAATCAGATGGGATACGACATCCATTTCAAAACAAATTTCATTCGTATAGAATACATTAGCATGAGCCTTGCTATGTTTATCCATTACATCGCGGTCATACAATGCCACCGTAGGAATGGAGAAACTTTTAAATAGTTTATGGAGCTTACTAATAGACGACTCGCCACGAGCGTTGATAAGGCAAATACCAAAATAGTCAAAATCAACATTGATTTTTTTAGCAAGCCCTGCAAAACTACCGTATTCAGTTTCCCCTTCCACTAAGATGATACAACGAGCATAAAGGGCTTCCTTAGCTTCTGGAAAATGCATAATCAAATGTTTTTCTACTTCTCGAGCAAATTTAAAGGTCACCCCACAAGCAGCCCGAACAAGACCATCCTCATTACGATACATGCGTATAATATGACGATAATCATCTACCAACGCATCGGTGCTATGAGTAACGACAAATAATTGCCCAAGAAGTCCATCAATTTGGAATAGTTGTTTTATCAATGCTAAGAATTCAGCATTTTCGTTAGTTGCAATCTGACGGTAATAACTCAATACAGCCCGTTGCAAATAAGGGCTCAAATGAAGTTCAGGTTCATCAACGCTAATAAATACAGGCAAGTATCTACGACCTTCACTATCATACACGAGAAGTGATTCTAAATTAGTAGAAGCACTATGCACCTTCATGTAAATCTGAGCTAAAATTTTTAAAGCTACCACCATAATAAGTCGGACATTATCAATAGAGTATTTTCGTATCAATGTGGCTTCTGTAGAGGATGTCAATAGTTCTACGAGGCGACGAATGTTTAAAACACATTCAGGATCATGGCCTTTTCTCACATTGATAAGTCGATCTAGTACAGCTACCTCATCTCCTACCACACTATTCTGTGGTAAATAACTAACCAGTTGTTTACCTAGTTCCATATATACTGCGGTAGGAATAGAAAATAATTCAGCTTCAGAGGTATCACGGTGACACATATATAAAGCGTGTCTTAACATAGATAGAGGCACTGGAGATACATGTTCTCCATCAACTTTATAGAGTCGTGGATACACCTCTTGTACTACTTGCTCAAGGCGCAAATAAATGGCATCCTCTGGGCCTATTATATCTTGAAACGATGTAGTAAGTTCTGAAAAGGATAATTTACATTCAATGCGTATCGGTTTATGTACATCCGCAAAATCACTTTCTTGAAAGCCTCTGATATTCATCATTTGCTCCAAGAGGTCTAAGAAATTTGATTTTCCTACTGCATTTTCACCGACGAAATAATTGATATCATTGTGAAAGTGTAATTCTACATCCACGAGGTTCCGATAATTTTCAATTTGAATCCACTCCATAAACATCTTTATCACACTCCTACAATAGAAAAGGCGCCACCATTCAATGATACCTCTTATTGATGATCTTACCTTCACGTATAGGACCATTTTGTTCTTTCAACCGTGCCAACATAACAGAAGCCACAAACATAGCAATACCAGCCCCTACGGTTTCGATAGATAAGCTTTCACCAAAGAATAAAAAGCCATAGAAGGAGCTAATAAATACGCCCACATACTGCAAGAACTGCGCTACTACGGCATTAGTTGTAACAAAGGCACCGGTTAAGAAGAACTGAGCCACCACTGTTATAGCCCCGATAGCTGTAATAATAAGCCATTCCTGACCTTGAGGCATTACAAATCCATCTGTTGTCACAAGACCTGCAATCATACCTGTAATCAAGAAATATGCCATAATTTCAAAATTGCTATGCTGACCACGTTTACTGATAGAACGAATTGTAGTGTACGCAGCCGCAGAGAGCGCTGCCCCCAATACAGCAACTAAGGCGTACCAAGTAAACCCGCCGTAACTAAATGGATTAACCATAACCATAACAGCGACAAAGATTAAGATGAGCCATTTGCCAGCACCCTTTGGAACGCGTTCCTTGAGAAACAAGGCACTAAAGATAAATACAAAGATACCTGACGTTTGGAACAATATGGTAGCATCAGACATTTTCATATGTACTAAGGCAATGAAGTTACATACCATCCCAAAACCACCGTAGAGGCCTCGCATAACAAGTAGTCCCCGATTCTCTGTAGAGAAACGGATGCCCTTAAGATACATAACAATAAGAACTGCAACAGTGCCAAATAACCCGCGAAAGAATGCAATCTCTCCAGATGGAATATTTGAGCCTAGCATCTTAACGAACAAATTCATAGTACTCAATAAAAGTGCTGATAAAAGTGCATAAATCAATCCTTTTTTTGCCATTATATTCCCCCTTTATTTACGAACAACACATATGTGATTGATAGTTTTTTATATAGATATACCGCCCTTCCGAAGAAAGGCGGTATCGTATTATTTAGAGAATGAATCAACAAAGTCCAAGATTTCTTGTTTCATATTTTCTTTGTCGATAGACTTAGTAAAACGTAATGGTTTAGCTTGTAAATCAGCCAATTGTTTAGGGAACCCCACGCCTGTAACAGCGGAGATATTATTTAAGCTTTCATAAGGTGTATCACCCACCTTAATATCAAGGGCTTCACAAATAGGTGTTGGGAATTTGAACGGATGTGCTGTAGAGGCGATAATCGTATGACGAGCACCGTCTTCTGGATGCGCTTCTAACTCTTTCATATATGCACCCATCGCAACAGCTGTGTGAGGATCCATTAAATAGCCATACGAATTATATACTTGTTCAATAATAGCTTTTGTTTCTTCATCATTTACATAAGCACCGCTAAAATTAGCTTGTACCCGTTTGAATTCGTCTTCATTAACTGACAATTTGCCTGTAGATTTCAAATCCTTCATCCATTGTGCCGTTCTTTCACAATCTTCACCAGAGATATAGTATAAGAAACGTTCAAAGTTAGAAGATTCAAGAATATCCATGGATGGAGAAATCGTCGTATAGAATGGACGATTCATATCATATGTACCAGTTTTAAAGAAGTCCGTAAGTACATTATTTTGATTCGATGCACAAATCAATTTACCGATAGGAATACCCATCTTTTTAGCATAGTAGGCAGCCAAGATGTTACCAAAGTTACCTGTTGGAACCACTACGTTGAACGCTTCATCCTCGTGAATAGCACCTTGTGCAACGAGTTCTGCATAAGCGTTCACATAGTATACCACTTGTGGTGCCAAACGACCGATGTTAATAGAGTTCGCACTAGAGAACATAACGCCTTTTTCAGCCACCTCTTTAGCTGTATCTGCATCTACAAACAGGCGTTTCAAGAATTGTTGAGCATCATCGAAATTGCCATGAATAGCAGTTACGTTAACGTTCTCCCCTTCTTGTTTTTGCATTTGTTCTGCTTGCATAGGACTAACGCCATCAGTTGGATAGAATACTTGGATATGTGTACCAGATACGTCTTTAAAACCTTCAAGGGCTGCCTTACCTGTATCACCAGATGTAGCAGTTAAAATAAGCACCTCTTTAGTTTCACCTTCTGCTTCTTTTGCAGCTACGAGCAAGTATGGGAATAGTGAAAGCGCCATATCTTTAAAGGCTTGTGTACGACCGTGGAACAATTCCAACACGGATACCTTTTCAAGTAAAGAATGTAGAGGTGCAATATCTCGAGTGCTAAAGTTAGCATCGCTGTACGCAGAATTAATCATTTCCTTTAAATGGGCTTCAGAGAAGCAAGGGAATAATTTTGCTAATACAACAGCAGCTACCTCTTGGTAAGGTTTATCTTTAATATCGTTATAGCTTAAGCAATTCGTTGGAAATAAAGCTGGTACATATAAACCACCATCTTCTGCCAAACCATGTAATAATGCATATGTTTCATTTACGGCAACTGTGCCACGTGTACTTGTATAATTCATGGGCAACCTCTACAAACTAAAATTCTATGGAATCAATAATATTCTCTAATTATAGCATAAAAGAGCCCCAAAAGGGGCTCTTTCTATAGATTTTATTGCATATTATTTTATCATGACTTTTATTATAAACTTACAACGATTATAATTCACCTTCGGCTATGGCATCCAATGTATCAAGAGACGGAATAAAGAATAACATTCCGGTTATTGGTTTAGAGTAATCTAGTAATTTATCATTTTGTGTAAACATATTAGTAAGCATAGTTTTGGTGACATCCCAGTAGCGCGCATACCCGATGAAATATGTACCACGCACACCTTGGCCAGGTTGTGCAAATGGTACATTCATACGAACGATTTTATGCTCTTCGTCATCGCGATTATCTTGAGCTACTACATTGTGAGCTGCCGGATCTTTTTCATCATCTTCTAATTCAATATCGCTGAATTTACGACGGCCAATGAATTTTTCTTGCATTTCTGTAGGAAGTGCACGCCAAGCATCAAGATCATGCTCATATTTTTGAGCAAATGCATAAGAACCATTAATAAATTCTGGATCTTCATCACCAATAACACCCCACTCAACGGCTTCTTCTCCCACAGGGTTTTCTGTCCCATCTACAAAGTCGATAATAGCACGACCTTGTTCATAGTGGAAGCCATGAGTTTCATCTACCACAGTTGTAATAGG
>CAUTOY010000012.1:0-26961 GCA_963539855.1 uncultured Veillonella sp.
ACGCCGAAAGTACTTGGCTGGAGACGGCCTGGGAGGATAGGAAGTCGCTGATTGATAAAAAGAAAAAGGTCTACCTAAAGGTAGGCCTTTTTCTTTTTGCTAGTCTTCGACTAGCTAATCCTACTAGAGCCGTCTCCAGCCAAGGTTGTAGAGGTATTATCTATCTAGGTGTCCGTGTCAGACGGAGTTGGGAAAAGCAGGGCAGTAGAAGATGGAGGAATGAAATGACGATAGATTCACTGCATCGCTTTCATCCGAACGTAAGATTTACCGAGCTGCGAAGCAGAGAAGGGAAATCCACAGTGAGGAGTGATAGGAAGCCGCGGCTAGTGGTAGGAGGTAAACTAAATCCACACGGTAACGCGGCACAACGTGCCAATGTTATCGAACCGTAAAGCAGTTTAGTAACTTAATTGATATACAAAAAAAGATCCGCCGAAGCGACTCTAGTTTTATTATTCTACACCAACCATTACGCTAGTGGATTTGATAACAGCCACGACTTCTTTGCCAACTGCTAGGCCTAAGTCTTTAACGGATTGAACTGTAATATCAGCTGTAAGAATATTATCGTTACCTATATTAATTTTTACAATTGCATTAACAGCACCTTCTTGAATTTCAATAATTGTACCTTTTAATTGGTTCCTTGCGCTTAATTTCATGGAATACTCCTTATTAAAAATATACAATATAAATTTGTATTTATTATATCATTATATAAAAAAATAACCGTGACGTGTATCACATCACGGTTATTTATATATGGAGCGGGCGAAGGGAATCGAACCCTCCTCTCAAGCTTGGGAAGCTCGCATTCTACCGATGAACTACGCCCGCATGATGTTCATATTGTATCATATATTAATATTTTTATTCAAGTAAAGTTTATTATACTATATATACCTATAGTGGTAATTGTATTGTATTACTACTCTAAAGGATGTATAAAATAATGAGAAAGGAGGCATATGTATGTCTAAAATATATAACATCCATAAATGGTTTTCTATAGTTTCTGTGATATTTTTTTTAATGTTCTGTATTACAGGTCTCATCCTTATGTTTAGGACTGAGTTAAATGCTTGGGCCCAGGGAGGAAGATCCCATTCATCTTCATCAATGATCATGACTCGAGACGAAATCTCTATTTTTAAATATGCTGATGAAGGGGCATCATTAGTTAAGAAAACATATCCGTCCAAGGATATTTTGAATATTTCGCCTGCTATGGGAAATGGGGATATTTTACGTTATCGTATTATAGATTCATCTGCCACCGTAGCACCTCCAGCGCGTATGGGGATGGGAGGGGATTATGTATTATATAACCCAAAAACAAAGTCTCTCATTACTACGCATCATGAAACGCTTGCGCACCCTTGGGTTCGAAGTGTATTACATACGCTTCATCAACTACATACTCGATTAGATCTTGGTAAAATAGGAATTTATATTGTAACGATTTTATCTTTTATCTGTGGTGTATCTATTATTTCTGGTATTTTTTTATATGGTCCATTTCGTAAGAGCTTTGCAAAATCTACTGTATTGTCTAAATATATGAAACTAAGTACATTACACCGAGAATTTGCTATGGTTTCCGCTGTATGGGGGTTCATATTATGCATTACAGGTGTATGGATAGGTGGATTTTTTATTGCTAATGATAGCTATAATGCAGATGTACTCTATACAGCAAAGCAGGAGCTTTCTGCTAATCAATCTGATGTATTGCAGCCTTCTGAAGCTATTTCTCGTATTATGAATGCCTATCCGGATCGTCAGCTTATATCTATCGATTATCCATCTAAATTTAATAATCATCATTATGCATTTTATTTAGGGGCTGAACATGATGATGATCCAGCTATGTTTTTGGGACAACCAGTATATGCTAATTTATATACTGATTCTTCTAAAGATATGTATTCTACCAAAGCGATTCCTTGGTATTTTACTGGTATGACCACAATGATTAATCTACATATTCACAATCATAATACAATGGAACTTAAAATATTATGGGCCATCTGGGATATCGTTCTTATTATAGGTATTGTATCTGGCATTATGATGACTATTAAAAAGAAATTTTTAAAATCTAGTGCTTCAGAATCTAAAGCTCCAACTGCGATAAAACATGTTTGGCGTGCACCAATCAGTTGTAGTGTTTTAGTATTACTTGGCCTTATTGTGCCTCTTTGGTCTAACCCTATTACAAATCATATAGCAGCTATTTGTTTAACAGTTCCTCTTATTGTACTTTTTTATTCTTTAATCAAAGGATTTAATTATTAATTCTTTGTATATTTCATATACTTAATCACTGGGGTTCATTATTAGTTTATTGATTGATTTCGAACTAAAATGATATAATAATAGATATTAATTATACTTTTATGTACTGAAAATTGTATTTATATTATGGTTGAGAAAGTGGTAGTTGTTATGAAATATATAAAAGCATTTATTCAGTCTGAATCATCTGGCGGTATTATGCTCCTACTTGCTGCTATTCTTGGTGTTATTACGGCCAATTCACCACTAGGTGCACAGTATTTTTCACTAATGCATATTTATTTAGGCCCTATGGATATATTAGAGTGGGTAAATGATGGTCTTATGGCCTTGTTTTTTTTGTATGTAGGCCTTGAGATTAAAACTGAAATGATTTCTGGTGAGTTAAATACTAACTCAAAACGTTTGTTACCAGTTTTGGCAGCATTTGCTGGAGTGGTAACACCTGCGTTAGTCTACTTCTTAATTGCTGGGTCTGTACCAGAATATACGCATGGTTGGGGGATACCGACGGCTACTGATATTGCCTTTGCTATAGGTGTTATTATGATGCTTGGTAAACGTGTTTCACAAGCGATGAAGGCCTTTCTTTCAGCATTGGCCGTTATAGATGATTTAATTGCTATTATAGTTATCGCTATATTTTATGGCGGTGGTGTGGATTTCCCTCATTTAATCGTTGCGGCTATTGTAACAGGTGCGCTGTGGTATACCAATAAACAAGGCTACGTGAGACCAGTTTTATATGGTGTGTTAGGTGCTGTGCTTTGGTATTTTGTTTTAAAATCTGGTGTACATGCTACTATTGCCGGTGTTGTATTAGCTATGACGATTCCTGCAACGGGTAAGTTGGATGGTGAAACTGTTTATCCTATGCACGCATGGGCAAATAAACTGAAGAATTGGGTTAACTTTTTAATCATTCCTCTATTTAGTTTCTTAAATGCCGGTGTATCCTTCTCAGATGTTTCCGTAGATCATTTGTTCCACCCTGTTGTTTTAGGTGTTTCATTGGGCCTTATCTTGGGAAAACAGCTTGGTATTTTCTCCGCTGTTTACGTATTAGTACAGTCCAAGATTATTAAGATGCCCACTAATACAACCTGGCCTGAGATTTATGGTACAGCCATTGTTTGTGGGATTGGGTTTACCATGAGTTTGTTTGTTGCTACTTTAGCATTCCCACCTGGTGTAACTCAAGAAATGTCTAAAATTGGTATTTTTATTGGATCTATTATATCTGGTTTGTTAGGTGCTACCGTTTTATCTGTAGCCTATAAAATTAGAACGGCTAGAAATAAGTAGCGAGTTAAGAATATTAGGAAGGAATCATATGGAACGGATATTTGTATTTTTACGTTCTCCTGGTGCTGCAACTACTGTATTGCTAGGAGCTACAATTATTGCATTAATTGTTGCTAACTCTCCATTGGTAACACAATACATGTCGTTAGTGAATTTACCGTTGGGACCATTAACTGCCATGGAATGGGTTAATGATGCGTTGATGGCAATCTTCTTTCTATTTGTAGGATTGGAAGTAAAACGTGAATTGGTTAGCGGTGAACTAAACACAAATGCCAAGCGTATCATGCCTGGTATTGCTGCTTTATTTGGGGTAATTGTTCCGGCTATTATTTTCTATCTTATAGCAGGCTCTAATGATGTATATGTTCGTGGATGGGCCATTCCAACAGCCACTGATATTGCATTTGCCATTGCGGTTATTACTGCATTAGGTTCTCGCGTGCCTAATTCGATGAAAGTGTTCTTGACCGCATTGGCTGTTATTGATGATCTAATTGCCATCATTGTTATAGCCATCTTCTATGCAGCAAATATTAATCTATTTTACTTAGTGGCATCCATTATTGTGACTGGTCTATTGATTTATTGTAATCGATCAGGCTATGTACGATCCTTATCATACATTATTCTCGGTGTCATTCTATGGTACTGTATTTTACGGTCAGGTTTACATGCTACTATGGCTGGTGTAATTCTTGCTATGACAATACCAGAACGCGGTAAAATCGGTCGTAAATATGTTAGACCGATGCAACACTGGGAACATTATTTGTCTAACTGGGTAAGCTTTGTTATTGTTCCAATCTTTGCATTCTTTAATGCCGGTGTTAACCTTGATGGATTTAGTATGGCTGATTTAAGTCATCCTGTTGTATTAGGTGTTGCATTAGGTCTTATTTTGGGCAAACAGATTGGTATTTTTGGTGCTATGTTTGGGATGATTAAATTAGGTATTGTTCCTATGCCTGCAGAAGCTAATTGGAAATTTATATACGGAACCTCCATAGTGTGTGGTATTGGTTTTACTATGAGTATATTCGTTTCTGTTTTAGCATATGATCCAGGTCATGCTCAAGAGATGGCTAAAGGTGGCGTATTGATAGGTTCCATCATTTCTGCTATCATTGGTTATAGCTACTTACGAATTGTAGGGGCTAAACGAAAAGAATGTCACATTGGGGTATATCATAATTGCTGACGTAAGCAATAAAGGGGAATGTACATGATTAAGAGAATTTTAATACTATGTACTGTGCTATGTATGACAAATATGATGGCTTTCGCACAAGCGAAGTCGGTTGATAAGGGACAACGAGGTCATCATGTGCAGAAAATTCAAACCATGTTAGTGCATCAAGGATATCTTAACGATTCAGCAGATGGTATTTTTGGGCATAATACTGAATTAGCAGTACGTAAATTCCAAAAAGCGAAGGGATTAACCGTAGATGGTCGTGTAGGTGCAGCTACGATGAATGCTCTTGAGAAGGATGAAACACGTTTTGGTGATTCTACTATAGCGAGAAGCCATAATGGGGTTCCTAATAAATATGTACGTGTCATGACGATGCATGCTAGTGCTTATAGTGCTCAGGATCCAGGAAATAGTAATTATACTGCTACTGGCAGTCGTTTGAAAAAAGGAATTGCTTCAGTGGACCCACGAATTATCCCACTTGGTACGAAAATGTTTATTGAAGGCTATGGCTATGCTGTGGCTGATGATGTTGGCGGGGCTATTAAAGGTAGTCGGATTGACTTAGCCTTTAATTCTCGTTCAGAAGCTTTACGGTTTGGTCGTCAAACTGTAAAAGTATATATTTTATAACTATATATAACCTGTTAAAAGCTCTAGTTTATGACTAGAGCTTTTTCCGAATTATATATTTTTTCTCAATGCGAATATTCGGATATTCATGGTATAATATAAGTATCAATATAAATCGAGTATTCAGCAAAGGAAGGCTTATGAATAAAGTTCGACGTGTTGAAAGAATGGTGGCAATGACTAAATTATTAGTCGATTCTCCACAAAAACTTATATCTCTTAATTATTTTTGTGATTTTTTCGGTATGGCAAAATCTACGGTCAGTGAAGATTTAACTTGTGTGCGTCAATCGATGGAACACTTTCAATTGGGAACATTAGAAACCGTAGCTGGTGTAGCTGGTGGTGTTCGATTTATCCCTCATCGAAAAGGGGATCAAGCGAATGAAATTTTACGAGATGTAGAAAAGCGCTTGCGTGAGCCAGATAGAATTATCCCAGGTGGGTTTATTTATATGTCTGATATTTTGTATGATTGGCATGTAATGACTCGTTTGGGAGAAATCATTATGACTCGTTTCATGGATCGCAATCCTGATTATATTTTGACGGTAGAAACAAAAGGGATTCCGCTCGCTGTTATGGTGGCAAGGGCTTTCAATAAACCACTCGTTATCGCTCGACGTGATAGTAAGGTTACAGAAGGATCTGCCATTAGTATTAACTATGTAACGGGTTCATCTGGTCGTATTCAAACGATGACATTAACTAAACGCGCCATTCCACAAAATGCGAAGGTGCTAATTATTGATGATTTCATGAAGGCTGGAGGTACGGCTAAAGGTCTCACCGAGCTTGTACATGAAATGAATGGTAAAGTGGTGGGAACAGGTGTCCTAGTGGCTACTGCTGAACCGAACCCTAAGTTAATCAATGATTATGAATCGCTATTTACGTTCCATGGCATTGATGAAAGTACAAATGAAATTCACATCGAACCTGTATTTGATACGATTAATAGATAGGAGTTTACTATGAATATTGCAAGTCTTATTTTAGCAGCTGGTAAGGGTACACGGATGAAGTCCAAATTGCCAAAGGTACTTCATAAGGTTGGCGGTAAAGCTATGGTTGAACGCGTTCTCGAAACTGTTCAATCTCTTGGGACCGATAAGGATGTTGTTATCGTTGGCTTTGGTGGCAATGCAGTACAAGATTATCTTGAAGGTCGTGCTGAATTTGTACGTCAAGAAGAACAAAATGGTACTGGTCATGCTGTGAAAATGGCAGAACCTGTATTAGGAGTTTTTGATGGTACTATTCTTTTATTATGTGGTGATACACCATTAGTGACAAAAGAAAGTTTGGAAGCTCTTTTGAAGGAACATACTGAGTCTGGTGCGGCGGCAACAATTTTAACAGCTCATATGCCGGATCCAACTGGTTATGGTCGTATCATCCGTAATGAAGCTGGTTCCGTGGTACGCATTGTAGAACAAAAAGATGGGAAGCCAGAAGAATTAGCTGTTCAAGAAGTTAATACAGGTATGTATGCGTTTGATAGTAAAAAGCTTTGGCCTTGTCTTGGTCAATTATCTGATGATAATGCACAGGGTGAGCTATATATTACAGATGTGGTTGGCATTCTAGTTAATGGTGGTGACAAAGTTAGTGCGTATATGACCGAAAACTTTGAAGAATCATTAGGCGTAAATTCTCGTTTGCAATTAGCTGAAGCAGAAGCTATTTTAAAACATCGTAAAAATGTAGAGTTAATGACTGCAGGTGTAACGATTATCGACCCTGACAATACCTATGTAGCACCAGAGGTTACTGTTGGAGCTGATACAATTCTACATCCTGGTACTGTATTAGAAGGTAATACGGTGATTGGTGAAAATTGTGAAATTGGACCTCATACGCGTTTAACGAATGTAAAAGTAGGTAATGATACGGTCATTCATTTTACGTATGGACATGATTGCGAAGTAAAAGATGGCGTAGATATTGGCCCATATGTTCACTTGCGTCCTAATACTGTAATTGGAGATAAGGTCCATATCGGCAACTTCGTAGAGGTTAAAAACTCTAATGTAGGGGAAGGTACTAAATTCCCACATCTATCCTATATTGGCGATAGTGATGTAGGGGCTGGTGTCAATATTGGTTGTGGTACGATTACTGTCAATTATGATGGTAAAATCAAGCATCGTACAACCATTGGAGATGGTGCATTTGTAGGCTGCAATAGTAATCTTGTAGCACCTGTCACAATTGGTAATTATAGCTATGTAGGTGCAGGATCTACAATTACTAAGAATGTACCGGATAAGGCTTTGGCCGTAGGTCGCAGCAAGCAAATTGTGAAGGAAAATTGGGTTACAGACGATACTTTCAAAAAGAAATAAGAATTTATCAAAAATTTTTCACACAAGATAGGAAAAATAGTATACAATAATAAGGCAATAAGGTTGTATATCTGTAATATTTCGTTACATATACATTGAGTAACTAACTAAGATTACGGAGAAATGAAAGGGTATCAAAATGGCATTTGAAGACGGTAAAAAACTTAAAATTTTCACAGGTAACGCAAATCCAGAGTTGGCAAAGGAAATTTGTGATTATTTAGGTTTGCCTTTAGGTGAAGCCTTTGTAGGTCGTTTTAACAATGGCGAAGTACAAATTATGATTGATGAAAGCGTACGTGGCAAAGATGTGTTTATCATTCAACCAACTAGCTATCCTGTAAATGATAACTTAATGGAATTAATGGTAATGGCCGATGCATTAAAACGCGCTTCTGCTCGTCATATTACAGCAGTAGTTCCTTACTATGGTTATGCACGTCAAGATCGCAAAACTCGCGGTCGTGAACCAATTACAGCTAAATTAGTAGCTAACTTAATGCAAACTTCTGGCATTACACGTCTTGTAACAATTGATTTGCATGCAGGTCAAATCCAAGGCTTCTTTGATGTGCCAGTTGATCATTTATACGGTGCATCTATTTTAGCTAAATACATTAATGAAAAACATCTTGAAGATGTTATCGTTGTATCTCCAGATCTTGGTGGTGTAACACGTGCTCGTGATTTGGCTGACCGCATTGGTGCACCAATTGCCATTATTGAAAAGAAACGTCCTGAACCAGGCGTGGCTAAGGTTATGAATTTAATCGGCGATGTGAAAGGTAAAAACTGCATCATTGTTGATGATATTGTAGATACAGCAGGTTCCCTTGTAGAAGGTGCTAAAGCATTAGAAGCGTTTGGTGCAAAATCCGTTATGGCTGCTGTTACCCATGCTGTTTTGACAGACCCAGCAAGTGAACGTATTGCAAATTCCAATATTAAAGAGCTTATCGTAACAAATACAATGCCATTACCAGAAAATTGCAAATTGCCAAATGTAACGCAATTATCTGTAGCGCCATTATTGGGTGAAGCAATTATGCGTATCTTTCACGAAGTTTCAGTAAGTAATTTATTTGATAAATAATAGGTGATTCTTGAAATTAGTAGTAGGCCTTGGTAATCCAGGCAAGCAATATGAAGCGACAAAACATAATATTGGATTTATGGTTATCGATGCTATTGCAGATAGCGTATCTCACACGCCTTGGAAAGAGGAACAACGTGCTGAGGTTTGTAGTATTACTGTAGATGGCGAGAAGGTATTGCTTGTAAAGCCACAAACATTTATGAATGCAAGTGGTGAGTCTGTAGGTCCATTGATGCGGTACTATAAGATTGATCCATCTGATGTATATTGCATTTATGATGATATGGATTTACCGGTAGGCAAATTGCGTATTCGACCAAATGGTAGTTCTGGTGGGCATAATGGAATCAAATCGTTAATTTCCCATATAGGAACAGAAAACTTTCCTCGGTTCCGCGTAGGAATTGGACGTCCGTTACCGCAATGGACTGTTATTGACCACGTGTTAGCACCATTTAGTGAAGAAAATCAAGAGAAGGTGCAAAAGGGTATCAAGGATGCGGCAAAAGCTGTATTAGGAACCTTAGAGGTGGGCATCGACAAGGGAATGAATCAATTCAATCCCAAACGTCGCCCACATTGATAAATAACATGCATAAGGGCATGAGTCTCATAGAGATTCATGCCCTTTTTACGAGGTATGTATGAGTAATCAAAATAAAATGCCTTTTGTAGAGGCTTTAGAATCATATAAAAAACAACATTTCATGCCATTCCATACACCGGGGCATAAGATTGGTGTAGAAGCGCCTCAATTATTAAAAGAATGGATGGGGCCAGCCCTATCATATGATTTGGGTGTCATGTATGCTTTAGATGATTTACATGAACCTGAAGGGGAGTTAAAAGAGGCGCAAGACTTAACTGCTGAATTATATGGTGCTGATTATTGTTGGTTCTCTATTAATGGTACCACAGCACTGATTGAAGCCATGATTATGGGGACTGTGGGACCTAATGAAACCATTATCATTCCTAGGGAAGCGCATCGTTCGGTTATAAGTGGATTAGTGCTATCTGGTGCACAGCCTGTCTATATGGACTGTCAATTTGACGCGCGCTGGGGCATTCCATTAGGTGTGTCGTTGGAGGACGCTGTTAAAACTCTGGATGCGCATCCAGAGGCAAAGGCAATTCTCTTAGTCTATCCAAATTATTATGGTGTAGGTGTAGATATTGTAAATATTGTACAAGAAGCACACAAACGAGGTCTGATTGTTCTTGTTGATGAAGCTCATGGACCACATTTACCGTTTTCAGAAACATTACCTATTGAAGCTATTGCAGCTGGTGCAGATTTAGTGGCACAAAGTACGCATAAGTCAGTAGGTTCATTAACTCAAACGTCATGGCTATTAGGGCAAGGCGATTTAATTAATAAACGCCGCATTACACAAATGCATCAGATGCTACAAAGTACGAGCCCCAATTATATATTCTTGGCTTCTCTTGATATGGCACGTCATCAATTAGCTACAGAAGGTAAGATCTTACTTAATCGCGCCGTAGAATTGAGCCTTTATGTGCGTGATGAGCTCAATAAGATTCCTGGTATTTCGACCATGGAATATGACTATATTCAGGACCGAGTTATAAATTATGACTGTACAAAAATACTTATTGATGCTAAAGGGCTAGGTCTAACAGGTGTAGAATTTGAACAGTTACTACGCAAACATCGAATCGAGGTAGAATTAGTGCAGTCTCATCATGTACTTGTTCTCATTACTATTGGGGATACTATGTCTTCTGTAGAGGCGCTTATTATGGCTGTACAATCGGTAAGTGATGAGGTTCTAGCTAACATGTTTAGCGTAGAAGATAACTGTGAAAATCAGGACGATTCACTTACTAAAGCATCTGTATTATTACCAGAGCCAATTGTTCGTGTAACACCACGTAATGCTATGTATACTAATCGAGAGCAAGTACTGTTGAAAGAGGCACTTAATCGTATTGCCGGGGAGACGATTGCCTATTATCCACCAGGAATTCCGTGCGTAGCAGTTGGTGAAGAGATTAGTTCCTCTGTGTTACAATATATAGAGAATAGAAAGGCTTTAGGTTATGTTCCGAATGGGGCCGATGATATGACTTTGGAAACGATTTGGGTGTTACAGGAGTAATTATGGGGACTTTAATCATATTAGAAGGTGGAGATGGTAGTGGTAAAGCTACTCAAACAAAGCGTTTAGTAGAACGATTACAGGCGGAAGGCCATCGCGTACGCAGTGTTAGCTTTCCAAATTATGATAGTGATGCATCGATGCCGATTAAGATGTATTTATCTGGCCAATTTGGCACGGATGTAGATGCGGTTAACCCCTATGTAGCAAGCTCTATGTATGCTATTGATCGTTTTGCATCCTTTAGAATGGACTGGCAGTCATTTTATAATGATGGAGGCATCATTATTGCTGACCGGTATACGACGTCAAATATGGTTCATCAAATGGTGAAATATGCAGATGCGGATAAACGTGTCCAATTTTTAGAATGGTTGGAAGACTTTGAATTTGTTAAGTTTGGTTTACCTCGTCCTGATGCGGTATGTTTGCTTGATGTTCCATTAGACGTGACGGAATCTTTGATGGCAGAGCGAACTGGTAAAACAGGAGGTGAGACGGGGGATATACACGAAGGAAATAGAGCGTATTTACACGCTGTTCACAATGCCTATGATGAATTGGTTGAACGTTATCAATGGCATCGTATTTCCTGTGCCAAACAAGATGAATCTGGAACTTTTACAATGCGCAGTATAGAATCTATACATAATGACATATACAATGTGGTAAAAACTATATTGAGATAGATAAAATCACATATCTTAGGAAATGGCGACTCTTTAAAAAGTCGCCATTTTCCTATATAATAGTAATATTGGACAGGATAGGAGGGATTATGACATATTTTGATAATGTAATCGGTCAAGATACGATTAAAAACCACCTAACTGAATTGGTAAAACGGCAAACATTACCACATAGCTTGTTGTTCTATGGAGAAGCTGGACTCGGTAAGCTTGATATGGCTATTGGGTTAGCATCATTAATTTTAGGACGGCAGGTATTTTCAGGCCATAATGGGTCTGAATATCTAGAAGAGGTAAAAAATGCACGTCTTGCCAATGGTGAAAGTGAAAAGAAAATAGAAGCGGAAGGTTTGCCTGTTTATATGGATAAGGGGGATGCATTTTGGATTCGTCCTATGAAATCAACCTTAAAAGTAGAACAATGGTATTCCCTATTGCAAGATTATCTATCTGTTGCTGGTCTTGGAAATCGTGTCGTTATTATTGAAGACTTTCACATGGCCAATGCTATTATGGCGAATGCCATGTTAAAAACGATTGAAGAACCACCTGCACAGGTGTACTTCATTATTATTACGAACAAGATTAATCTTGTGTTGCCAACAATTATTTCACGGTGTATGGGCGTGGGCTTTCAATCCGTTTCGGATGAAAGTATTCGCTACGCATTACAGCAACGTGGTATTACAGGAAACATAGATGAAGCTATTTCGATGGGCCATGGTAACCCTGCTGTTGTGGAAGCTTTAGTACAACAGGGAACGATAGCCATGTTGGAATTAGCGATACAATGGATGCGAACATTAGGTTCTGATTCGCGATGGTTTTCAAAAATTGCCATATGGTGTGAGTCATTGACCCGTGATGATGCATTGAATTTAATGCATTGGTTACGATTGTTAAGTCGCGATATGATGGCCCTTAAATGTGGTGCTACAATAGAGCAACTACAAGTACCCATGCATAGAACAGTATTATTAGAATTATTACCGCATTGGCCAATGGCCGCTTTAGCAACTGTAGCACATGAAACATTGCGCGCGGAACAGGCATTGCGGTTACACATAAAAATCGCTCTCGTGATGGACGGTCTTAGTATCGCCCTTCACGATGCTCGTGAGGAGGTTTAGATGGTAACCATCGTTGGCGTACGATTTAAAAAGGCAGGTAAGATTTACTATTTCTTACCTGGCGAAGAAACTTTAACAATCGATGATGGCGTCATTGTAGAGACAGCGCGTGGCGTTGAATATGGTACGGTTGTAATTGGACCAAAAGAGGTGGCAAAGGATTCTTTGGTGATGCCGGTTAAAGAAGTAATGAGAAAGGCCACACCTAAGGATTTACAACAATTAGAAAAAAATGAGGAACGAGAAGAAAAAGCCTTTGCTATATGCTTAGAAAAAATTGCGAAGCGCAAATTGCCGATGAAGCTAATTAATGTAGAATACACATTTGATATGAATAAAATTGTATTTTTCTTTACTGCCGATGGGCGCATCGATTTCCGTGAACTTGTGAAAGATTTAGCTACTGTTTTTAGAACGCGTATTGAGTTACGTCAAGTCGGTGTTCGGGATGAAGCTAAAGTATTAAATGGTATAGGTGCCTGTGGCAGACCTCTATGTTGTTCTAACTTTTTAGGAGATTTTTCCCCTGTATCGATTCGTATGGCTAAAGATCAAAATTTAAGCTTGAATCCGACTAAGATTTCTGGTGTATGTGGTCGACTTATGTGTTGTTTAAATTACGAAGACGATTTATATAAAAAGGGTGGAGACCTATATGTGAAGAAGGATAGAACTCCATCGCCTCGCGACGTAGAGCCACCAGGTATCGGTAAAGAGGTCGTAACTGATGAAGGTATCGGCAAGGTTCTTAAGGTAAATCATCATAAACATACAGTTAAGGTTCAGTTGGAGGCAGGTCGAACCATCGATTTAAAATGGTCTGATGTGGCATTGCCAGATGAATAATCAAGAGCAACTCGATGATTTGATTATCGATGATTTAAAGATATATCAGCGTCAAGATCAATTTCGCTTTTCCTTTGATGCTATTGCGCTTGTTCATTTTTGCCGATTTAATCAGCGCCATCGTTATATAGACTTAGGCACAGGCACAGGGGTATTACCGTTAATAGGTACATCTCTAGGTGCTGGTCATATTACAGGTATTGAGATTAATGATGTAATGGCTAAAATGGCTGAACGCAGTGTTCTATATAATCATAAATCCAATGTTATATCCATAGTTCAAGGTGATTATCGCACTATGAATTATCAGCAATTTGGTTCGAAACCTTTTGACGGTGTTCTAGTGAATCCTCCTTATTTCGATCATCGACGAGGTGAAGTACCTAATGATACTCATCGTTGCTTAGCATTACATGATAGGTGTACTTCTATTGATGATGTATGTAAAGCGGCCTCGCGATTCATCAAAAATAAGGGGCGTTTATGGATGGTATATAGTGCACCTCGTTTATCAGAGCTCATACATGTATTAACAGCGGTTGGATTTGCAGTTAAACGAATACGCATGGTTCATGGTATGATGCATAAACCGGCTAAAATTGTTTTGCTTGAGGCCATAAAGGGCGGTGAACAAGGTTTAATCGTTGAGCCTCCATTAATCGTATATAGCCAACCTAATGTGTACACGGAGGAGGTATCTCGTTGGTATGAACGAAAATAACAAGGGCACCTTGTATTTAGTGCCTACGCCGATTGGCAATTTAGAGGATATGACGTACCGTGCTGTACGGATACTGGGAGAGGTTGATGCTATTGCAGCCGAAGATACACGTCACACCGGTATGCTGCTCAAGCATTTTGAAATTAGTAAACCTTTAATTTCTTATCACGAACATAATAAGGAAGAAAAAGGAACTGCTATTATAGAGATGTTATTAGAGGGTAAGAATATTGCTTGTGTTAGTGATGCGGGTATGCCTGCTATATCTGACCCTGGTGCAGATCTTGCATCAAAGGCCATTGCACAAGATATATCCGTTGTACCCTTACCGGGTGCTAATGCAGCGTTAACGGCGCTCATTGCATCTGATTTAGATACTAAACAATTTACATTCTTCGGTTTTTTACCAAAGCGTGGAAAACATCGCAATGATGCTCTTCAGCTTATAGCAAAACAACGGGGAACACTCATATTTTATGAGGCACCTCATCGTTTACAAGAGGTTCTCTGTGATATGTATGAGGCCTTTGGCAATCGACCAATTACGATTGCCCGCGAGGTAACTAAAAAATTTGAAACCTTTTTACGCAGTGATTTAGCTTCCATTTGTGATGACTTAGATCAAATTACTTATAAGGGTGAATTTGTCTTAGTCATAGGTGGTTGTGAGACGGGTGAACCGACTGATGATAAGGACGAACAACCTATATCCTATGAAGCATCCGTAGCCGAATTAGTAAAAACAGGAGTGCCAAAGAAGGAAGCTATCCGCGAAGTAGCAAAACGCTTTGGCGTTTCTCGCCGTGAGGTTTATAATATTGTAGAACGATAACACTTTCACAAGTGCTGAATAGAAGGAGATTATGATGGGCGATACAAAAAAGACATTTTATATTACAACTCCAATTTATTATCCTAGTGCTAAATTGCATATAGGCCATACATATTGTACATCTGTAGCTGATACAATTGCGCGTTTTAAACGTTTAGCTGGTTATGATGTGCGATTTTTAACTGGTTCTGATGAACATGGCCAAAAAATTCAACGTGCTGCTGAGGCACAAGGCATTACACCATTAGAATATACGACTAATATTGTAAATGGATTTAAAGCATTATGGGAAAAAATGCATATTTCCAATGATGATTTCATTCGCACTACCGATGCACGTCATGAAAAGGTTGTGCAAGAATTATTTACGAAAGCTTACGAAAAAGGCGATATTTACAAAGCAGAATACGAAGGTTGGTATTGTACACCTTGCGAATCCTTCTGGACTGAACAAAAGCTTGGTGAAAATCATACATGTCCAGATTGTGGCCGTCCTGTAGAGCGCGTTAAAGAGGAAAGTTATTTCTTTAAACTTGGTAAATATACAGACCAATGGCTTACATTTATTGAAGAAAATCCCGATTTTATTCAACCTGAATCTCGTCGCAATGAAATGATTCAGTTCGTAAAACAAGGTCTTGAAGATTTGGCTGTTTCTCGCACATCTTTTGATTGGGGGATTAAGGTTCCATTTGATCCTAAACACGTTGTGTATGTTTGGTTCGATGCACTAGTAAACTATATTAGCGCATTATCTCCTTTCGATGGGGATGGTGAGTTGTATAAGAAATTCTGGCCAGCAGATCTTCATTTAGTGGGCAAGGAAATTGTTCGTTTCCATACGATTATTTGGCCTATGATGCTCATGAGCCTTGAATTGCCATTGCCTAAAAAGGTATTTGGCCACGGATGGATGATTGTAGATGGTACCAAGATGAGTAAATCACTAGGTAATGTTATCGATCCAAATCCATTGATTGATACATATGGTGCTGATTCTTTACGTTATTATTTGTTGAGTGAAATTACATTAGGCCATGATGGAAACTTCACATTGCCTAACTTTGTAACCAAAATTAATGCGGATCTATCCAATGATTTAGGTAATCTTTTAAATCGTACTATTGCGATGATTGAAAAATATCATGGTGGTATCATCACAAACACTGATGATGTAGATGATTTAGATAAAGATGTTTCTTCCTTGGCAGAACAAACGGTTGCAGATTTTGAAGCCCAAATGGAAGCGATGGAATTAAATAAGGCTCTTAAAACAGTATGGTCTTTCATCAGCCGTATGAATAAATATATTGATGAAACTATGCCTTGGGTATTAGCCAAGAGTTCTGATGATGCAGATATCCATCGTTTGAAATCTGTTATGTATCATCTTGCTGAAAGCTTACGTATCATTGCTGTTCTCGTAAGTCCTGTTATTCCTGTAGGGGCGCCAAAGATTTGGAACCAATTAGGTTTAGCTGGTTTTGATCATGTGCAATTAGATGATGTACGCACATGGGGCGGTATTCCAACTGGTACAAAGGTGGTAAAAGGTGAGCCAATTTATCCACGTTTTGAAGTTCCAGAAATGGTAGAAATCGCTGCTGTAGAAGAAAAAGTCACAGATTCTGTTGATACGTCAAATATTCCACCGTTAAAAGAAAATATTAGCTATGATGACTTTGAAAAATTGGATCTTCGTGTCGCTAAGGTTGTAAGTTGTGAAAAGGTACCTAAGTCTAAAAAATTATTGAAATTTGTATTGGATATTGGTCTTGAAGAACGCACTGTATTAAGTGGTATATCTCAATATTACGAGCCAGAATCAATGGTTGGTAAAAAGGTGATTTACTTGGCAAACTTGACACCTAAGAAGATGATGGGCATAGAATCTTATGGTATGATTTTATCCGCTTCTGATTGGGAAGAACATTTAGAAGTTACCAATATCGAATCATTGCCAGCAGGGAGCATTGTAAAATAATGAAACTCTTTGATACACATGCACATATTAACGATAATCGTTTTGATAATGATAGAGCTGATATGTTACAAGCTTGTTTTGATGCAGGCGTTGAATATATTATGATTCCTGGTGTTGACAGAAAAACTGTTGAATCAGGTGTTGCATTGGCTGAAACTGATGACCGTTTGTATGCTGCAGTAGGGACACATCCTCACGAAGCAAAAGATTTTACCGATGACGACTACGAATATTTTAAAGAATTAGCTTTGCACAATGATAAGGTGCGTGCTATTGGTGAAATCGGCCTCGATTATTACTATGATTTCTCTGATAGACCAACGCAAAAGAAGGTCTTTATACGTCAGCTTGACTTAGCTCGAGAGGTTGATTTGCCTATTATTATTCATGATCGCGATGCTCATGGAGATATCATGGATATTTTACGCAACGAGGGAAAGGATAATTGGGGAATTTTTCATTGTTATTCCGGTAGTTGGGAAATGGCTAGAGAGGCTATTAAATTGGGTTTTTATATCTCTTTTGCGGGACCTGTGGTATTCCCAAAATCGACTAATTTAAAAGAAGTGGCTAAACAAGTGCCACTTGATCGTATTCTTATTGAGACGGATTCACCTTATTTAACGCCGCCTCCATTTAGAGGCCGTCGTAATGATCCAAGTAAAACACAATTTGTGGCACAGGAAATTGCTTCTTTACGAGGTATGGATGTGGATGAGTTTGCTTCGATTGCTTATGAAAATGGCAAACGTGTATTTGGAATAAAATAAATAATGCCAGTTATAGGATATATGTGGACTTGTTATATGTTATACATATATCCTTGGTAGGACGCGATTCTTTCGTAGAAAGAATCGCGTTTTTCTATGGTATACTAACAATATATAGGCTATATCGATTTGGGCTTACAAAGGATGATAAGATGGAACGCATTGCATTTATTGACTTAGGATCGAATTCCGTTCGATTCGTTATTTATGAAATATCAGATACAGGTAGCTATCGCTTAATTTATCAGGAAAAAAATTCCATTCGCTTAAGCGAAAATATGTGGGGTGATCATAAACTGACAGAACCCGCCATGAATCGTGCCCTAGTGTCGCTACAGTCTTATGTACATATGGCAAAAGCTCTTGAGGTAAATTCTATCAAAGCTGTTGCTACGGCAGCTGTTCGATTAGCTAACAATGGTGATGAATTCATTGAAACTGTAAAACGTGAGACGGGGCTTGATTTGGAATGTATTTCTGGAGAAGAGGAGGCTCGTTTAGGCTTTTTAGGTGTTATTAACACGATTGGTCTTAAGGATTTTGTTATTTTTGACTTAGGCGGAGCCAGTACTGAAGTAACATTAGTAAGAAATCGCCAAATTGAACAATCTGTTAGCTTACCTATTGGTGCGTTAACATTAACTGGGACTTATCAGAAGGGCGATGAGTTTACAGAAAAAGAATACAATAAAATGATTAAGGCCATTAGAAAGGCTATAGAGGAACAGCCTTGGCTTAAGAACACTAAAATGCCTCTGTTAGGTATTGGTGGTACTGCACGAAATATAGCTAAAATGGATCAACGCAAATTATCGTATCCTATTACTAAATTACATAATTATGAGATTCCATATCATCGTTTTACAGAATTATTGGATGAGGTTAGATCCAAACCGTTAGCACAACGCAAAAAAATAAATGGCCTTTCATCCGATCGAGCTGATATCATAATTGCGGGCATGAGCATTGTCTATGAATTATTTAATTATGTGAACTGTAAAACACTAGTCGTAGGTGGTTCTGGTCTTAGAGAAGGTTTATTTTATGATTATTATGGGCATAATTATTTAGGTGGTAATCCTATTATTCCGGATATATTGATTCACTCTGCAGAAAATGTTTTATTGGGCATGACACGTCATGAGCTTGTTCATGCTAAATATATTTGCAGATTAGCTGATACATTATTTGAACAATGGTGGTCCTTACATAAGAGCGATAATGCGCTGCGCCGTTGTTTGCAAGTAGCATCATTATTGCATGATATTGGTAAACGTGTGAATTATTATAGTCATGCTCGACATGGTTGCTATATGTTAGTTAACAGTAATCTATATGGAATGACACATATTGAACAGGCTTTTAGCGCGTTTCTCGTTATGAATTCGCATGGTTTAACACCTAAGGAATATAAAAACTTCTTGTACGGTAAACTACTGGATGATGAGCAGCGTTCAATGGGGCAAAAGTTGTCAATTATTCTAGCTATTGCTGAGGCTCTTGATGAAAGCCATGAACAGCTAGTTATGAATTTGGATAGTCGAATTAGTCCAGATAAGGTGCATTTGATTGTACAGTATCCAAAACATCGTGATATTGATATAACAAAAGGGGCTGTTGAAAAATTAGTGAAGCCTTTTAAAAAGGAATTTAAACGTCAGTTAGAAATTGAGTGGTCCCCTCAGTAGGAGGTAGGTATGACATTATCAAAAGTGCTCAGATATGCTATTTTACATGTTGGGTCTAGCAGTATGAGCATTACAATATTAGAATACAAAAGTATTGATGATGTTCGTGTCATCGATTATGCAGCTCGAGAAGTGACCTTTGGAGAAGAATTATTTCAAACTTCACGACTTAGCTTTAAAACGATTGAAGAGATTTGTGACATTCTTAAGGGTTATAAACAATTAATGGCTGATTATGGTGTGTCTAGATGTCGTTTATATGGCACTACCGTGATTCGGGAGGCCACTAATAGAAGGGCTATATTGGATCAGATTTTTATACAAACTGGCATGCGTGTTGAAGTGATAGATATGCCTAAAGAGGTATATTTTAAGTACGCCCTTGTATATTACGAAATGATGTACCATCATAAGGCGACAGATGAGAATACAGCTTGTCTCTTTGCAGATGTTACATCTGGAGGGGTTGGTCTAACAGCTTGGAGAGGAGCATCTTTATTATTTCAACAAAACATGCATAGTGGTTCTCTCCGTGTTATGGAGTCTTTTAACCGGAATCAAAGGGGCTCTATATCGTTTAGCACTGCTATTACAGAATATTTGCATCGTATGATTAGTCCATTACGAGAAGAATTGCAATTATTTAATATTAAGAATATTATATTTTCCGGTGATGAAGCACGTTTAATTTTACAATTGATAGGATATAGTGATAGGGAGCCTATTACAAGAATCAATCCACAGCAATTTAAAGAGCTAGTAGACTCCTTTGATGGTATTACGGCTACCAAATTGATGAATCGATATAAGATACCGGAATTTAAGGCGAATATTCTAATGCCTACAATGATTTTGTTTGCAGAAATTATTAATGCGATCCAACCAGAGTCTTTAATATTTAGTAGTTATTCTTTTTCACAAGGTATTAGTTGGTTTTACGGTGTGGAATCTGAAAATCATCCGTATATGTATCAATTGCGTGAGCAAAATGCTGACTTAGCACGTGCTATAGCAGCCCGTTATCACACGGATTCTATACATGATAGGGAGGTTGAACGTTTTAGTTTAGCCTTTTGTAATGCATTGCGTCATAAAGGCTTGCCAGAGCGGTGGGGATATTTGTGTCGCATAGCGGCAATCTTGTGTTCTGTTGGTAAATTTGTAAGTCTTAGAAATCATGGAGAACATGCGTATCATATCGTCATGGGAACTGACATATTTGGGCTTTCAGAGGAAGAAAAACAAGTAGTTGCTAACGTAGTTTATTACCACTATAAAGGGACACCTTCAGATGATGATGATTACTTTAGAGTGCTAACAGAATTACAAAAAATACAGGTTACAAAGCTTGTTGCCATCGTTCGTGTGGCTTGTTCATTGGATGCAGGAAGTAATCAAAAAATAGACGAGATACGATTAGAAGAGAAGGATAAAGAATTAATTGTTCACGTACGGACAAAGGAAAATATTTCTCTTGAATGGTGGACGTTTAATCGGGATTCTATCTATTTTAGTGAAATATTTGGTATGGAAATTTCTTTGACCATAGGGGGTGTATAAGTTGTTTACAAGTCCTAAGTACTATTTTAACCGTGAATTATCTTGGTTAAAGTTTAACCAACGGGTTGTATTAGAAGCGATGGATACGAGCAATCCTTTGATGGAGCGGTTACGCTTTATCGCTATTGCCAGTTCCAATTTAGACGAATTTTTTATGATACGCGTAGCGGGATTACGCCATCAAGCTATGAATGGTATTGTTAAATATGATGCAGCTCATATGGATGCCAAGGCCCAGCTCAAAGCTATCGATGAATCTGTACAACGTTTAGTTTCGTTACAATATACATATTTACATCGTGTTTTAGCAGATTTAAAAGAAAAAGGGCTTAGCTTTTTCCATCCTGAAGAGTTAGATGTAAAGACGAAGGCCTGGTTACGTCATTATTTTGAGGAACAAATTTATCCTGTGGTTACCCCATTGGCCGTTGACTCAGGACATCCATTTCCTTTTTTAGCAAATAATACGATTAATGCTATTGTTCGCATCTTTCAAGTTCAACCAGATGGTACAAAGGATTATAAAATTGCAATTTTGCCAATACCGTCAGTATTAGATCGAATTATCGAAGTACCGTCCTCCTCAAATAAGGTACATAGATTTGTGTATTTAGAGGATGTTATAAGTTATTATGCGACTCAATTCTTCCAAGGTTATGGTATTGAAGAGTCTATGATTTTCCGATTGACTCGTGATGCGGATTTGGAAATCGATGAAGAAGACGCAAAGGATTTGTTGAGAGAAGTAGAAGCTTCTTTACGGCGTAGACGCCGTGGTGATGCGGTTCGCTTAGAGGTTGTTGGCGATGGTTCTCCTGAATTGTTGCGGACCGTATTGGTAAGTGTAGAACTTGAGGAAAAAGATGTATACCATATAGATGGTCATTTAGATTGTCGCATGTATTTCGATTTTTCAAATTACCCTGGCTATGATTATTTGCGTTATAAACCGTTTGAGCCCCAAATACCAAGCGATTTAATTGGATTTGAAGGAGAAAATTTACTCGACGTGATTCGGAATAGAGATATATTCGTACATCATCCTTTTGAATCCTTTAGTGTGGTTGAACAATTTGTTGCACAAGCTGCGGTAGATCCAAATGTATTAGCTATAAAACAAACCTTGTATCGTGTTAGTGGAGGATCACCAATTATTGCGTCTCTTATAAAAGCAGCGGATAATGGTAAGCAAGTTACTGTTTTGATGGAAGTAAAGGCCCGCTTTGATGAAGAGCATAATATTACTATGGCTCGTAGATTAGAAAAAGCGGGTTGTCATGTTATTTATGGGTTAAAGGGGTTAAAAACCCATTCTAAGATTACAATGGTAGTTCGTCGTGAAGAAGATGGTATACGCCGTTATGTGCATTTAGCAACGGGGAATTATAATGGTAAAACAGCCCGCATATATACGGATTGTGGTATTTTTACATGCAATGATGAATACGGTGATGATGCATCGCGCTTCTTTAATTTAATTTCAGGTTATTCGGATCCACCGATTTGGAATAAGTTTATCGTAGCACCATTAAATTTGAGAGAGCGAATTATGGATCTTATAGACGAAGAAATTGAATGTGCTAAACGTGGTGAAGATGCATATATTATTGCAAAAATGAATTCTTTACTAGATAAAAAAGTCATTGCTAAATTATATGAGGCCTCTGCTAATGGTGTGCGTATTGATTTGATTGTACGAGGAATTTGCACACTTAGACCTGGCATTGCAGGTGTTAGTGATAATATTACGGTACGTTCCATAGTTGGGCGTTTCTTAGAGCATCATAGATTGTTCTATTTCCGAAGTGGGGGGAATGAAAAAATCTTTCTTTCTAGTGCAGACTGGATGCCTCGTAATTTAAATGAACGGGTTGAATTGATGATTCCTATTGAGGATAAACGTCATAAAGCACGAATTAAGAGTATTTTAGATTTATATTTAGTAGATACATTAAAAGCACATCTTATGAGAGCAGATGGTTCTTATTATAAAGTATCTAATATAGAAGGGCCATTATCTGCACAAGAAGAATTAATGGAGGCTGCAAACACACAAGATAGTAGGGAGCAAATGACGGTTATAGAGCGATTTAAACCAATGTTCAAGATGAAAGAATAGTGAAATTCTGAGAGAGCATTGTATTGATGTATAAATATAGATTGTAAATCCACAATCTACATATATTTAAGCCGGTTTATTTGTTGTAATATGAAATTTAAATGAAAATTTAGAACTTTAATATATTTAGTGATAACAATAGAAAAACTCATAAATATTCATATATGAAATTATATATTCACTGTATACTATATATTGTAGTAATATCTGAGATACCCCTACAATTTTGCTTATGTAGTATATTATCGAAATGTACAGATATGTTTTTGTGTAGTGGACATAATGTAAAAAATCAAAAGATTTAAAACGATAAAAACCATATATTATAAAGGTTTATTGACGATTGTTAACCTTGCGTGTTTGACAGGTTATATCTAACTGTAGTAGAATATGATTGTTACAGGAGGTATTTCGTAATGAGAATTCAAAAGACGCACAAGCGATATATATCGTCTGTGGTTGCTGGATTGATGGTAACTGCAATAACCTTGACTGGTTTTTCTTACAACGATAAAACTGTTACAGTCATGGCTGATGGTGCAGCTCATACTGTTAAAACACATTTAAATTCGAATGAAGGTATCGTGCGTAACGCAGGTATTAAATTAAACCCGAAAGATAAAGTAATTAGCGATTCTAATTCTGTACAAGAGGGGACAACACTTACAGTAGTAAGAGCATTCCCAGTATCTGTTACAGTAAATGGAAAAACTAGAACTGTTTATACTACACAAACTACAGCGGAGGACCTAGCAGAAGAATTAGGCTTTAAAGCTCCTAATTATACGACTGCAGTTAGTGGTGCTATTCAGTCTGGTAGTACTGTGAATATTGTACGTGTCACAAGCCGTGCAGTGAATACTGTAGATCAAGAGATTCCTATTCAGGTTATCCGACAAAAAGATGATACAATGGCTTTAGGTGAAGAAGAAGTTGTTCAAGTTGGTCAACCGGGCACTGAACGTGTTCAAGTTGAGACACTTTATAATAATGGCACTGCTATTAGAACAAATGAATTATCTAAGTCTGTAATGACAAATATGGTACCAACAATTATTAAAGAAGGTACTCGTGAGGTAACGACATCCCGTAATGTATCTGGCCGTGCATCTCGTTCCATCGTTATGGAAGCATCTGCTTATTTAGCAGGTGATGGCGACGGTGCTGGTATTACTGCTACAGGTATTCCTGCAGTACGCGGTGTAGTTGCTGTTGACCCTGATGTTATTCCATTAGGTACGCGCTTATTTATTCCAGGCTATGGTGAGGCCGTAGCAGCTGATACAGGCGGTGCTATTGTGGGGAATCGTATTGACCTTGTTATGGATTCCTATGGCGAAGCCATGGACTTTGGTCGACGTGATGTAACAGTTTACGTACTCGATTAATTCATATTAAATATAAAAGGAGATATCCAAGTGATATCTCCTTTTTGTATAATTACCCTAATGAGAAAAGGACGATAGTTTCCGATGAGGAAATATATCGTCCTTTTATTGTATAGATATTAGTCTATATAAGGAATTAGGTATTCATATTTTGTTCCTAATAATTCATTTTTTGGTATAAATTTGAGAGCAGATCCATTGATGCAATAACGTAACGATTCATTTGGGCCATCTTCAAAGACATGGCCTAGATGGGCATTACCAATTCGACTGCGTACTTCAATACGCTGCATACCATGTGAATTATCCCTGTAATATCGAATGACATCCTTTGCTATTGGTTTTGTAAAACTTGGCCAACCACAGCGGGACTCGAATTTACGTGATGATGCAAATAACGGCTCACCCGTAGTGACATCTATATAGAGTCCAGATTTAAATTCATCAGTCAATTCATGACTAAATGGTGCATCTGTAGCAGCATTTTGAGTCACTTCAAATTCTTGCGGTGATAAGGCTTGTAAGTCTTTTTCAGTCGGTTTGTTATAGTCGCTATCGTCTATAAGCGGCTCTTGGGATAGGCCGAGTGGAATGTGACAATAACCATTAGGATTTTTGTCTAAATAATCTTGATGATATTCCTCTGCAGAGTAATAGTTATCCAATGGTAGTACTTCGATGGCAAAAGGCTTGCTTTCAAAGGATTGAGCACGAGCTAATGTAGTTTCGATAATTGCTTTATCTGAGCTATCTGTATAATAAATGCCAGTTCGATACTGAATCCCTTCATCACCACCTTGTTTATTGATACTAAATGGATCAATAGCACGTAAAAAGTACTGAATTAAATGGTCTAATGATAAGGTATCTGCATCATAGATTACTTTAAGTGCTTCTACATGACCGCTGTCATGACATACATCTTCATAACTTGGGTTGGTAGTAGGGCCGTTGGCATAGCCTACCTCAGTTGAAACTATGCCAGGAATTTGGCGAATATAACCTTGTAACCCCCAGAAACAACCACCACCTAAGTATATTGTACGTTCTGTCATTTAATCACCCCATACTTCGTGTGCGATTTCTTTAACTAATGCCAATTTAGCCCATTGTTCTTCTTCTGTTAATTGATTGCCAATTTCGCAAGATGCAAATCCGCATTGAGGGGATAGGCAAAGTCTTTCGAGAGGAATGTATTTTGTAGCTTCCTTGATACGATTTTTAATTATTTCTTTATCCTCTAATTCTGGACGTTTTGTTGTAATGAGGCCTAACACGACTTTTTTATTAGGAGATACCTCACGCAAAGGTTCGAAGCCACCAGACCGTTCATCGTCGAATTCTAAGTAATATGCATCTACGTTTTCTTTGGCAAATAGAATTGGTGCCACTGGTTCATAACCACCGCTAGCAGCCCAAGTAGAATTATAATTACCACGACATACATGTGTTGTAAAAGCTAGATCTTGAGGACGACCTTCTAGAGCTAAGTTGTTTACGCGTAAGTATTTCGCCGTTTCTCCTTCGATGGTTACACTTTTATCCTTTTGGCGGCCAGTCCAATAGCCATGGTCACAACACATACCCCATGTACAATCATCAAATTGAATATTGCGACAACCTGCCTCATAAAGGTCTTTTATGACTTGACGATAGGCTGCTGCAATATCTTGGATTAATTCCTCTAAATCTGGGTAGAAGGAACGCGTTATAATGCCATTATCTTCACGGAACAATTCCGCTAAAAATTGAGATGGTGCAGGAATGGTTTGACGTGCTGTTGTATGTTCATCTTCAAATTGTTTTACGAATTTGAAATGTTCTACGAATGGATGATTAGTTCCTGTGATTTTACCTGTAAGTGCAAGAGAACCAGGCGCTGTTTCTTGACCGTGGAATTTGTAGCCGTGCTCGAGCTCAATTTCTTTTACACCGTTAAATCCCCACATGAAATCCAAATGCCAATAAGCACGGCGGAATTCACCATCCGTAATAACAGGTAGACCTGCTGCTTTTTGTTTTTGGATAAGATCTGTGATGAGGCGATCTTCGATGGCTGTTAAATCTTCGCGACTAATTTTGCCTTCTGTGAAAGCTTGACGTGCTTCTTTTAATTCTTCTGGGCGTAGAAATGAACCTACAATATCAAAATGAAATGGTGCTAATTGTTTGGACATAATAAAACCTCCTATAATAAACGGTATAACCGATAATTTCGATAGGTTTA
>CAUTOY010000013.1:0-26735 GCA_963539855.1 uncultured Veillonella sp.
ATTTTTTGAAGAATCATTGCAGAAATTTCTTGAGGTGTATAAGATTTACCTTCTACAGTTACTTTGTAGTCAGACCCCATATGACGCTTAATAGAAATAATTGTGTTCTCTGGATTGGATACAGCTTGACGTTTAGCCAATTGACCAACTAAACGTTCGCCATTTTTCGCGAAACCAACTACGGAAGGGGTTGTACGTGCGCCTTCTTGGTTTGTAATAACCGTAGGTTCGCCGCCTTCCATAACAGCAACACAAGAGTTTGTAGTCCCTAAATCAATACCAATTACCTTTGCCATAATATATGACCTCCTAATACTTATAATCTATTCAACAACCTTAACCATTGCTGGTCGAATACAACGACCATCCACAGTATAGCCAGTTTGCAGTACTTCACATACCGTATCAGATTCATATTCATCTGATGGTATACGCATAATTGCTTGATGGAAATTTGGATCGAATGGTTTTCCAACTGCATCAATAACAGCTAAACCATGCTTAGACAACATTGCCATCAAGTTTTGATGAATCATAACAAATCCATCAAGGAATACCTTGGTATCCCCTTCTGCAGGAGCTTGTACAGCTCGTTCGAAATTATCCAATACAGGTAACAAATCTTTTAGGACATCGCCCTTAACAAAACCTGCTAACTGTTCTTTTTCTTGATTAGTACGGCGTTTAAAATTTTCAAAATCAGCTTGTAAGCGTTTATAACGATTGTCAAATTCAGCTTTTAACTCTTCTAATACTTGACCTGCATCAACTACTGCTTCTTCTGCATTTTGATTTTCGGTTTGTTCTGTAGTACCATCTGAAGGCTCTGTAACCTCTTCATTTACTACATCTTGTTTAATTTGTTCTTCAGACATGCCTTACCCTTTCTATGTTTGATTCCTTGCCATCGTTTCCATTAAATGTTTCATATAGGAAAGCATATTAATAATTCGACTATATTCCATTCGCGTAGGGCCCAATATAGCCAATGTACCAAGTTGATTATTATCTTGCGAAAAATCAGTTTGAATAAGGCTCATATCAGTCAATGCTTCCATTTGATTTTCTGAACCAATCTTAATTTTAATTGGTTTATTTGAATTATCTTGTAATATGTGACCTAATTCTTGTTGTTCTTCTAATAATGAAAGTACTGGCTGTACCTTTTCAACCGTTTTAAATTCCGGTTGCCGTAACAACTCAGTAGTACCAACGGAATAAAATAATCGTCGTTTCGTGATGGCCCTTAATAAGGTTTCTCCGATTTGTAATAAAACGGATCTTGGACCGTCTATATGAGCGATAATAGCACTAATATGAGCCGATGTAATATCCCTTAAAAGCTTGTTCTGAACAGCATTGCTAAATTGTATAGCTAATCGTTGTAATTCATCAGCTTTTATAGTCGATGTAAAATACATTAATTCATTATCAAGTGCACCGGTTGCAGTTATTACAACCATAACAGCTTGGTGACCATCAAGAGGTAAAATATGTATATATTTTAATAATGCTTGATCATGGCCAGGTGCTAATAACAAGCTCATACTATGACTTATCTGAGAAACTAATCTCGCCATATGTAATAGCATTTCATTGCCAGATAGCTGTGAATCGTTCCATATAGTATGGATTTGTTTCACATCTTCATCTAATACTGGACCTTGATGCATCATAGAATCAACGTATAAGCGATAGCCTTTTGATGATGGTATTCTACCAGCCGATGTATGAGGTTTTTCTAAGTAACCTAAGTCCTCAAGATCGGACATTTCATTACGCACCGTGGCAGGACTAATACCTAAATCATAATTTTTAGCAATTGTCCTAGAACCAACAGGCTCAGCGGATTTGACATAATCCTCTATAATCGCTCGTAAGATGCGTTGTTTTCTTTCATCCATAATGACACCTCACTTGTTAGCACTCAAAATAATCGAGTGCTAATCGCATGTATAATATTACCATACCAAAATAAAATGTCAAGTAAAATTATCCTTAAAAACCTAATAAAATCAAGTTTAGTCAAAAAGACAATTTATTTTTACAGAATAATAGGTCAAAAAGACAATCGAAACGATATAGAAAAATAGTCAAAAAGACAAGAGCTATTCATATTTATAAGGTCTTATATAAATATAAATAGCTCCCAGTTAATTTATCACTAGGAGCTATTATTAAATTATAAAGTTTTATTTTCTAATGGATTGCCAAGACGTTCTAACAATTTTCCCATCCGTTCTTTTGGTTCTCCATTTTCTGCATACCAATCGATCAGTATATCAGCAGCCTTCTTTGCTTGTTCAACAGATAATTTACGCAATAGTATTTTCCCTGCTTCAGGGCGCATACCAGTATTACCACCTACGGCGAGCATAAATCCTTGAGATGTACCAATAAAGGCGATATCTTTAACCATAGAATCAGGACAGTTACGACCACAACCACTAATTCCTATTTTGCATTTGTGACTTGTTTTACGACCATAATGTTTACGTTCTATATAATCCGCTAATTCAGCAGTCTCCATCTGACCATTTTTACATTTTCCTTTACCTACACAGGCAATTAGCGAGTTAACGCCTCTATGAATAACCGTAGTAACTCCATCAGGTAACTCAGCAATCAAGGCCTCTTTATCATTCTTATCAATGCCTGTAATTTGTATACCAGTCACAACATGTCTAAAGGAACCATCGTATTTTTCAGCTAACGATATACATGCTTTCATTTGGTCCAAAGAAAATTCATTATGTAATCCATGTATTATAACAGATGTCTTCATCTTTCCTCCTAACTAAGCATGCCTATTCATCATCATCATCCTATTTATCCTAACATGTTGATTATTGAGGAACTATGAGAAATCTTACTCTTTTATGAATTGACTAAACACATAATTGCCATGCTTAGCACCATCTGGTGTAAGATGATATAAGTGGCCATCTTTTATAATTAAATTCTTTTCAATTAAATTATCTAAAACAGAGCCATATATATCTTCTAATTGTATATTAAATCTGTTAGAAAAATTAACTGCACTGATTCCCCACTTCGTTCGTAAGTTTAAAAAACAATAATCTTCTCTAGCTCTCTTAATATCTATAACTTCCTCTTCAACAACAGGAAATTCAAAGCAGTCTATCCTTCTAGCATATGGCATGACATTGCGATTATTAGCTCTTCTAACACCATCAAAAAAGGAATGAGCACCAGCACCAAAGCCTAAATAATCACAATATTGCCAGTATTTTAAATTATGTTTACTATAGGCCTTATCTTTCGCAAAATTGGATATTTCATAACGCTCAAATCCCAAATCTTGAATTCCTTGCATCATCATCTCATACATAGTATCCTCTGTTGATTCATCTGGTAAAGAGATAAGTCCTTTATCAACCAAATGATATAATCGTGTTCCTCGTTCTATTTGTAAACCATAGGTAGAAATATGATTAATCGGTAAGGTACTAACAATATCTAAATTTTTATTAATTTCATCAGTTGTTTGATTCGGTAATCCATATATTAAATCGATATTAATATCTTGAAATCCTTCATTAAAAGCCCATTGTACTGCATTTATAGCATCCTCACGATTGTGACTTCTATGTAAAGATACTAGAGATTTATCATTAAAGGTTTGAACACCGAAACTGATACGAGAAAAGCCTAATTTATGCAATCCCTTTAAAAAAGCCTGATCTACCTCTCCCGGATTTGATTCGATGGTAAACTGACAATCAGGAGATAAATTATAAGTAGTTTTAATGGTGTTCAAAATTTGTTCTAATTGTAATAAGGATAATTCCGTCGGTGTACCGCCTCCAAAATAAACAGTATCTACGAGTTTAGTACGAGATTTAGGATATGCATCACCGAACATAGTCATTTCTTGAACCAAGGCATACAGATATGTATCGTAATATTCCTCTAAATTTTGATACGCTGGAAAGTCACAATATATGCATTTTTGTTTGCAAAACGGGATATGGATGTATATCCCCATATCCCGCTGTACGAACAAATCGTTACGATTCGTTTCCATATTAATCTTCTACCTTTAAAATTGCCATAAATGCTTCTTGTGGGATCTCTACAGAACCAACAGCTTTCATGCGTTTCTTACCGGCTTTTTGTTTTTCTAGCAATTTACGTTTACGAGAAATATCGCCACCATAACATTTGGCTAAAACGTCTTTACGCCAAGCTTTTACTGTTTCACGAGCTACAATTTTTGTGCCTACTGCTGCTTGAATAGGAATTTCAAACATTTGACGAGGAATTAATTCTTTCAATTTTTCAGCTAATGCACGACCACGCGTAGCAGCACGATCCTTATGAACGATGATAGATAACGCATCTACAGGTTCTCCATTTAATAAAATATCCATCTTAACCATTGGAGATTGTTTATATCCAATCAATTCATAGTCAAGAGATGCATAACCCTTTGTAGCAGATTTTAATTTATCAAAGTAATCATAAATGATTTCGCTCAATGGTAAGTGATATACAACGGATACGCGAGATTCATCTAAGTATTCCATGGATTGATATTCGCCACGTTTATCTTGAGACAATTCCATAATGGTACCAACAAAATCCTTAGGCACAATGGTAGTAGCCTTAACATATGGTTCTTCTATATAATCGATTTCCGTTGGAGGTGGTAACTTGGCAGGGTTATCAACTTCTAACATTTCCCCATTAGTTTTATATACCTTGTAATTTACAGATGGAGCGGTCGTAATGAGCGTTAAATTATATTCACGCTCTAAGCGCTCTTGAATAACATCCATATGTAGTAAGCCTAAGAAACCACAACGGAAGCCAAAGCCAAGAGCCAAGGATGTTTCTGCTTCATATTCCAAAGCAGCATCATTAAGTTGTAACTTTTCTAATGCATCACGAAGATTTTCATAGTCTTTGGAATCTGTTGGATACAAGCCACAATATACCATAGATACAGCTTTGCGATAGCCTGGTAATGGTTCAAGTGCAGGGTTATCAGCTAATGTTACGGTATCGCCTACATGGCAATCCTTTACATTTTTAATACTAGCAGCAATACAACCTACAGAACCACATGATAATTCTTGGACAGGCACAAGATTTGGCGTAAAGATACCAAGCTCTGTAACATCAAAGTCTTTATTATCATGCATCATGCGGATTGTATCTTTAGCTTTAATACACCCTTCTTTCACCCGAACATAAGCAATAGCACCTTTATAAGCATCAAAACGACTGTCAAAAATCAATGCTCGTGTTGGTTCATCAGACTTATCTGGTGGAGGTGGAACTTTATTGACAATAGCTTCTAAAATATCAGGAATACCGATACCAGATTTAGCAGAACATAAAACGGCTTCAGACGCATCTAAACCAATGATATCTTCAATTTCCTGTTTAACTCGATCAGGATCTGCAGAAGGCAAATCAATTTTGTTGATAACAGGAATGATTTCAAGATCATGTTCTAAAGCGAGATACACGTTTGCCAACGTTTGTGCTTCTACACCTTGTGCAGCATCTACAACGAGTAATGCCCCTTCACAAGCTGCAAGAGAGCGAGACACTTCATAGCTGAAATCCACATGGCCCGGCGTATCAATAAGGTTCAAAATGTATTCTTCACCATCTTGAGCCTTATACAAAATACGAACAGATTGCGCTTTAATAGTAATACCACGTTCACGTTCCAAATCCATGGAATCCAATACTTGAGCTTCCATTTCTCGTTTTTGTAATGTACCAGTATATTCAATTAATCTATCAGCGATGGTAGATTTACCATGGTCGATATGAGCTATAATACAGAAGTTTCTAATCTTTTTCGTTGACATACTATGTAAACAAGTTCAAAGAACTTGTATTCTCCTTTCTAACATACGCGATCGATAACAGCACCTCCTAATAATTGAGTGCCATTATAAAAGGCTACGGACTGACCTGGTGTAATAGCCCGTTGTGGTTCATCAAAGATAACCTCCATCGTATCATCATCCAAGATGCGTGCCGTACAAGGTGATGGGGTGGCGGCGTAACGAATTTTACCTTCCGCCTTCAATTCTTTGTGGATTGTATCATCTAGGAAATTATAAAACTTACAAATCATACGATTTGTAAAGAGTCGTTCATTAGGACCTACGATGACCTCATTGCGATCACCATTAAAACCAATAACGTATAATGGGTGCTTGTATGCAATACCAAGACCTTTACGTTGACCAATAGTGTAGTTAAACAACCCATTATGCTTGCCTAACACCTCGCCATCTTCAGTAACGATATTACCAGTCTTTGGTTTATCTTTCATTTCTTCTACCACCAGCTTTTGATAGTTCCCGTGAGGCAAGAAACAAATATCAACGCTATCTGGTTTTTTAGCTACTGGTAAATCATATTCAGCAGCTAATTTACGTGTTTCAGTCTTACATTGACCACCTAGTGGAAACATGAGATGACTTAAAATACGTTGGTTCATATTGTACATAACATAACTTTGATCTTTTGTAGGATCAACACCTTTATGTAACTCATATAAACCTGTGTCTTCATTATAGTTAACTTGTGCATAATGACCAGTAACCATATGTGTGGCGCCGAGTTCAAGAGCACGGTTAAGCATCAAATCAAATTTGATATTTTTATTACAGAATACACAAGGGTTTGGTGTACGACCATAGGCATATTCTTTTACGAAGTAATCTACCACATTATCGTAGAACACATCGCGAGCATCGATAACATGATGCTCAATACCAAGAAAATCACACATCTTCTTAGCATCTGTTACAGCAAGAGGAACCTCATCATAAGGCGTGCCACTCACCCACAGCCACAGGGTAATACCAAATACTTTATAGCCTTGTTTTAGTAGCATTGCAGCAGTTAAAGAACTGTCTACGCCGCCACTCATAGCTACAGCGATAACTTTTTCCATACTTTCTCCTTTTAATGATCTCTTGATCATAAAACTAATCAGGGTGAAAGCCTGACGTGTAAAACACTAGTTCGGTGTAAAAGTCCGAGTAGTATTGCTATGAAATTATAGCAACTTATATTATATCCTAGAATTAGGTACATTGAAAAGATTTGAAATAAAAAGAATCCCTTTCATATTACAAAAGGGATTCAAATAATTATCTATGTTTTAAAAGTTCTTCAGCGGCTCCTAGAATACCGAGCATAGAATGCTCAAATACTAAGCCGCCTTGCATGAAAATCGTATACGGAGGGCGAACAGGGCCATCAGCACTTAATTCAATGGATGAACCTTGTACAAAGGTACCACCGGCCATGATGATTTTATCTTCGTAGCCAGGCATATCACCAGGAATAGGATGTACATGCGCATCTACAGGAGAATAAGCTTGCATACCTACACAGAAATGCTCCATTTCCTCCCCATTTTTTAAATTAATGGCTTGAATTAAATCATAACGCTCTGCATCTACCTTAGGAAATACTTCATATCCTAGTAATTCACCTACCGCAGCTGTATATACAGCTCCTTTAAGAGCTTGTAATACTACGTGAGGTGCCATAAATAAGCCTTGGAAGAATAAACGATACCCAGGCGCATAAGAACCCATATGATCCCCTAGTCCTGGCGCAGTGAGTTGGTATGCTGCATCTTCAACTAAGTCTTCACGGCCTACGATATAGCCACCAGTTGGCGCTAAACCGCCCCCTGCATTTTTAATGAGAGAACCTGCCATAATATCGGCACCAGCTTCTAAAGGCTCTTGAAGCTCTGTAAACTCACCATAGCAATTATCTACAAAGCAAATGGTTGCCGGATTCTTAGCTTTCACAACATCAACAATAGCTTTAATATCCGCAATCGACAATGGCTCACGAGTACTATACCCACGAGAACGTTGTATAACGACAGCACGCGTATCGGAATTAACAGCCTGACCTATAGCGTCCAAATCATAGGTGTTATTGTTAAGGGGTACTTCTGTATAGGTAAAGCCTTTTTCAATCAATGAACCCTTAACAGGACGAGTATAGCCTATAACGGATTGCATGGTATCATAAGGAGCTCCTACGGCATAGATAAATTCGGTTCCTTTAGAGCCATTACCCATGATAGCCATCAGTGTAGTGGCTAATGCGTGAGTACCCGATACAAAATGTGGTCGCACGAGAGCCTTTTCCCCTTTAAATACATAGGCGAATACTTCGTCTAACTTCTCACGTCCCACATCGTTATAACCATAACCAGTTGTGCCTGTAAAATGATAATCAGATACTTGACACTCTTTAAATGCTTCCAATACTTTTTTGGTATTTGCTAATGCAATAGGTTCAAACTTTTTAAATTGTGGTTCTGCCATTTCAAGGGCTTTACTACGTATTTCTTCTAATGTCATTCTCTATCCTTTATTTCTTAAAAACTTGAGTCAATTATATTACAAGCCATACCATAAATTTCGGCTTCTGTTGTTTGTGAGTCTATGCTAATCCACTCTATGTACGGCATACGTTTATACCACGTAATCTGTCGTTTTGCAAAATGACGAGTATTTTTCTGAATTAAATCTACACATGCGTCATAACTGATTAATCCTTCTAAATACTGAACAACCTCTTTATAGCCAATACCTTTAAAAGCCTGACAATTTGGGCTCACTCCATTTTTTAGTAACTGTTTGACTTCATCCACGAGACCATTTTCAAACATAATTTCTACGCGACGATTGATTCGATCATATAAATCACTACGTTCTCGTTGTAATCCAATAACTGGACCTCTATATGACAAACCATCTTTCGTTTGCTTTATTAACGATTCATAATCACCAGCAGCCATTAATTCAATAGCGCGGTACAACCGATGTTTATCGGTATATTTAATTTCTATACTACCTTTTTTTGCCAAATTCTGAGCATACTGACGTAAACCATCTATACCACATTCAGCATATAACTCATCTAATTCGCTTCTCAGTTTTGTATTAGGTTTTATATCATTAAAATTATAGTTTTCTAACAAAGATTGAACATATAAACCAGTCCCACCAGATAAAATTGGTACAACATGATTGTCGTTTAATTGATCTATTAATGATTTGGCTTGTTGTTGAAAGATAGAAACACTGTAATCATCGTCAGGTTCTAAAATGTTTATGAGATGATGTGGAACAGTGGCTAATTCATCGATTGTAGGCTTTGCAGTACCAATATTCAAGTGTTTATACACCTGATATGCATCACCAGAAATCACTTCGCCATTATAGCGTTTGGCCAATGCTAACGTTAGGTCAGTCTTACCTACAGCAGTAGGACCCACAATTGTTATTAACTGTTTCATTGTAACCCCTTCTTACTGTAAACACCATATCCGATACGACTATACTTGCCGCCCACCCATGTGGATGGTGGAAAATCGTTAAATACAGAGCTAAACGGCCGTTCTTTGATAATAAAACCTACTCGACAAACACGCCTAGCTTCCTGAATAACAGATTCTGTGATTCTACCTTCCGAAGTATGCCCACGCAATGGTTTAAATTGAGGACTTTCTTCAATAGGTACTTCAAACATAGGGTCAAAATATAATATATCCACACTATCGTTAGGTAGCCTATGTAAATAGCTTTCAAAATTATCATGACGAGCATCAATACGACGTAATGCATTTGTTACAGCCATATCCTCATGAGTATAATGTTTCAATCCAAACCATGTAGATAGCCATATAGGATATGATGCCTCTAATCCAATAATATGTGCATTAGGAAATGCATAGGACATGATAATACTATCACTGCCAAGACCTAGCGTACAATCAACTATAGATATGGATTTAGATGATTCACCTATTAAAAACTCTATAGCATTTACAAGGTGGTCATCATCTCCGCGCTGTAAGCGTAAAATACGCAATTGAGCCATGGATAAATGAAATCTATGTTCCTGTTCATTGTTAAAATGAATTGTTAATTGATCCTTAGAAACAACCGCAATAGGCGTGTCCTCTAATAATAGTTCAGAAATAGGCCTCTTTTGACGATTTAGATATACTAAATCTAATGACTTAGCTAATTCTTTTGTTTCTTCTTTTATCGCTGAAGACGATTTTTGTGAAGTAGTAATAATCATATTAAGACCTTAAGAATAATTTACCCAATTCATCAGGGGTAAACTTAATAATAGTGGGGCGACCATGAGGACACACATAAGGTTTATCTGTATGGAATAAATCTTCAATAAGTGTTGTCATTTGATACATATTAAGATTGTGTCCTGATTTAATAGCACCTCTACAAGATGCATAGGCTAGCATTTCATGACGCAATTGGGCCTTAGTAGGCTGTTCATGATTATGTAAATAAGTAAATACATAAGATAAAATTTCCTGTGCCTTACTTTCTACTAAATCTACAGGAACACCAACTAATTTGATTTGATTAGGACCGCCAAGCTCTACTTCAAAACCTAGATCCAATAATGCATTTTGATCATTTTCAACAATATTCATTTCGTCCTCTGTAGAATTGCTATATATAGGGACTAATAAACTTTGCATAGGAATAGATTCTGATGATTTACATAATTTATCATAACGAACTCGTTCATGAGCAGCATGTTGGTCGATTATATATAAATCATCTCCTTTTTTAGCCAATATATAGCAAGACGCGACTTGCCCCATTGGTAAAAAACCAGATTTTTGTATATCTCTAGACGTATCTTCTATATGCTGCTCTTGTATCTGGTGGAATTTCTCTTTATCTTCCGTAGTATAGCTCGTATACTCCGACGGAACAGATGTAAAGGAAGATTCTTCAAAAGATTCTTGTGCAAATGTAGCCTTAAGGGCTGGTGGTGTAAACCCTTTTTCTTTTAAAGCATCTACAAAATCGCTTGTATCCTGACGTAATACCTCATAGCCCTTAGTGCGCCGTCCTCCAAAAACCTTATCATAATCAATAGCTGTAGCAATATGTTCGGCCGTATCATTATGATCGCTCAAAACTTGTGGAGATTGGTACGAGTCATAGCCATTACCTTGTGATTCAGTTTCTAAAGGTTGAGTAAACGATGATGATTCACGTTCATACCGTTCATGAAGAGGGTTATTTAAGGCATTTAGAATCGCATGATAAACAGCTTTAAATATGATTTTATCATCTTCAAATTTAACCTCACTCTTTCGAGGGTGTACATTGATATCCACCATACTGGCCGGTACAGTTATATGCAACAAAACCAATGGATACCCGGATTTTGGTAATAATGCATGGTACGCATTATCTATGGCTTTCAAAATTATTTTATCTGATACAACTCGATTATTGACAATAATCGTTTGCCAAATACGCGTGCTTTTTAACAATGTTGGTTTTGATACAACACCTTCGATATAGATATGTTCACTTTCATAAGCAATAGGAAATATATCATTCTTAGTTTTGTACCCGTATAATGCAGCCACTGTATCTTGTACTGAGCCAGAGCCGGGTGTAATGATGGCGACACGATCATCAATAGTTAATTTAAAGGCAATATGCGGATTACTTAATGCCAATTTACCAACAATGTCTTGAATTTTAGATGATTCAGTTCGTTCAGTTTTAAGAAATTTACGACGAGCTGGTGTATTAAAAAATAATTCCTTCACTTCAATTGTCGTGCCTGGTGCAGCACCATAGGGAATACAATCAGTAAAGGTTCCTCCATCAATGAGGATACGTGTACCAAGTTCTTGATCTACAGTTCTAGTAGTCAAAACAAAATGAGAAACAGAGGCGATACTCGCCAAAGCCTCTCCCCGGAACCCTAAGGATGCAATATCGAATAAATCCTCTACATGTTGAATCTTAGAGGTTGCATGGCGCAAAACTGCAAGGCGGGCATCCTCTTCTGTCATCCCCTTGCCATTATCAGTAATGCGCATATACGCACTACCACCTTCACCAATTTCCACTTCAATGGATGTAGCACCAGCATCAATAGAGTTTTCAATGAGTTCTTTTACAACTGATGCAGGGCGTTCTACAACCTCACCAGCTGCTATTTTATTAATGGTGTTCTCATCTAACACATGAATGGTTGCCATTATTTACCGCCTCCATTACGCGCCTCTGCTTGTAACTGATGAATTGCATTTAGCGCCTCTATAGGTGTCATCGTATTCACATCTATAGCTAGCAAGGAATCCACAACAGAATGGGTGAATAAATTGCCAAAATCATCTTGTTCTATAGACGGCTTCGTATACTTAACAACAGCGTCTGATGTTATAACGCGATTATTTAAATCATCGGTGTCGGTATTTTGTTCCTCTAAGGATTCAAGAATAACTTCTGCTCGCTTTAATACTTGAGTCGGCAATCCTGCTAATTTTGCTACGTGAATACCATAACTCCTATCGGCACCACCTCTAATGATGCGGCGTAAAAAGGCTATATCCTTACCTTTTTCCTTTACAGCCACCGTGTAATTCTTCAAACGAGGGTATACGTCCTCCAAGGGAATCAATTCGTGGTAATGCGTAGCAAACAATGTTTTTGCATGGATATGTTTACAAATATGTTCTACCACTGCTTGTGCAATACTTAATCCATCGAAGGTACTTGTACCACGACCTATTTCATCAAGGATAATCAAACTCTTAGATGTAGCATTTTCAAGAATATAGGCGACCTCTTTCATTTCTACCATAAATGTACTTTGACCTGTAGAAATATCATCACTAGCACCTACACGCGTAAATACGCGATCCACAGGAGAAATAGTGGCCTCTCTAGCAGGAATGAATGACCCTATTTGAGCCATAATCATTAGTATCGCAACTTGTCTCATATAGGTAGATTTACCAGCCATATTAGGACCAGTTATAAGTAAAAATTCTTCATCATCATGATTGAGTACTACATCATTAGGAACAAAAACTTCTCTTTTTAAAAATTTTTCTATCACTGGATGTCGACCATCGCGAATATTGATTTGTCCATTCATAACGATATTAGGGCAAATATAGTTAGACTCATATGCAACAGTCGCTAATGATGCAAGTACATCTAGTTCTGCTAAAGCTCTGGCGGTTTCTTGAACCTTTTTAATAACACCTTTGATTTGATTGCGTAAATCTTGATAGAGCTGTTGTTCTAATGAAACGATTTTTTCCTTGGCACTAAGAATTTTAATTTCAAACTCTTTTAAATCAGGTGTAATATAACGCTCTGCATTGACTGTGGTTTGTTTCCGAATAAAATAAGCCGGTACCTTATCAATTTGAGCTTTACTTACTTCAAAGAAATAACCAAAAACCTTATTATATTTCGTTTTTAGTTTAAGACCTGTTTCTTCTCTAGCCTTATCCTCTAACTTTTGAAGCCATACTTCACTATTAGTCGCTAAGGAGCGAAGTTCATCTAACTCTTCGTTATAACCATCCCGAATTACCCGTCCATCCTTCAATGTTAATGCTGGTTGTTCTGCAATAGCTCGGTTCAATAAATCATATATATCAGCATGATTATCAATGCGATTATTAATCGATGACAATGAAAGGCCAGAAAATTCTTTAAGAAGATTCTTGATGTGCGGTAATACTTGTAGGGATTCGCGAAGCGATGTAAAATCACGTGGAGATACTGATCCTGTCTCAATACGACCTACAATACGCTCAAAATCATAAATACAATCTAAATAACTTTGAATTTCGCACCTTTCACCATTGCGAGATATGAGTTCCGCAACAGCAGCTTGACGTCGTTGAATAGTAGATATATCCGTAAGTGGGCTTTCCAACCATTGTTTTAATAAACGGGCTCCCATAGGTGTTAATGTTCTGTCAAGCACCTCTAATAATGTCCCCTTTACACCGCCATCTCGCAAGTTGTGTGTAATCTCAAGATGACGCAACGAGGATGTATCTAGAATCAAACGATTGCCTACATCCATCTGATGGACGTAATTAATATGGGCTATTTCTGTTTTAATTACATCTTGCAAATATAAGAGCATAAAGCCTAATGCAGCTAATACATCTTCCTCCATAAGGCCCATATCCTGAAAGTGATTATTTGCCAATTTACATGCATGTTCTACGCTTTCAAAAGAAGCAAAAGGGGAGAAAACTACATTATTAAATTGATTATGAATGAAATCAACAATAGATTGTGGCAAAATAGTGCCTTCAGGAACAATGATTTCAGCAGGTCTATACATGCTAAGGGAATCATATATTTGACTAATATTGTCTTGAGGTACACGATCCCAAATGACCTCACCCGTAGATACATCGGAGAATACAAGAATCCAGTCCTCTTTAACTAAATAGAACAAAGCTAAAAAGTTGTTGCTCCGTGCATCATTACCATTTTCTGTCATTACCGTTCCCGGTGTGATGACTTGGATAACATCCCGTTTAACGATACCTTTTACCGCTTTAGGGTCCTCTAATTGTTCACAAATAGCGACCTTATAGCCCTTTTTAACCAAAGTTTCTATGTAACTTTCAGCAGCATGAAAAGGAACGCCACACATAGGTGTTCGTTCCTCGTTGCCTGTCGGTCTACCTGTTAAGGTAATATTCAATTCTCGAGATGCAATTAATGCATCTTCATTAAATAATTCATAAAAATCACCAAGTCGGAAAAATAAAAGCTCATCACTATGTCGCGATTTAATGTCTAAATATTGTTCCATCATTGGTGTTACTTTTTTTGCCATTCTTACCCCTTTTGAATGGTACCGTAGCAAACCCATGTTTGTGCTTTATCAATATAGGCTGGTACAGTATCACCGATAGTTAACTCATCATCTTTTGGGAATAGTACCATCTTATTCCCTGACGTACGACCGAACCACATGGTTTCATCTTTAGCACTTGGACCTTCTACAATGATATCAAATACTTGGCCTTCCATAGTTTTATTGAGTTCTAAAGAAATTTCATTTTGAATATCCATCAATTGTTGTAGACGAACGCGTTTCACTTCTTCTGGAACTTGTTCATCCATGGTAGCAGCAGGCGTACCAGACCGTTTAGAATAAATAAAAGTATAAGCCATATCGTAGCGAACATCTTTTAATAATTGAAGTGTTTGTTCAAAATCTTCCTCAGTTTCCCCAGGAAAACCTACAATGATATCGGTTGTCACAACCACATCTTTAATTTTCTCTCTACAGTAGGATAATAATTCTTTATAATGTTCCACCGTATAATGGCGATTCATCTTCTTTAAAATTCTATCCGAACCAGATTGAATAGGTAAATGTAAATGCGTAACGATATTAGTAGAGCGGCCCAATGCATCAATCATTGATTTTGTCATATCTTGAGGATGACTAGTCATATAACGAATACGTTCGATACCTGGGATATGATCAAGGGCATCTACTAATGTGCCAAAATCAGTACCATCTTTAAAATCTAAGCCATAAGAATTTACATTTTGTCCTAATAAAGTAATTTCCTTAAATCCTTTTGCACCCAACTCTGTTACTTCTTTTACAATTGCTTCTACGGGACGGCTAATTTCGCGGCCACGCACATGAGGAACGATGCAGTAAGTACAAAATTTATTACAACCATTCATAATAGGTACCCAAGCAAAAAATGTACCATTAGGTTTTGCCTGTAATTCTGGAAGTACTGTATTATCCATATCAACATTGATTTGATGCTTGTGGGTACGTTGAACTTCAGCTATCATTTCATTAATATGTTGAATATTATGAGTACCTAGGACAATATCGATATGAGGCGCTCGTTTAAACATTTCAGCTTGATTTTTTTGTGCCATGCAACCTGTAATAGCAATAATCAAATTTTTATTTTTCTGTTTTAAACGTTTTAATTCACCGATACGACCAAACACTTTCGTTTCTGCCGTTTCACGTACTGCACAGGTATTCAATAATATTAAATCTGCCGATTCTACATCATCGGTCGGTATATAACCTACTGTTTCAAGTTGATGTGAAAGACGCTCAGAATCAGCGGTATTCATTTGACAACCATAGGTATATATATAATATGACTTCATTCTATCTCCTAAATATGTTTTATAATCTTACGTTTTGTTTCTACAATATTTTTTACTTTTATAGACATCCGCTCTACAGACATGCCCGTAATATATTCTAATTCGTTGCGTACAGATTTTTGCACCTGTTGCATCAGAGGTTTAACTGGATGTCCTTGTTCTATAACAACTGACATATCTAACATTAAACCGTTCTGCCCTTTAGAACTCTTTTTGAAAGCGATATCTGATGAGGGATCAACACCAGGAACCTTTTTTAGGCCATTTCTAATTAATTTAATGATGACATCATCATCAAAAGTTAGACGACCATAATAACTAAAAGCTGGTCTAACAACGGAACGTTCAAATCCTTCAGATCCTATTTGACCAATTTTATCAGGGTCTTGTTTACGCAATGTGCGTCGTCTCCAAATCGTCTTAATTGGATCGATAAGATATCCTTTAAAATGAGGCTTTAATTCCATTGTTGGCACAGGAATAATATGCTTGCCTTCCTTTAAACGAGCATACTGTGCTTTTTCGATTTCTTTAGGGGTTGCCACATCTTCAATGCGAATATATCGATCCGGTTCTTGAATCCCCAAAGCCTTTGTAATTTTTTTAACCATATTATCGGATGTACCGATAATCATCAATCGATTCGGATTGATAGCATCTAATTGACTACGGACCTCTTTAACTTGAACAGGATCTTGGAATATAGCACGTCGAACAGCCTTTAAACGACTAGATTCTTTTTTTGCAGAGAAACCGGCTACAATTTTATTATCATGAATTAAAATACCATCATCAATAATGCATTCTACACTATTTTCATGAGCTAGTACGAGAGCCCGATGACTTTTACCGGTCCCACTACCACCTACAAAAGCAATAACTTCCATAGTACACCTCACATCTATAATTACGCAGATATACAACGTATGCGTTCAATAAATTGATTTACTAGATTACTATCTACCACATATTCACCTAACTGATACGGATATCGATTAGGTATACCATGATAATCAGATCCACCTGTAACAAATAAATTTCGTTCTTTTGCTATGGTTAAATATTTTACTTCATCATCATAATCATGTTTAGAATGATATACTTCTACCCCATCAAAACTATAGTTTAATAGTTCCGTAACATACTCATCATTACGGACTAATTTAGGATGGGCTAACACAGCTAAGCCATTTGCATTATGAATAATATCTAATATTTCTGGTACTTCTAATTTTACTTTAGGTATATAACAAGGGCTTTTTGAATTTAATATACCATCAAATACATCTTGTACATCTTTAGCATAACCATGCTCTATTAATAATCTAGCAACATGTGGTCTACCATAAGACTTAGTATTTGGAAATAAATTTTGTAATTCAGTAAAAGAAATATCATAACCATGAGCAATACATCGACTAATAATTTCTTTTATTCTTGATTCACGTTTTTCTTTGAAAAATTCAATGAATTTCCTCAATCCTTCATTGTGATGATTAAATCCATAACCTAAAATATGAATATCTTTACCTTTATAGTGACCACTGAACTCACAACCTGTAATAATTTGAATAGAACTATTATTTTGTAACATTATATCTATGCCAGCAATTTCATCGTGATCAGTTAATGCAATCATTTTCAAATCAGCTTCACTAGCATGTTGTAATAGCTGTTCTGGTGTTTCTATACCGTCAGAAAATGTAGAATGCATATGAAAATCTACACGCATAATTACCTCCAAATTATTACATTACCCTATCATTTTATTATGACTTATTCCGCTTGTTTATTCAAGTTTTTACAAGGTATTAACTAAAAGTTTTCATTTTAAAATTTACTATATTTACATACATATACATATAAAAATTGCGATTCCAATGAGCTTTCACTAGAATCGCAATTTATTTATAATTGGTTCAATAATTCTTGTACCTTGTTAGATACTTCATCGATTGGACAATTAATAGCTTCACCTGTTTTACGAACGCGGATTTCAACCTCATTGCTTTCCAACGTATTTTTACTTACTGTAATACGTAATGGATAGCCAATAAGATCAGCATCTTTAAACTTAACACCAGCTCGATCTTTACGATCATCTAATAATACATCTACTTTATTGTTTAACAATGTATCGTAAATAGATGTACTTGTAGACATTAGAGCTTCATCTTTTGCGTTGATAGGAACGATAACTACTTCAAATGGGGCTATAGCACGAGGCCAAATAATACCATTATCATCATGATATTGCTCAATAGCAGCAGCTAATGTACGACTAACGCCGATACCATAACAGCCCATAACCATTGCATTAGGACGACCATTTTGATCAAGGTATGTAGCTTGTAAACTTTCAGAATATTTAGTGCCTAACTTAAATACTTGGCCTACTTCGATACCTTTACTGTATTCTAGAGGACTATGGCATTCAGGACACACATCGTCTTTAGTAATCAAACGAATAGGTGCTACGATGATATCATCTGTATTAAAATCGCGTTTAGGATTGATATTAATGTAATGAGCATCTACTTTATTAGCACCACCACAAACATTATAGGTTTCCATAACGGATTCATCTACAACAATAATAAAATCGTCCGTTTGTTTAAGACCTACAGGACTAATAAAGCCAGCTGTCAATCCAACTTTTTCTAATTGTTCAGGTGTGGCCATTTCAGGTTCTACAGAACCATTAACAGCATGTTGAACAGCTACTTCATTCACATCATGATCACCGCGAACCATAGCTAAAATTACTTTATCTTCAATGGCATATACTACGGCTTTAATCGTTTTTTCTAAAGGTAAATTAAGCATTTGCGCAACAGCTTCAATTGTAGATGCATGGGGTGTATCTACTACTTCTAATTCTTTTTCAGCTTCTTCTGCTTGCTTCATGATGCCAGGTTTACCAATTTCAATATTCGCGGCATAATCACAAGTGGAACAATGAATAATATCTGCTTCACCAGCTTCAGCTATCGCCATAAATTCATGGGTATTACTACCACCAATAGCACCGCTATCTGCTTCTACAGGTCTAAAAGTAAGACCGCAACGAGTAAAAATACGACTATATGCATCATACATATTTTTATAAGATACATCTGCAGCAGTATCATCAATATCAAAGGAGTAACCATCCTTCATGATAAATTCGCGGCTACGCATTAAACCATATCGTGGACGACGTTCATCACGGAATTTGCTTTGAATTTGATACAGATTAACTGGTAATTGACGGTATGAATTAATTTCATTTTTTACCAATGTTGTAATCATTTCTTCATGAGTTGGTCCTAAGCAGTACTCCACATCATGGCGATCATTAATACGCATCATTTCAGCACCATACGCATTCCAACGACCAGATTCTTTCCAAATCTCTGCTGGTTGTAAAATAGGCATCATAATCTCTTGTGCACCAGAACGGTCCATTTCTTCGCGAATGATAGCTTCAATTTTTTTGATGCTTCGCCAGCCCAAAGGTAAAAAACTATATAAACCATTAGCTACCTTACGCATAAAACCTGCACGCAACATAAGCTGTTGACTTACCACATCTGCATCAGATGGAACTTCCCGCAATGTTGGGGCATATAATTTACTGGCTAACATACAATTACTCCTTATCAATTGTTTCTAAATATTGATCTATTTCTCTAAATAAAGTATCCACTAGTTCAGATTCAGGTACGGTTTTTAAAACTTCCCCTTTTCTGAATACGATACCTTGACCTTTACCACCGGCAATACCAAAATCGGCCTCCCTAGCTTCACCAGGTCCATTAACAACACATCCCATTACGGCTACCTTGATAGGTGCAGAAATGGAAGATAAACGTTCTTCTACAATGCTTGCCATATCAAATAAATTAACCTGACAACGACCGCATGTTGGACATGAAATCATGGTAGCTCCAAAATTTCTAAGGCCTAAATTGCTTAGAATACTTTTCCCCACCTCAATTTCATGAATAGGATCACCTGTTAAGGATACGCGCAATGTATCACCAATACCATCTAATAGTAATGCACCAATACCCATAGCCGATTTAATCGTACCTTGTTTAATGGTACCAGCCTCAGTTACACCTAAATGTAATGGATATGGTATTTTATCTGAAAGCTTTCTATAAGCTTCTACCATAAGTGGTACTTCGGTAGCTTTAATAGAAATCTTCATTTGTTTATAGTCCAATTTCTCTAAAATACGTATGTGTTCCAATGCAGTCTCAACCATACCATCAGCCGTTGGATGACCCCCATAAGCGTCTAATATATGTTGTGGTAAAGAACCAGCATTGACACCAATACGAATTGGAATTTGTTTAGGTTTAGCCTTTTCAATTACGGCCAACACCTTATCCTCTCCACCGATATTGCCTGGATTAATTCGAAGACCATCTACATTATTATCAATGGCGTCTAAGGCTAATTTATAATCAAAATGAATATCTGCTATAAGAGGAATGGTTATCCCTGCACGTACCGCTTTTAATGCTTTTGCAGATTCCATTGTTGGAACTGCAACACGAACTAATTCACAACCAGCATCAGCTAATCGATTGATTTCAGCAATCGCCTTTTCCGTATATACAGGATCAGTAGTAATCATAGACTGAATACTAACAGGTGCATAGTCGCCAATTTTTACATTGCCTACATAGATACCATTGGTTGGTTTTCTAGTAATCATATATAACTCCTAACTATGGCTTATTTATAGTAATTGTAGTATATCTTTCGCAGTGGCATATACAAATATTGTAACTAATAACGCAATACCAATCATTTGAATATACATCAAAGCTTTAGCAGGTAATTTACGTCTTGTAATCGCCTCTATTAAAATGATGATGAGATGCCCACCATCAAGAACTGGTAATGGCAAAAGATTGATGACACCTAAATTAATACTTAGCAATGCTGCAAAACTTAATAGAGGTGCAAAGCCTTGTTGCGCTATGGAACCTGCCATATGTGAAATGCCAACTGGTCCAGATACTTCAGCTTGCTCTGTACCTACAACCATTTCACGTAGTCCATCTACCATTGCTACAATAATATATCCAGTTTTCTGAACAGCTAGTATAAAAGAATCACCTATACCATGAGGTATTGTTTCATACGATTGATAGATACCTAACTTTGGTGTATCCTTTTCCATCTTTGGAATTACAGTAGTTTCCACTGTTTCACCATCGCGATTTACTACAACAGTAACACCATGATTAGCCGTGCCTTTTAAACGTTCAGAAATCTCTGACCACTTGGAAATAGGCTGGTTATTAATGGAAAGTATAATATCTCCACCTTGCAATTTTCCTAAATCTGCAGCACCACCTGTAATAACACTGCCAATTATAGGCTTATCAGTTGAAACCATTGTCCCCACTGTAGCATTTAAGCCAAAATAAATGACTATAGCCAATAAGAAATTAAAAATAGCACCAGCAGAAATAACAATTAGTTTTTTATAGGCTGGTTTTGTATAGAATGAACCATCATCTAATGGCTCATCTGGTGTCATTCCAGCAATGCGATTGAAACCGCCTAAAGGAATACAACGAACAGAGTATAAGGTTTCGCCATACTGTTTTTTTAGCAAAACAGGACCAAATCCAATAGCAAATTCATCGACGCGCATTCCAGATAATTTTGCGGTTATAAAATGACCTAATTCATGAATAAACACGATTAGACCAAATACGAATATTGTGGCTAAAGCCGTAATCATACTATCTCCTATTAATAAATTCTGAAGCTTTTATGCGAGCCCATTGATCGATAGCTAGTAAGTTATCGAGAGTAAACTCATCATCTGTTCCCATGGATTCCAAAACAGCAGTAACGATTTTATAGATATCGCTAAATACGATTTTTCCATCTAAAAATGCATATACGGCAGTCTCATTGGCGGCATTAAACACTGCTGGCTTAAAACCACCAATTTTACCAACTTCATAGGCTAAATTTAATGCAGGAAAATCGTCAACTCTAGGAGGCATAAACTCAAGAGTAAGTAATTCTTTAAAATCTAAATGTTTCATATTAAGAGACATACGTTTAGGATATGTTAAAGCATATTGAATAGGTTCTCTCATATCTGGATTACCCATTTGAGCAAGAATAGCACCATCATTCAACCGAATCATAGAGTGGATAATACTTTGTGGATGAACCACAACATCAATATGATCAAGATCAAAATCAAACAGCCAATGTGCTTCAATGACTTCTAACCCTTTATTGAATAAAGAAGCAGAATCAATCGTAATTTTGCTTCCCATGTTCCAAGTTGGATGCTTTAAACAATCCTCTGCTGTTGCAGAAGCAATACGTTCACTAGACCAAGTACGAAGAGGTCCACCAGAAGCAGTTAGAATTAATGAATCTACATTCGATTTATCTTGACCTTCTAAGCATTGGAAAATAGCACTATGTTCACTATCTATAGGTAAAATAGGAACATTATACGCCTTGGCAAGCGAAGTAATTAAAGGGCCACCGGCTACCAATGTTTCCTTATTGGCAAGACCAATAATTTTGCCAGCTTTAATTGCTTCTACAGTTGGCTCAATTCCAACAGCACCAACGATAGCAGTAATGACCATTGTAGCTTCTTGAATAGTAGATGCAGCTATCAAAGCCTCTTTACCACCAATGAGTTGAGTTGGACCTTTGTAACGTTCTTTAAGAGTAGTATAAGCTTGCTCATCTACAACACCAGCAATAAGAGGTCGAAATTCATCAATTTGATTTTCTAATAGATCAATGTTTTTATTCGCCACTAAGGCAACTGCCTTAAAATGATTGGGATGTTGTCTTATAACATCTAATGTTTGTGTACCAATAGAGCCAGTGCTTCCTAATATACTTACATACTTCATAAAAGCCTTCTTTTCTGCTTATCTTAATTATGCAAAACACAAAATTAATAATAATGTAACTGGTGCTGTAAACAGCAAACTATCAAAACGATCTAATACTCCACCATGCCCTGGTAATAAAGTACCTGAATCTTTAACATTACATAATCGTTTTAATTTTGATTCAAATAAATCACCTAAAGGTGCTAATACACCACAAATGATACCGACATAAGCACCTATATAGATTGGTATATTGCTAATTATTGCATAAACAATGCCAGTTACAACACAGCCAATAAATCCGCCAATAAATCCTTCTAATGTTTTATTAGGACTAATAGACGGTACAATTTTACGCTTACCAAAGGCACGGCCGGCAAAGTACGCAAAGGTATCACTTGCCCATGTAGAAAACAATAATAGCCATAGCATAACTACGCCCCAACTTTCACCAACAATAGGCATTGTTAATGAACTATAGAGCCAGTCATGACGTATCAATAATAATGAGCCTAGTCCCATTACTATATATAACAAACCAAATAAACTATAGGAAACGCTACTCATAGAATATGTATTTTCGCCAAATGTACACATTAGATAATTGGAAATAATGGCAAATACAAAGCAAGCCATACTTGCTGTATAACTACCAAACCACAAGGATATCATGATAGCGATAATTGAAAGGTATCCCCACAATACGGGTACACGAACATGTTTAGCCTTACATAGTAACATAAATTCTCGCCATCCAATAAGTGCTAATAATGTAATGAGTATATCATATGTTAACCCACCTAGTGTAATAGCACATAGTGCAATGATAAACCCAATAACTGCAGTGATAACACGTGTTTTAAGCATCGATTATTCCTCTTGCAAGCCACCAAAACGACGTTCTCGTTTTTGATAGGCTGCTATAGCTTCTAATAATGTTTCTTTTGTAAAATCTGGCCAATGTAAATCAGTAAACCAAAATTCGGCATATGCTAACTGCCATAATAAAAAGTTACTAATACGATAATCTTTACTAGGACGTATTAGTAAATCTACATCACTAAACTCTTGCGTATACAAATGACTACTAACATATTGTTCAGTAATATCTTGAACTGCAAGTTGTCCATCTAACACAGATTGTGCTATGCCTTGTACAGTCCGTACTATCTCATCACGCCCACCATAATTAATAGCTAATTGTAAGGTTAGGCCTGTATTATTCTTAGTTAAGTCTTCGGAATCAGAAATAATAGTTTGTAATTCTTCTGAAAGTCCTTGAATATATCCAATGAAACGTATGCGAACATTATGTTCATGCATGTATTGTACGTTTTTCTGTAAATATTCTTTAATCAAGGCCATCAAAAGAGAAACCTCTTGCTCAGGCCGTTTCCAATTCTCCGTTGAGAATCCATATACTGTTAATGCTTTTACACCGATTTCATCAGCAGCAATAACAATTTCTTTTAATACATCAGCACCTGCTCGATGTCCCATTGACCGAGGCATGCCACGACGCTTTGCCCAACGTCCATTGCCATCCATAATAATAGCTACGTGACGAGGCACATTGTGTTCATCTATATTAACTGTAGATGAGGTATGGCGTTTAAATAGTTTCCTCAGCATACATTACCTCCAGAGTATGTCCAAAATCACTTGCAACCATAGGTCTATATAGAATGATATGAAGCATATCCTCAGATTCAGTGATTCTTGCGACATAATAGCCTTCAGAGGCTATCTCAAAAAAGCGATTAAAATTATCGCCTATTATTACCTTAAAAGGAATATGGGCAGCCTGCAATTGAGACTTTGCAAGCTGCCAAGGCATTCCAATAAGACTACTAGAATTAGTCATTATACTTCTAATACGTCCTTTTCTTTAACGGCTTTCAATTCATCGATTTGTTTAATCTTTTTGTCCGTTAATTTCTGAATTTGATCTAAACCATCTTTAGCATCATCTTCAGTAATCGTTTTAGCTTTTTCTTCTTTTTTCAATGCATCATTAGCATCACGACGAATGTTACGAACTGCTACCTTTGCATCTTCAGCTTTCTTATGAACTACTTTAACAATTTCTTTACGACGTTCTTCCGTTAATTGAGGAATTGTTAAACGAATAGCCGTACCATCATTACCTGGGTTTAATCCCAAATCTGATTGTAAAATAGCTTTTTCAATAGCACCAATCATGGATTTATCCCATGGTGCCACTAAAATCATGCGAGGTTCTGGTACAGAAATATTAGCTACTTGATTAATTGGCGTAGGGGATCCGTAGTAATCAACCATCACCTTATCAAGTAATGCAGTACTAGCACGACCGGTACGAATAGAAGCAAATTCATGCTTTAAAGACTCAATGGACTTATTCATACGCTCTTCTTGTTGTTGCATTAATTCTTTTAATTCCATAGTGGTTTATTCTCCGCGAACGATAGTCCCTACTTCTTCACCTTTTGCAGCTTTTGTGATATTACCAGGAATATCCATGCTGAAAACGATAATAGGGATATTATTGTCTTTACATAATGTAGTGGATGTAGAATCCATTACTTTCAATTCTTTTGTAATAATGTCATTATATGTTAATTCATCAAATTTAACAGCATTAGGATTTGTTTTTGGATCAGAATCATATACACCATCTGCAAACTTTTTAGCCATCAAAATTGCATCAGCTTCAATTTCTGCAGCGCGCAATGCAGCTGTTGTATCAGTGGAAAAATAAGGTTTACCAAGACCAGCACCAAAGATAACAATACGTTTCTTTTCTAAATGACGAATCGCACGACGACGAATATAAGGCTCTGCAATTTCTTGCATTTCAATAGCTGTTTGTACGCGAGTATCCACGCCAGCTTGTTCTAATGCATCTTGCAATGCTAAGGAGTTCATCACTGTTGCCAACATGCCCATATAGTCAGCTGTAGCACGATCCATACCTTGATTACTACCAGCTAAACCTCTCCATAGGTTACCGCCACCAACAACAATAGCGATTTCTAAATCAGTGGTTTTTGCCAAAGCTGCGATTTCTTGTGCAAACTTTTCTACTACATCAGGATTAATACCAAAACCTTGATCTCCTGCTAACGCTTCACCACTCAACTTCAAAACAATACGTTTAAAGTGTCTTTTTGCCATTTGTATACTCCTCTATTGCAAAATAAGAGAACACGGTACGGTGTTCTCTTATTATGTATTAATTATTTACCAACAGATGCCATTACTTCTGCTACGAAGTCATCTTGGCGTTTTTCAATGCCTTCGCCCAAACCGTAGCGAACAAAACGACGTACGTTGATGTTTTCACCGATTTTTGCAATATTTTCATTAATGATATCAGTAACGGTTTTGTCACCATCTTTAATGAACGCTTGTTCTAATAGGCAATTTTCTTTATAGAATTTTTCAATACGGCCATTAACCATTTTTTCCAAAACAGCTTCAGGTTTTGGTTTACGACCTGCTTTAACGTCTTCTTCAGCTTCTGCTTTAGCTTGTTCCAACAATACTTGTTTTTCATGTTCGATTACTTCAGCAGGAACCTCTTCACGGTTTAAGTATGTAGGGTTAACAGCTGCGATTTGCATAGCGATATCGCGTGCCAAGTTTTGGAAATCATCAGTTTTAGCAACGAAGTCAGTTTCGCAGTTAACTTCAACTAAAACGCCGATACGACCACCAGCATGAATGTAAGATTGTACTACGCCTTCAGCTGCAATACGACCAGCTTTTTTAGCTGCAGCAGCCAAACCTTTTTCACGAAGAAGGTCAACCGCTTTATCGATATTACCGTCAGTTTCAACCAATGCTTTTT
>CAUTOY010000014.1:0-26455 GCA_963539855.1 uncultured Veillonella sp.
TTCCCCATTGGATAGTGAATCCGTTAGCGAACTTCACAAATCCATTCTCTTCAAGCCTTTGTGCTACAATACCGCCCATTCCAAGAGTATTTTTTATATCCTTCAATGTAGCAACTGGATTTTCTTGCCAGTTAGTCGCACCAAGGATTTTGGCAATCATAGCCGTAATCGCTGGATGAGATGAAATATCTGTATTATGCGTGGTTAATTGATTGCTTAACTTTTGAAGTAAGCCACCGTGTGCATTTGCATCGGTGTTATGACGTTCCATTTCTCCAGCCGTAATATATGCGGAATCGCTACGTTGTACAATGACATTCGATGCATTGTCAACTGCGATTGTTACTTCAAACACCTTTGAATTAATAGGTGTATCTTTTGCTGGAACATAATCAACGAAATTACCGCCATTTGTGTATGCGATCATAACAGCTGTACTGTCATCTTCACCTTGCAATTTTGCGAACACACCGATTTCACGAGCATAAAAACCATGTTCTAAATGCTCATTGCTTAATGCAAAATCTAACTGAAATTGACCTTCTTTTACATATCTACCAGGCGATGAGAATGGTAACTCTAGCAACGGATTAATAACATTCTCCATTGTTTCTATATTTTGATTTGTTAATTGTCCATCACCAGCCACTATTTTAATCGGCACTAACGCTTTACCGCTTGCGTTTGATTTAGCGATTAATATACGGCCGTTTTTTGTTTGTGAAATACTTGGATATTTAGCCATGCTACCCCCTAAATTTTAATAACTTCTTTAACATCAACCACACCAGCAACATAGGTATTATTAGATGTATTTAACTCTTGAATGTTGATTTTTGCATCTATTCTTACTATTTCTTTAACATCAACCACACCACCAACAAATACAGATTGAGTGAGTTTAGTTGTACTCTTGAATTTAATCAATAGGTTCTTAGGAATAATTGGTTCAACGTATTCCCAAACATTAAACAATAGATATTCATTGCCTGGTTTAAAATCGAGCCAATACTCGTATTTATTACTATTTACGCTATGCGTTACAACACCATCACCATATTTGAAATCAAGCATTTCTTGCACTTTAGGCATAGTAAAAGGACGTTGACCGATTAATACAGATAGTATCTCGTTTCTACGTCCTTGTATGTCTTTTAAATTAATAGGCGTTATGTCTAGGATTTTCTCCCATGCATCTAATCCATAATCTGATGCGGTATAGATATATTCTTCTTTAAATATATCTATCATGAGGTTCCATAGTGCTTGTAATTCGATGTTTTCTACACGATACACTTCTTGAATATCTCGTGCATCTCGTGTTAATGGTACGGCAAATTGTGATATATCAATATCACGTTTGAATATTCCAAAATCAGTAATCATACAGCCACCAATGAAATCGTGCCCATTACTGGTATTTGATTGTCCTTTAATTCTAGTTTAGATACATTTTGCCCATTGATTTGAATATGGCCAACATCTAATACGTTCGGTAATTCAACTACTAAAGCAGTAACGATACTAGAACGTACTGTTATGAATTGTTTTTCGTCCTGTTTTGCCCATTCTTTACATCGATTAATCAATCGTTGTTTGATAGCCTCTTCAATTAATGGCTTAATTTCCGATACTTGATGACCTTGCGTCATAGTTACTTCTATTGTGTAATTAATAGGAACAGGTTCAGCTTTCTCAATCGTTACAGTATGTCCAATTGGTGCAAGTCCATAGCCTTTACCTTTAGGCTGCGGATCTATAACCTTATCAACTTCTTTTACGAGTTCATCATCAGCTGGGCCATAATCACTATTTAATATTACTAATTTAACAGTACCGCCACCATTCCAGCATCTGTACACTTTAACACCACCAACACCAGGAATGGCTAATACCTTTTCTTTGTAATCGGCACCATTACCGCCATAGGCTTTAGATTTCAAGGCATCAAAATAGCGTTGACGGAATACTTCTGTTTCTTCCTCATCTTCACCAGGCGTGATATTTTTCAATATTTTAGCGGTAGTTAAGCCGTTAATACCTTGAATAGGTGTGATATCACCAGTTACAAAGTTAGGCGAACGCCCAAATTGTTCGCAACGCATTTTGTACTTATACTCATCAGCATTTAATACTTCCGTTACGATGAAATTATATTCATTGTAATTAAACCTTGAACCAATCGGCACCGCCATATTAAACTGTGCCTCAAATTCCCCTTGTGTAGCTGGCTCTGGGTAGATATTAAACTCTGCTGCACGTAGAATTAAGAAATCCCTGTCAGCAGTTCTTGCAAAGGCTTGTTTTAAAATCACATCGACTAAAATATAGAGTTCTGCAAATTCGATACTAGCTGGAGCAGTTGCATCATATATTACACTACCCTCACGGCGGTCAAACTCATCTTTTACTCTATCAAGCATACGCTTTTCTAACCTATCAGCCGTCATATGCTCATACAATACCGCTCACCCCTTTCTTAATTCCTTGTAATGTACCATATATAGTGTCAACATCAAATTCTGTCATGACATCGCCGCCATTATGGCTAAATTCAAAGTTATAAACCTTTGTAATTCTATCATCATTCAATAGGGCCTCTTCTATTCTGCGTTGCAATTCAGCATACACATATGGAATAGGTTGTCCGAATAAATCTTCTAATTCAATACCATAATTCCAACTGTAAATAATGTATCGGTACCGCTCTGTATTGATGATTTTATATATCGCTTGCTCCATGGCTCGCAACTTGTCAGCATACCCTCTAATTTGGCTATCGGTTCTAAAATCAACGTAATATGTATGCGATGGTTCTATATAATTTACAGTATCTGGAATAAATGTATCGCTATTTTGTTTTGGTAAAAGTAAATTTTCAGCCATTACTTAGTTGTACACCCCCTATTCGGGTTATACCAGCGGTCTAACGCTATATATCGTTGTCCGCCAGTTTCCTTTAACATAATGACCTTATCGCCCATAACCAACTGATTATGTACTAGGAATTTCTTTCTCCCTGTGTAATCGTGATTGTGGCTAGCATATTCAGCATAGCCACCGCCACCAGCTCTATTTTCTGTAACGTGGTCTACGCTCATTTCAACAGTCCATTCACACGTATTTTTAGTCAACACAATGTTTTCAGCTGGTAATGTGAGATTAGGGTCTATTTTTATTTCAAGTGGTGATACACCTACTACTTCACCGATAACTACTTCCATGGGTTCGCCGTTTTGTATTGTTATACTAGCAATTTCTTTGATTGTATTAACAATCTTCATGTATTCGCTATCCATTAACTCGCCCCCATTCTGATTATCTTGGTAGGTGCCTCATCATCATGCCACGCATAATTTGCATTGCCGTATTTCATAGCATACCCTCGACTAGATGAGTTGCCAAAACAACCACCAACACCATCGGCAATTACTACATGATCATCATCGCCATAAATGAGCAAATCGCCTTTGTTAGCATAGCCGTTAAATTGTTCTGTTACATAGCCTTTAGCCTCTAGGTTTTGACGAAGTGTAGGTACAGATGCGGTACCTTTGTTATATTCGTCCGCAAGGTCTTTGTTATACCACGAACCAGTGGCACACACAGTATCAGCACACCCAACACTACCATATTGAGATACACGGCCATTATTGGTATTAAATGCTGTATCAACTTGTCCAGCAGTACCACCAGCACCAGTAGTAACAGATGAACGTGTTTTCTTACTAGCCTCAATTTTCTTGACTGCTTCTGCATCTTCATCTTTAGCCACTTCATAAGAGACATCATTTTCAACGTATCTCAAGTCTAAATCCATGCCATGGAATCCTGTTTTAAAGTTATGAGTAACCGATGTTACCAACATGTAATTATCAACGGATATATCACCGAAATTACGTTTGATATATACTAAAGAACCACCACGAACACGCACATCACCGATTACATTTTTTAATTTAATCTCACGAGTTTTCTTATTCTTGTGAGCAATAATCGCTTTGGCTTGTGCAACTGCGTTTATGTCCTTTTCTTTAGGAATGAGCAAATATTGTAATCTGCCCCATTTTTCTATGTTCTTATCATCTTTAGCAATAAATGTATTCTCTAATTTACTAGATGCACCATTTGGAACAGTACGTACAATTTTAACATAGTTATATGTATCTTTATCGATTGACGTTGTATATTGCACATCTTCCATGCATTCATCATCAATATAGATGTCTGTTTTCATTGTTTCGAACGATGCAAGCCGTAATTCTCCACCATCATCATATAAGTGATAAAATGCATGATTAGGTGTGTATATAGCTGTTTTATCCAACAACTGACAAATCATTTCTTGTAATGACTTATCTTTAAATACAGTCTTTGGTGTCTCTGGTGTTTTCCATACTGTATTATCCATATAACCGCATTTTAACTTGTAATCATCGGCTATCATTTTAATAAATTCAGTAGCCGTCATGGCCCCAATAACATAGCAATCTTTATTCTTTAAATAACGTAATTGATCATAGCAAGTAACGGATATTGTATTCTTTCCGTCCCTTTGCTTTTCAAATATATATCCAAAGAACACAATACCGCCATTTACAGTAAATTTAACTGTATCGCCTTCATTAAAGTTTAAATTAGGGTCTTTCGGTACTTTAAATGTCATTTTACTAGGAACGCAATCAACGGCCCTAGTAATCTGAACATCATCTTGCGGTTCTACGAGCCACATATCATCAGTATCTTTATTATGTATCGTCAATGCGTACTGCAATGGAATAGGCATAGGTATCGGAACGATTGTGCCATTGATTTGAGATTTTTCAACAGTCTTTTTTTCTGTTTTCTTTTCTTCTATAGCCATTCGTTATTACCTTCTCGCTTTAACTGGATAACTTGACCTACACCCAAAACGGCTGGCACCGCTATCTTATTAAGTGCAGCAATTTGGAATAAGTTATCCGTATTCCCTAATTCCTTTTTTACCATTTGTTGTAGTGTTTGACCTCGTGATACTTTTGCCGTAGATGCTACCGCCTTATTAGTAGTAGGTCTATCTTGCTTTACGCTACCTTTAGCCGTGCCGTCTTTATTGGTTTTAACCTCAATACGTTTTGCTCCCCATGGTTTCCATTGTTTGAGCGCTACAGTAGCATAGGCATCGAACCCATTATCTGCATCTTCATCGATACTGTAATTTTCAAGCGTGCATTTCATATTAGTCATTGCTAGCATTTGTCCACCTGGTTTCATGCGTACAACGATGAACTGGAATATAGTTTTTGTAGTTTTTAGCTTTTCCAATTCGTCAATGTAATACTTGGCTTTCTTAGACTTAAATAGCATTGATTCATTGAATGGATAGTCTGAATTAGGCAACAGGAATTTAAAGCTGATATCAGTAAGTCCAGCTGGCTTAATAATATTAACTTCACCTTTGCCTAATAAATCCATCGTTTCGTTCTTGCCATTAATAGTAGTGGTTAATTCCTTAGGTGGGATTGGTATTTGCATTGTTCCTAAATAGAAATAGTACATTTATATCCCCTCTCTTTGAATTGCGAACGCATCTTTCAAGCCTTTAGAAATTTGACTTGTAAAGCCGTCTAAATCAGTACCGTTATTGATTTCAACATCGTTATTCATTTGAATATGAATGATATTAGCATCTTGCCACTTCTTCAATGATTTATCGATTGCACTTTCTCGGAGTGCTTTAATTTCGTCATTTGTCATGTCAATAGACTTGGCAATTTTACCAGTATTCTTTGCTGTTTTACCAGTGTTCTTTTTGGTTTTATCAGCTGCATCATGGTCTGAACCAGGTGTAAGCTTGCTTGCATCAAACTCTTTAGGCTTATTCACCTCTGGCATTTTCGGTAGCATATCACCTAGATTCAAATTAGCGCCTACATCGTAGCCTTGGCCAAACGCAGCTAACGAGCTTGTGTAATCCATCTTGCCCATTACAGTAGTTTCACCGCCAGCAATTTCAAAGCGTTGTAACATACCAGTTGAATCGCCAACCTCTTCGACTTTTACACCAGGTATCTTATTAATAGCACCGATAATGTCATTAATACGTTGTTTAATAAATCCCCATATACCATTCCAAATATCAATAAATAGGTTAGCTACTGCATGTAATGGGTCTTTGAATACGTTCGCAAGGAAATTTACAAACGCTGCGATGATATTCCAACCAAAAGCGAATACATTGTAAATAACAGAACCAAACGCATAGAATGCACCGATTACAATACCTAATATACTAATATTTGCATCACAAAAATAATTAATTGCCTCAACAGCAAGATAAAACACGGCGATTACGGCAACAATCAAGCCAATTATCCAAACTAAAGGGCAAGCATACAATGCTGCATTTAACCCCTCTTGTGCCACAATCATCGCAATAATTGCCGCCGTTTCTATCCAATCGGCTACTGCTTTGGCTGCCATTGCTCCAGCTGCAATTACTGTTCGTGTTGCTGCGATACCTGCTTGAACTGCATAATATGCCATTACACCACCTAGAGCAATCATAGCGACATACATAATCGATGAGTGTTGTCTGATGAAATTAGATAGCGTATTAAAGGCCCATATAGAGGTATTAATAGCTTCACCAACAACACCAACTAACCAATAGAATACAGGTGCTACCATTTGAATTGCACCTGTTACGTTATCTACTAATTCACGTATCCCCTCACTATTGGCAAGGTCTGATATTCGTTGAAATACTGGTTCAAATGCTGCAATAGCTTTATTCTTGATTGATTGCATATGATCGCCCCATGTTTTTGGCAACGATTCAAACTGCTTTTCAATTTCAGGCATATTGCTCATGATAGCATTTTTAATAACGTCAGCAGTTACTTTACCTTCCGATGCTAATTTCTTTAATTCACCACGAGATACCCCCATAGTTTTAGCAATGATATTTTCAATCATCGGAGCATTTTCTGCGATAGAGCGGAACTCATCACCTTGTAATTGACCAGATGCAAGGCCTTGCGTTAATTGTAGCATCGCATTCTTTTGTGCCTCTTTTGACGCACCACCAATTGCGAATACCTTTTGAATACCTTCCATGAACTCAACTGCTTGGCGAGGGTCTGGGAATGCATCATGTGCTGATTGCGATACTTGAATGACTGCATCCGCCATTTCCATGTATCCACCTCTAGCACGTTGAGCAGATTCAAATATTTGCTTATTCAAATAAATAGCATTTTCTTGACTACCAGCGACAAGTTTTAGTCTGGCCTGTACGCTAGCCCATTCAGTAGCAGTATCCGTAATTGAGTTAATAGCACCTTTAATCATGCCTATACCGTTCATTACTGTATTGGCTAATAAATTACCAGCAAAGCTATTCATAATACCGCCTAGGCTAGCTTTTAGCGTTTCGCTAGCACTTGACACGTTATTCATCTTATTATGTAAGGTATTCATGAATTGATAGGCTTTAGTTGTAGCGTTGGCGGCTGCATTCATTGCATTAGGGATATTTGTTGATAAACTTATGTAATTTGAAAGTGTAGCCATTCATTACCCCCTTTTTGCCTTATTCAACTCATCTTGCTCATCTTTTGCATGTTGTTGAATAAAGGCAATTACTACCGCTTTTTCATTAATGTCCATATCCGCAAAAACAGAAGGTCGCATATGGTATTTAACAAATGCCAAATATGCGAACATCGTTTCTGTTTCATTGGATTCTAGGAGTTTTTTACTTCTTTTACCTTATCTTCCATGCCAACATCATAGCCTTGTACCTCTGTTACAGCGGCTAAAAGGTCAGCATATTCACCAGGTGTAAGCATAGCTTTAACTAATTCAACTGGTTCAGTTACGCCCCAGCTATCTTGCAATTCAGCATCGTACAAGTTAGGGAATGTAATTGCTTTAGATAGTACATCTTCGTTGTATGCAGTTGCATCAAAACGTTCTTCTGATTGACGAGTGATGCGGTCTGTAATGCGTTTTGTGTATTTCTTACGCATCTTTTCAGTTTCATCAGTTGCTAGTGTCTTGATTTTCCATGCAACAGGTTCGCCATTAGATTTAATGCGTTTAGATGCTACGTATTCCGTTTCATTCACAACGTCTACGTTTTGTTTAAGGAATGCGCTTAAGTTTTCAGCCATTATAAAAACCTCCTAAAAAAAGGGAGCAAGCACTAGGCTTGCATCCCATCTAATTCGTTAAAATGTTCAACATATTTAACACCTTCATAGGTGAAATTATGTTCTTGTTCAATATATTTGCCGTCCGCATCAAATTCCGCAGCCGTTAATTCATCAAGGTTTACACCTTTAAGAATTACAGAGCGACGTCCAGCTTTTGATGTTGGATCATGGTTAACTACTTGCATATCAAAGTAAGTATCGACACCAGTTTTAAGGTATTTTTCAACCATTCTGTCGAATATTGCTGTGTTATGGTAAATCGTCAAACTACCGCTATATTCAACAGAAGTAGATTTGTTACCAGCACCAATACGGCCTAAAATAGCAACTTTTTCTTTATTTTTCTTAATTTTTGCGCTTAATTTTTTAGCTTGGAATAATAAATAACGATTGCCGTCAGCTACGATATAGCAAGATGCCAATTTGGAAGAAATGACATCGGCTGCCTCCATCGTTTTTAAAGCATCTAAAATTTCATCTGCCATGTGTTACCCCCTATGCTACTACAACAGTCATGTACAATTTTTCCATTGCAACAGTAGGTTGCAACTGTACATTAACCAATACATCTTCTTTATTATCGCCTTGCGTAGGTACTGGAATGTCCTTATCATCAAAGTTTTGGATAGCTCGTACCTTTTGATATTGTTCAGCAAGGTATACCAAATCACCCCATAAGGATTCACGGCCAGCTTGATCATTGGGCGATTTATCAAGATGTGTTTTATTAAATAATCTAGCACTATCAACGGCCCAATTATCCAATACACGAATAACTTGGTTAAGAGAGAAATCTCTATTTTTAGCCTTGCTAAATTCGGTGAATGTATTGATGTCTTTCAATACACGTACATCACCTTGAATATTACCGCCAACGGAATCGGTTACGTTATGGAACATGAACATACCATCTTTGATGGCTTGTTCTAATTCAAACTGTTTATATTTGACGTTTACTGTATATTCGCCATCATAGATCATATTGCCTACTGTTGCATTAATATTACAAGATGCCTCTTGTCCTAATGTCCAGTACACCAAAGAGCCTTTTTCAGCACCTTCATCAGTAACATCATTAAGGATAGAGATTACGCCTTCATAATTGACTTTAGTCTTACCATGAATAACCAATTGGAACTTGGCTCCACTTTGTTCACGGCAACGCTTAGTAAATGCAATGAGTAAGTTTTTAACAGTATCATCAGAGCCAGCATAACCGATTGTGTTAAAGTAGTATGGTTCAAGCATATCAATGCCGTCTTGGTAGTTTTGAACAGTAACAGCACTGCCATTTGTACCACCAGTTAAAGCAGTATATGCAGTTGTAGTCAATGCGCCTGTTTTAGTAAATGCAATATAATCATTATCTTTTAATTCAGTAGCATCTTTAAGATTCTTTTGAGTGTCTACCACTTTACGGACATCACCAGTAGTAAGGTATGTATTTACGATGAATTTACCGCTATTATCTGGGTCAGATTGTACAGAGAAACCTAAATCATTACCACGAATGCCTTTATACTTAGCTTTACCGATTGTGCTAGTAGCTTGTGCACCATCTGAATTTAATCGGTAGAAATAACCAGTTTTTAAGCCACGGAATAAGTCACGTAAGCCTTTCATTTTTTCATGGCCATAATCATAACCAAAATACTTTTGGCAATCCTTTTGGAATGTGTCATTGTCTACACGGAACACTTCGCCACTAGGGCCCCAATCAAAAGCAAGCATCATCGCACCATATCCACGGTCGGATACTTCTGCATATGCTCGGTCTTTAGATACAAAATTAATATAAGTACCTGGCAATACTTTATTATGAAATAAGAATGTGCCACCACCTAATGCCATATTTCACTAACCTTTCACAAGCTGATTTAACGCTTGATTTAAAATCTTATCAATATCACTATGCGTATACATTACATCTTCTTCCAATAAGCAAGAGAGCAAATCACGATAGCGTTTATATTTATCTGACGCAATGATCGTATATGCATCAAATTGTTGTTCCACCTCTACAGGTGTTTGAATATCATCAGCCATTCTTTACCCTTTCTGTTAATTCCATGTGTTTCATACGTTCAATTGGCTTGGATACTGTTCTTAGTATGTTTTCGTAGGTTACAAAGAAATGTAACACACCATCAGAAATTTTATACTTCATACCAGTGCCCATAATTGTACGGTCTTGGACGTCTACAAACTCCAACAACTGATATAAAACGCTTGGAATATCTAACAATTTTCTTGTATCTGTTACAACATCAAGATTATTGGCATAATACATGATGTCTAAATCTAAAGAGGTATTATATAACTCTCCAACGTGCCTATTCATAGTAGGTTCAATAACCTTGATATACGCACAAGGGAATGTCATATTATTCTCTTTAAATTCCAGATATATAGGCACTTTTAAGGCTTTATGTACCGCTTTTGAAACGGCCGTTAATACATCAGAATCCACCATGTTCTTTAATCCATTTCTTTAATGTCATATCCATAATACGCTTAGCGTTCTTTTCAACTACCTTTTCCGCTTTTTCATGCATATATGCACCATCTACCCATGGTTTTTTGAGCCTACCGCCTTGCATTAAACCGCCTTTTGATTGGCCTATCCATGGAAGAAATCTCCCAACCTCTTGCCGATGTCCATCATTTAGGAACGATGCATATGATGATGTGTTAAATACCTCAACTTTACCGCTTTGATTGTTTAACTGATATTTACCAATACTCCATGATTGGCGTGTATGTTCGCTATCAAAGTATTTTGTCTGTATCTTTCCATGTTGCATGAATTTTACTGACCTTTTACCAACTGGCGTATTCAACTTTGCCTCACGCACATACACACTTGCCATGTTTTCAACCACTTTTTTATTGAACGCTTGAATATTCCCTGATTGACTTAGTTTTATTAAACTATCTTTAAAATCAGTAAAATCTTTTAGGTCGAAATTTACACCCATATCAATACACCTCTAAATTTTCGAGTTGCACCTCTTGATGAGTGTCATATCGTGCAGAAATCGAGGCACTGCGAAAAAATTGTTTCGTATTTCGCCCTGTAACGGCTATTCGTGAGCCTTTTGGTATGATTACACTAGGCGAGCAGAAAAGGCTAGTATACTGCGTAAATTTAGGTATTTCAGCCATATTGGCAATATTCGATGTTTTATATGACAATCTACAAGGATATGGGCCGTCAATTTTGGTTGATTTTGCCATTATCCCTGTTTCTTCGTCCATTTGGTCGATTTCGGTTTCAATCGTACATTCGCAATCATAAAGTTTTTCGATTTGCTTTGTATATCTTTCTACCATTTCAGCCGTCGGAAGCATGTCAATTCACCCTCTCCATAATTTGCGAATATTTGAGCCATTTCTTTCAATCTATCCTCTGCACCTTTGCCACTGAAATTAACTTGAGTATCACCCATTTTAATTTGTGTAGGCACATCGAGATTTTCAGCACCAACCAACGAAACAATATTAGTCTGTAAATACGCTCCAACCACTCGATACACTATTACATGTTCGAGTTCAGTCGGTAGCGTTTCACAGTTGATAATATTGAGTACTCGTTGAGTTTCTGCACTGATTAGGTATTCAAGAATAGGTGTGTCAGTATCAACGCTTTTATTCGTTATCTTCAGAATTAGATTCAGAATTTTTTCCAGCATCCTTCACCAATCCTTTACCTTTCGTATTTTCATCTACGTTAGGATTTTCATCTGTATTCGTGTTTTCATCCGTATTCGTATTTTCATCTACGTTAGGATTTTCATCTGTATTCGTGTTTTCATCCGTATTCGTATTTTCATCTACGTTAGGATTCGATACTTTGTGGTATCGTCTTAATAACATTCCCATAATTTCACCTGCTATTTTTTAAATGTTGCTTTTACAACTTTGGATTTATTAGTCAATGCTGCAATGTAATGTTCAGTAACTGTAATAACGTTTGTACGTTTCAATACATCACGATCAGTTTCTACTACAGCATCACGTTTCATAAAGATTGTTACTGCTGGAAGTGCTGGAATGCCATCTTCTGCTTCTGGTGAAACTTGAACGATATAGTTGTTAAAATTGCCTGCATCTTCTACAATTTTGCGAGATACAACAACGTTGCAACCAGCGATTTTACCGAGTACACCACTAGCCATTACATCGTTGCCGTATTTGTTTTTGTCGATGAAGTTAGGGTCTTTACGCAAAGTTGCTTCTTGTGCTGGGGAAATAAACAAATATTTCACAACACCTTCTTGTTCTTCATCAAACTTAGCAACCGCATCAACAATGCCATTGTAAGAGATTGCACTTGTAGAAACGGAAGTAAGTGTAGCACCACTCAATGCAGTCAATACATCGTTATCAACTTTAGATGCAATGGACATGGATAATTGTTGAGCGGCTGCACCAACTGGGTCGCCCAAACCTGTAAGGATAGCTTTATCAGTCAATTCAACTGCTTTGCCAGCCTCTTTGATTTTGTAATCATCGTGAGATGCAGTCATTTGGTCTGTATCCATTGGTGTACCTTCTGTAAGGTCTACCGCATCACCGATATAACCCCATACTGGTACTGTTACACTTTCGCCTGGTTGACCTACCAAAGTGTTATCGAATGTTGCAATTTGTGTAAATTTAATTGCTTTAGGCAAAGCAGCGGACACCATGTCAGCCATCACTTGTGGTTTAATCATGTTAGTAGAAGTAGTAGTACCTGTTGCAAAGTGTTGCAAATCAAATGTGAATTTTTGTTTGCTCATATTTTTATTCTCCTTTTGATAATTGGTTATAAAGTTCTTGGTTTTCGTCATAAAGTTTCGAGCGTTCAGCATAGTTCATCTTGGCAAATTCCTTTGATGTAATCGTAGGTGTGCCATGCTTACCGCCATCGTTGCCAGCTGGTGTGCCTGATGGTTTCGTATTTTCGCCAAATAAAAAAGGATTCTCTTTCATGACCGCATCTAATTGGTCTTTGAGCCCCTTAATTTCGCCGTTTTCAATTTTTGCATCGGTTAAATCTAACAAAGCACGCACAGCCTTATTATTCTTAGATTTGACACCACTCAATGCCGTATTAACGATGTTATCGATTTCCATGCTTTTGATTTTTGCCTCATATTCAGCAGTTCTTTTGTCTGAATCGGCTTTCAATGCATCGATTTGTTTCTTTAATTCATCGTTATTAGCATTGGCTTTTTGAAGGTTATCAATTTCTCCTCGTACCTTTGATAATTCCCCCTCTACCGATTTGAGTTTGTCATTTTTCGCATTAAATTGGTCTTTTGATACGTAATTCTTGCCGTAATCTTCAACCACTTTGTCCGCCATTTCTTCACTCAAACCTAACTTCATTAATTCGTCTTTAGTCATATTGACCCCCTTATTACAAATACCCATTTCGCTTTATTTTCGTGAGCCACACCTCACAATTACGGTCTTGTTAGTTATCGTCCAACAATACTAAAATGACAATTAAAAAAGCAGCCGTTAAGCTGCTTGTTAATCAATATATTGTTTTTCCCACTCTTCGTAGGTAATAGCACCATCAACATCGATACTTTTATCATCTTTATTTCTGCCTGTTCGTATTTCGCCCTCTAATCCCTCTATATAAGGGATAGTAGTAGAACGGCAATAGCAATGGAATGGCGGAACAGTAACACCAGGTTTAGCATCCACACGCCTAACAATCTTTCTATCCATTCTCCTACAAATAGGCGATGTACGACTATCTAGCGTGGCTAGTATCTCCAACTTATCCACATCAAGTTCTGCCATGCTATCAAGAAATCCCTGTTCATGTACTCGTGCGGTTTCTGTTTCTACTAACCTTTTAGCATTGCTATACGATGTTTTCATTCGCTTGCTTAGGTTATCTGCCATAGTGTCAGCACCTTGACCTATCATCAATGCTTGCGTGAAATCATTCTGTAAGTTAGCTACTAGCTTAACCTTATCAGTCCATATACGGCTGCTGAAATCTTGGCCGTCATTCGCCCATTGACTATTAACAACGCTATCCACACGCTTACCATCAACGCTATTAATCATTGAGTACGAGCCTCGTTGTGTCTGTGCAGTATAAGCACTCTTATATACTGATGATCTATACACATCATCTAGCATATTCTTAACAGATACATTCTGACTGTGTGCCATGACTTCGATTTCATGCACCATATTGATGTATAGCATCTGCTCACGGCTTAACCGCTCACGTATCGATGCATTGGATAGCATTTGTTGATGTTCCTTAGACATACCGAGTTGCTTGGCCTCTTTTTCAAACTCTTTCAAGTCCATCTTAAAGGCTTTCATTTCGTACTTATCAAGTAGCTTTCGTGCCTCTTGCAAGGTAATGCCGTTTTCATTGGCAAATCTTCGATACCAATCATTGATAGCTTTCTCCATTCGCCGTAATGCTCGTGCGTATTGTTGTTTAATTTCCTCATCGGTTAGCGTTGCCTTTTGAAATGATTCATCTAGGATACGTTCATATCGCTTTTGCCAGTAATCATTCGCCATGTTCCTCACCACCATTAGGAATTACAAAGTCAGGCATTAATTCAGCCTGTTCTTTCTTCAAACGTTCTAATTCCTCATTGGTATCTAATGTCCATGGATGATTAGATACGATTGTTTCGTTGGAAATGATACCTACACTATTACGGCAATTATCGATGATTTCACCTTCATTAACTGGCGTGAGTTTATTAAATATAAATTCCACATCATCAAGTGCATTACCGCCTAGAATGTTATAGTACACGCCTATAAATTCTAACATCGTTTCAAAAGATGCTTGAAACTCAACTTCAATCTGGTTGCTATCCAAATCAATATCAGAGTACATGCTCATGATGTTCATCTGATTAGGATTGTTAGCCATTCTATCATCTTTCGCATCAAATCCACGGCCATTTTTTATAATTGCCGTTTTCAATGCATGGATAATGAATTGAAAGTTAGCTGTATTCACCTCAATATGCAAGGTTTCAACACCGCCATCACCATTTATAGTATTAATCTTTACGGCCCCATACTGTGCTAGCTTTTGTCTAAAATCTGCCAAATCTGTGCCGTCATAGTTCTTCAATACTAGAATTGTATTCCGACTATCTTCCATCATGTTATCTGTTAACATCGAATACATATCATTCAATGCATCTTGCAAGCACTTAACACGATTGATAATAGGTTGTTCTATATGATTGCCTTTGAAACAGATTAAAGGTACTTGACCCCAGTCATAGAACACATTACCCATATTGATATAGCGTTGCTCGTCCTTTTCTTGATTGATGTACAAGTTTTGATTTTGATAAGTGTAATATTTGACTTTATCTTTCGTGTAAAACTCTACAAAGGTTACCGTTTGATTAGCACCGAGTGGAGTGTACACTTCCATATCATACAGATACACAAACGCATCTAACTGTGTATGATCATCATCTCTCCAAAACGGAAGAATGTTTTCAGGTTTTAAACGTTTAAATGCAATATCGCCATCCGCATCAATATATGGATACAAATACCCTTTACCAGCTATTTGCGAATCGCTGCACACGTTTAATAGTGTACGTTGGAATTTACGATTGAATATATCGGTGATGCGGTCATCTTCCGTCTTAATTTCAAGCGGTTTACCCAACATATAATTGACTTTTTGGTCGACTAAATCATCTATCTGATTATCAATAATCTTGTAATTCGGTAGGTTTTCAAGCTCCAGCAACTTGCCATTTTTAATAATAGTAGTCCGCTTTTTATTTAGAACATCATGCTCTCCTTTGTAGTATCGCCTACCTGTTAGCATGTCTTTTCTATCTTTGCTGCTTAAGAATTTTCGTATTTCACTTTGCAAGAATTCACGTTCGGAGATGCCACTATTCCCCTCTATGATTGCTTGCCACATTTCATTAGTTGTTAGCATTGTACCCCCTTACCAGCTAAATCTTGCCCCATCCATGATCTCACGTAAGCCATAACGAACCGCATCAATGGTATGGTCATTGTGTTTAGGATAACTAGAAATGAAATTACCATCTTTATCCTGTGCGAATTCATAGGACATAAACTCACGATACGCATTAGGGCAACGCTTTTTGTCAATGTATATCTTCGCCCTATCTGATAGCCATTTAATACTAAAATCTCGACTATCTGGCCCCTTGCGTACTGGATACGCTCTTATACCTAACTCTGTAAACTCTGCTATTGATTTAGGTTCAGCACTATCACAATATACAGGTCTATCGCCTACTTTATCCTTGATGAGGTTCACGGCTTTCTTATTGGTTAATTTCGTGCCGTATACTTCATCGTAAATATAAATAGTATCGTGCTTTTCATCGTAGTTCATTTTCATGTATACAAATGGGTCAGTTGCAAAACCAAAGTCAATGCCATGGAATACATTGTCAAATGTATCAATTATTTCATCAGTGATTTCCAATTCCTCGACATTAGGGAACACATCGCCACCTGTACCAGTTACTTCGCCCATATATTCATGTGCGTACAGGTCAGGCCGTGCCTCTTTCAACTTTTCTGCCTCGTTAATGAATTGTTGCCCCAACCATTCCACAGGAACCATAGTGTAATCACTTTTGATTACCATTCTATCTGCATCATCTGTTAGTTGTTCTACGTTCACCCAATTATCACGGCTTTTAGGTGGATTGAACGAATAAAAACACCAGTACTTATCACCACCACGTAATAAGGACTGGTTTATGTTACGTATTTCATTCATGCCAGCAAATTGGTCTAATTCTTCGAACCACACTATACCGACATACCCAAATGGTAATTTAATTGATTTTACTTTTTGTGGATCATCAACACCAAGGAATAATATCCGTTGCCCTGTTGGATTATAGATAATCTCTAATGGTGATTTTTTAAAAGTAAACTTATCAGATACACCCAATTTCTCGATACACCACTCTATTTGAGCGTATACAGAATTTTTCAACGTTTGCCCTACCTTACGTAAGACAACAGCATGACAATCTTTGTTACTCATCAAGGTATCGACTACTTCAATACCAACAAATGACGATTTAGTACTACCACGGCCACCAGTTAACCAATAATGCGTGTGTCTGTGCCGTTTAATATCAGCACTTACCACGTCATAATGCGGAATAATAACCTCAGTCAAATCAACACGCTTGAATGTGTCTTGTGTTGGCTCTTCATTCTCTGTAAGTCCGCCAGATACATTCAATACGAATTCCGCTGCCTTATTATCCCCATTGATTGCATTTACTACCTGTTTCAACACAATAGCCGTCTGTGCGGTTATATTCAACCCCTTAGCACTTGCAAGGCTCTTTATTTTCTCGTCTACTTGGCCATCTTTTAATGGAGTATCAAGTAATGTATTGGTTATTTCCTTCCATGTACGTTTCTCACGCCGTTTCTTTCCGCTAGCTATTCCACCTCGTGAGCAAAATTCACTGCGTTCTTCTTTAGACATTTTGTCAATGCTTTTTAAATTGTCAGTCCGTCTAACTTTGCTCACTTCCTTTCTCTGTTAAACCTCTGTTTAAAACATTAATACACGCCCCTACGTCCTAATCTACTGGACTTTGTACTGTTTCTATATTGTTTAGAAACTGCGGTTCCAATAGCATTTTTGCTTACGTCTAATTCATTTAAGCGTTTATTACTAACCTCTCTCTGCTTTGCATATGCTTTATCATATTCTTTCAATTGTTTATTGTTATAGGTTTTGACGGATAGCCCATTACTTTTAGCATGTCTTTCCAATTGCTTAATAGATGTTTTTAAGTTGCTAGGACGTCCATTTTCCAGTAACACGCCAGCATCATTCATTCTGAACATGCTAGTCTTACCGTCTTTAAATGTTATCGATATAGCACTTTTTCCACCTAGACCAGCACCTCTACCGCCCATATATTCACCTCACCATTTATAATCAATACCTTTATCTTTTAATTTAGCTAGTATCGTGTCTTTTCTTAATCCAACACGTACACCCTTTACGTTGTTTTCTTTTGCAAATTTAATCAACTTATCGTATTTTGTTTTGCCCTCGTTATATTTCTTTAACGATGCTTTTTCTCGTTCTTGCTCGGCCTTTTGATAAGCTTTTCTACTCTCTAATGCACTTTTAGGTATCCACCGTTTTAAATGGATATCACGTTCACCATCTAGCGTTTCGAGTGTAAACCCTACTTTAATTGCTTTAGGCCGTTTTTCGAGTATCGTCATACCGCCCCAATGTAATTCGCTATGTCTAGGGTGCATTACATAATGTGGTAGTTCAATCTTATTTTGAAACCAATCTTTGACTTTCAAATCGTTGTCCGCAATACCGCTTATGACAGAACCTATATTCTTTTTTCCTAAACTAGCACCACGGCCACCCATTACATACTCACCCTTTCATTTTGTCAGTTACCGTATTGCTGATATATGTTACATCACAATCGAATGTATACCCTATATCACCACCATATACGATTACATTATGCGGTTTAACAACTTTCATGCACTCGTCCATACCTTTCGTCCATATATCAAACGCATCTTTATTTCTCTTAACGCCAATTGTGGATACACCTATCGTTCCGCCTGTTGGTAGTCCATCAAATGCGAAATCATAACTATCCGTACCAGCCCATGATACTGTCGGTATAACTGTACACCCATAATCTTACATCATCTGACCGATTAAGCGACTTCTATACGTATTCCATATCATCATGGCTATTGGCATGTTCATATACAGGCTAAAATCTGGAGTTAATACGCAATCATAATCAGCAAGCATCGCACAATAATCGGCTGGGCTGTTCCATATTCTTTCAAATTGATAATCATCAAGGAAGAAATGCACCCCTACGCCATCCTGTGGCGGTGTGCTTTTGCAGTAATTAAACCCCATTAATGACTTTGGCGTATGTATCACTTTATCTAGTGTAGGTATGTCATATATCCCTGTGCATCTGTTTTCATCAAAATCATACAAGTTATATGCATTAGCAGTCCGCTCACGCTCGTTTTCCTTTTGCGGTAGTTCTATTTCAACTGTGTCTACTGGGTCAGCAATTTCAAATCCAAAGTCCGACATATCGAAATCAAATATTTCATTCATTTCTAATGACAAAATACCTTTATCCCATTTAGATACCTCGGATACTTTGTTATCCGCCAGTCTGTACGCTTTTATTTGTTGGTCTGTTAGATCATCAGCCACAATACAAGGCACTTCCTCAATGCCTAATGCATGTGCTGCCTTATATCTAGTATGACCACACACAATTACATTGTTTCTATCAATGACAATCGGCACTTTAAACCCAAACTGTTCAATTGATTTGGCTACTAATGGAACGGCTTTATCATTCTTACGTGCGTTCTTATCATATGGAATTAGTTCATGTAAGCTTTTTGTTACAATTTCCATTATTTAAGAACCTCACCGCCTTTCCGCTTTAACTTGCCTTTGTCCTTGCGACATATTCCACAATGTGTCTTACAAGAATGTTTAGCTGTTATGTATGTCTGACACAAGCCGTTATATTCGATTGCATCAGCAGTGCATATTCCGTATTTATCGTTGTTTAAGCAATGCTTTCTATCACAATGTACCTGTGTCATGTTTCCCCTTTTGATAACTTTATGCAAAAAATGAGATATATCGCCGTGGATATACCTCATTATTGGATAGTTTTATTCATTTTTAATGTAATAATCATTCAAAACTGAATATCGTATAGTCAACGCTTGCACACGTTCTAACACGTAGTCAAAACACACGCACATGTTCCAATATCCAATCAAAACAAAATACGATATTCACTTTTCAGCAATTATTGCACACTCAAAACCAAAGTTATAAAGTCAGATACATTCTGACACGAGTTGATGAATTGTAATAGTGTTATTCCCCTATATATAACACGTTATGCTCGGTTTCTTAGTGGAAACATATATAACTTTAGTTTTCAATATGCACTCTCTAAACTGACACCGCTTGATTTTATGAATAATTTGGAGGATTATCCAATGAAACGTGTAGTGTATTTGAAGGAAAGGAATGCGGTATCAGTTTACAAAGTGCAATTATGAGGTGCGGTGCAGTTAGAAATAATATAGATAATGTATTTGACGATGATTTACACGAAGTACGATTTTTTTCAATAAAATAAAAGTAAATAAACCACACCTCTATTGCTATTTAGTTTTTTATGCGTGCCTGCAACAGCACATGCTTTTTGAAGGTTGTAAGGCTACTGCTCATCTGTAACCTTACACCTTATATTCTACTATATGTTGACTTGGACTTATACGGACATTTGCGGACATTTGCGGACATTTGCGGACATTTGCGGACAACTTTTCGCCACATTCAATCAATGCTCGTTGCTTATATCGTTTCGCCTGTTTAGTCGAGTAATTCCCAATCATTTTGTATGCATCTTCCGTTGTGGTATTCAATATGTACTCATATCTGAGAATTACCGCACCTATTTTTTCATCAAGGCTATCAATCAATGTGATCGCATCGCATTTTAGTCCCGCTAATCGTTCAATCTCCTTATTCCGCTTTTCTGTAGTATCCATAAATTTCGCTATACTGCCTTCTAATCCTTGCGGAGTGCCACCGCCTGTTACTCTATCTTTAGAGTAATCAATAGCACCTATTGAGGTTATATTCCCTCTTAACTGCTCTATTTCTTCCTTGATAGATGCTATTTGTACATCTACCAACTTTACAGGTTGAAGGTGTTCAATAGCTAGGTTAATTAATTCCTGTTCACTCAAATATTACTCACCCTCTCTATGTCTTGCACAATACATCTCGTAATTGGATTGTGCAAATTCTCTTAACTCCTTTGCCTCGCCATCTGTTAAATGTCCGCACATCGGTCTGTTATATTTAAGCCACCACTTATTGTGTCTATACAAAATGATATAACTACTAAATCCGTCATATACCCTCGGTCTGCATATGCTATCACCACATTTAATAGTTAAGCGTTTTTCTTCTTCTGTAATTCTAAACAAACGCAATAATCTAATCATTTATACCTCTGCTAGTTTTGCGCGATCCCATATAAACGTATCATCTTTATTTCTTGCTGAAAACGAGGTTCTTCCGTTATTCCATGCATATATCATTTCATCTTCATACTTTGCAAAATATGCTTTTTCCCATTTGTCATCATAATCATCTTTAACCAATATAGGTGTATCAACCGCCACCTTTGACCAATCAACAATACCTAGATATTCAGCAACGTCGATAAACTGTTTTTTTTCCTCGAAACATGTACTAGCCACCTTCACACGTGGCAAGAAATGGTTTAAAATCTCCCTTTCACTGTTAAAAAAGAACAATACATCATTTTCAATTTCTGCTTTTCGATACCCTAGACTATACATGCGTCTAAATAGTTCATCTGTAAATTCTTTATCGTTCATACTCTAAACCACTTCTTTCTTGTTCCACTATATTGATACAACTCTGGAAATTCCAGTGTTATTTCTCCATTCTTTTTTACAGCTACTCCAACAATAAACCGCTTTTCATCGCTTTCATAAGCTAGCTTTTTAAGAAATTCAATAGCACTTTCTTTTGTTTCGTATATGTCTATAAAATAATCAGAATGTACAACGTATCCGCTATAAGCCGTCATATTACACCTACCATCGTTGTAACGAGCATAAAAAACAAAAATAATATTGTTAAACCTAATACAATTAACGTTACATCTCCATCATCACAAATTAAACTAACCATCGCAATTTGTAATACCGCAATCATTGCTGCTAAAAAGTTTTGATAACCTGTCATATCAACCTCTTATGATAAGGCGGATATTTCACCGCCTATATCTGTCTTTCTACTGTCTACTTCCCTGTACTACCGAACCCATTACTACCTCTTTCTGTTTCGTACAATCGGTCTGTTTCTTCAACACCAGGCAATAATATCGGAACAATTAACAACTGTGCTATACGTTCGCCACGCTTAATCGTGTAATTCTTGCATGATACATTGTCATATACTGCACATATCTCCCCTGTATAGTCGCTATCAATCACTCCCATACTATTTGCCATACGTAGTGGTGTCTTATGCATGCTACTGCGAGGAACCAATAGACCAACATGAAAGTCAGGTATCTGTACCGCTATTCCTAGTGGTATTTTTTTCTGCGTATCGGCTGGCACTACAACATCAAATGGACAATATAGATCTAAACCAGCACTCCATTTACTGCCTCGTGTAGGCAACTCAACATATTCATTCATTCTCTTTACATACATTCGACCAATCCCCCCAAACCTTTGCCCTTGTTACTTGATTACTTGTTAAATTCAATGCAGTCATTATCTGCCTATTTGTCATACCTTGCTTGCACAGTTCTATGACATCATCAATCAATTTGAATTCATCTTGTATAGTTCTTTTCTTAGGTAATCCGCTACCTTTTCCGCCGATAACCTTAATTGCCTCATTGGTATCAAGATTGCCCCATACTACCGATGCTAATGCTAACCAGTTTTTGCAATTGTACGGAATACCATATATCGCTGTATTAACCGCCATTACTACATTCACTCTCCTTATATAATCTGAACCAATCATCTGCACTCATGATTACAAGCCACTTTTGATTACTCTTTTTCCACGCAACAATAGGCATATCGCCATTGTCAGCTTGTATTGCATCGTGTTCTGCTTGCTCATATGCTTTTCGCACATTCAAATTTTCAACGAATTTCACTTCTTGATGTATGTTTGGTAGTCCTACACAATCTGATGCATCACCAGTATTACCGCAATACTGTGCGGTTCTACGGACTTTATCAAACCCATTGGCTCGGCACACATCACGCCACATTCGTTCGCCTCTTGCTCCTTTTTGCTTGCTATTTATCGGCATTATCTATTCACCCATTTCATACACCCAATTCTCATATAGTATTCTTTTTCTTTTTCGTTCAATTTAACAGAACCTTTTCTTCGTTTTGCTCTTTTTACAAAACCACCTAACATATAAAGATTACCTCTACAATCAAATGTATCTATTTCATCGATTAAAATTAAACCAGCATCACCAAGCATTTCATCGATTATTTCATAATGATCATCATACAAATCTCTAGGTACTGCATAATACAAATACATAACATTGTGATTGTCATGATAACGTGCTTTTTTAAAATCATTTTTGAAATCATTTATATCAGTTTTGATTTCAATTTCTGTTAAGTGTAAAGTGTTTAAATTAAAGTAGATAAAATCAGCCTCGTATGGTGGCTTTCCATTATCTCTCATTAACACATTTGGTATACATATATTTTTAAGAAACAGATGACGACCTAATGCATCTTGAATATCTCGTTCTGTCATTCACTCCCCACCTCTACATATTGCTCACATCGTTTTAAAATATCTTTTACTAACTCCAACGGAATATGCGACCTCATGTTGTATCGATTTATTCCCTTTACGTTTAACTTGTTAAATTTAATTTGGTTTTTCGTATCATCTTTAAGCAGTTTTAAATCGATATTGCTACCAAACTTTGTAGGTTTCTTGACTGGGTAATCATAGTTGTTGTAATAAGTTAGGTTTTCATGCGGAATATCAAACCCTATTACATTGGCTATGTATTCCCATATTCGCCCATATGCTGGGTTTTCAATTACAAACACTTTAGGTTGGTAACGCTCAATGATTTTCAACGTATTGTATATGCACATCTCACCATTGATGCGTGTTAGGAATGACTTATCATATTTGAATTGGTAGTTTTCATAATCAGCGTGATTTCTGATTGTGAATTTACTTCCTTGTTCATACTCACCAAATAGATTGATAGTCATATCCTTTTCTTGTTTCCAACACGCATTGCCACCTTTCATGGCACTTGCCACACTCCAGCTTTCACAAGGTGGACTAGCTAGGATAACATCAGGTCTATCTAGCTTGTCCAACTGCTCCCATAGTGCGTTTGGTTTATGCAGCGTATTAACTGCAAGGTCTTGGTTGATACACGCATCACCAATACCTATTGATGTGATTGTGTGTTGCCCCCCCCATATTCACGTTATATTCATCTACCGCTTGACGATAGCATCCGTTCCCATCGTCAAATAACCCCCATATATGCATTCCCTTTCCTGTTCACCTCTAATCAATCACAGTACATCTGTACTTAGGTCTGCCAATTTTCTGCCTAATTCTGCTGAAATTACTTTCAACATACGATGTAATATCATTCTTTACATATTCACTCTTTAGTGTTTCTTCCCTTTTGCGTTTGTACATTCTGTATAACGGACACTTAACATGACAAGCTACTTCCCTGTACTCACATCCCTTACATGGTGCATTCAATATTAACACCACCCCTTATGCACACATCGATAATTGCTTTAAAAAGTATTCAATCATATTCTGCCTCTTAAAACGGAATGTTTTCTTCCGATTTTGTATTAAAATCATCAAAATTGCTAATACCAACATCATCACTGTCTAATTTCTTACCAACGAAATTGGCTACTACTTCTGTTACATATCGCTTTTGACCGTCTTGCGTATCATATGATCGTGTTTGCAAGCGACCTTCTACAAATAAGCGTTCGCCTTTTTTACATTGGCCTACCGCCTCTCCAAGTTTGCCCCATGCTACGCAATTGATGAAAGCAGTTTGCTCCTTTGTTTCGTTGTTACTATCAATGTATGTGTTAGTCACTGCTACATTAAATGTTGCTACTGGTTTTCCGTTTGATGTGTATCTTAACTCTGGTTCACGTGTTAAATTACCTAAAATTTGTACTGTGTTCATATATCTATCTCCTTATTTTTTAATTCTATGTACCTCATCGCTCCATTGAACAATCTAACCATATCGCCTATGCAATCAAATTCTTTTGCATTGGCTTGCATTAGCATAATCATTTGTTCATTTGCCTCTTGCTCTGTCTCCACATTCAGAGGTATCTCAATGTGAATAACCATCTTATGCTTTTTCATGGTTAATACTCACTAATATAATTCGGTTCTACATTGCACTCATCAACGCATACATCGTATTCATTGCCTAGCTTGCAATCGATTGTTACGTTGTCTTGTAAATAATCTACAATCTGGTGTAATAAGTGCCATGCTTGGCCCTCTGTTTCTGCATTAATATTGGTGCTAATACTAAACTCTACTTTTATACTTCCCATATATTCCATGTATTATCCCCCTATTGCTTGTCTTAACAATGCTTTCCCTTTGTCTGATATATCAGCATTGTCAATAACCTCATTCAAATCAACTGGCTTTATTTCTTTCGCTACCTCGACCAAGTTACCTGTAGCAGTCATTTCTATTTTCTTTTGTCCAGCACTTATCAAGGCTTTATCGTGTTCCGCTTTTTCTCGTGCCTTCAACAGTATGTGATTATCCTTGATTGAGTTGGCCATACGTTGGCGGTGTTTTTCACGTTCTGCCAACTGCTCATAGCAACGGATGAATTGTGATCTACAACTTGCCTCGTTATATTCATGACCCATTCTAGGGTCAAAGGATGACCATATCGCCCTTGCAGCCGTTAAGGTTATACCCTCTAAATGCTCCTTTCCACTTTCATAACCATAAGTTCCTACTACTTTAATTACTCTTTCCCATGCACTTTGAGGAGTTGGAAGTTCCTCATGTGCATCCACGTATGCACTTAATGCGGAACATTCCTCTCTCAACTCTGCGATGCTAGGCAAGAATTTACATCGATTAATTACATTGGATACTGCTTGTGTCAATGTAACAGGATTAACATCAGCAAGCATCGTGCAATACAATTTAAAGCGTTCTTTTGTCATATCAGTAGACCACGCTATCTGTAACATTGATAGTGATTGAGCTATCATCTCTTTGTTGTTCATTTCTGTATTCCTCCATCACCTCTTTAACAACGTTAATTGCATTATCTTTACTGCCATTACTTGATGTACGTTTGTTATAGTTGTTTTTCTCCCATGTTCGGATAGTTGCTTTCCAATTTTTCATTTTCTTTCCATTGGATAGCACCCAGTCTCTTGCCTCTTGATAGTCTACAAAGTACTCAGCATCAATATTGTTATTACGTTCAAGACAATACGCTTTTACTTCTTCAAGCGTTGGCGGTTTAAAGTGTGTGCGTGTTTGTTGTGGTTTATCCACAACATATATATCTCTATCTCTATCTCTATCT
>CAUTOY010000015.1:0-25785 GCA_963539855.1 uncultured Veillonella sp.
ACCACATTGGACAAGGTATTTATACTATGGCACAAGTGGTGTATGAAAGATAATGACATAACGGTGTTATAGGATGGTTTAAACGAATGGTTATGCACGTATAAATAATATTCATGAGTGTGTATGGAATTAATAAATATGTAGTTGTTGAAAGGCTGTATTTAGCCTTTTAGTATACTGATAATCTAGATAATATCTGCACAAGCAGTCTATAGAAAACGTTTCTATAGACTGCTTTTTTTATATATGTTGAGTTGTGATGAATAATTTGTGGCATGAGAAATTCCGTTGTTTTTAATAAGTGGACAAATGAATGTATTGAATAGAAAAGTTACTGTTTATAAGAATACATACAGTAAAATAGAATACCTATACGGGGTATAAGTTTATTGTACTGCGTATTTATTTATGAAATAATAAAATAACTTAGTGTTAATCGTAATATAATGATTAATACAGATTTTATTTGTGTTTCATACGCAGTAGAGTACAAATTTATAATTATAAGTTTGAGGAGGTTATTATGGAGTATGCAATTCATCTATTTAATGCGGGTGGCGTAGTCATGTATCCGCTAGTTTTATTTATGTTGGCTGCATGTACGATTTTATTTGAACGGATTCGTATGTATCGTCGCATTGACAGTGAAATCCAATATTTGACAGAGAGTATCGATGCCGGTCGAAATGCGAATGATTGGGCTGCATTAGAGCAGGCGATTAAGAATAATGATGATGCACTTAGTCGATTTGTAAGCCCGATTGTAGATTCCGTATATAACTTTGAGGGCTTGGAAAACCGCCTTCATGATGTAGTAGGTTACATGGACGAACGTTTAAAACGCGGTCTTAACTGGCTTAGCATGATGGTTACAATGGCTCCATTGCTTGGTCTATTGGGTACTGTAGTTGGTATGATTCGCTCCTTCGCGGCTGTTGGTGGCGATATCGGTGCTCCTACCGTTATTACCGGTGGTGTATCCGAAGCGTTGATTGCCACTGCCACAGGGCTTTCAGTAGCCATCGTAGCGTTAGCCATCCATAGCTGGTGCACAAGTAAAGTAAATTATGATATTGCAAAATTGGAACAACGTTTAGGTTCTATCTTGGATTTATATATTAGGAGTCAACGATGAAACGTAGTTCAGTAGGGATACAAAAAGAACCTACCATCATGATTATACCTATGATAGATATCGTGTTTTTCTTGCTCGTATTTTTCATGATGAGTACGTTGTATATGAATACGGAGGAACAAATTCCTCTTAACTTACCAAAGGCGTCTGCATCGACGGCAAAAACGATTGAGCCGATTACGATTTCGTTAACAGCCACTCATAAGATGTATTTGAATGAACGTGAAATTAGACCTGATGATTTGGGCAATGAAATTCAAGGTATCGTTGCAAAGGATCCACAACAAGCTTTTATCGTTCGTGCATCTGAAGATATTGCGTATAAGGATGTTATTAGTATTTTGGATAATCTTAAGATGAGTGGTGCTCGATTTGTCAGCGTAGCGACAGAACGGAAGTGATCATATGGTGAATAAACGATATGCCATTCCTTTCGCAGCTGCATTGATTGTTAATCTGGCATACTGGGGTGTTGTAAGCGACTGGTTCGGTCATTTGAAGCCACCAGAAACGCCTAAGAAAGATTTGGTCATCAATCTCAATATGGTGCAGCCAGAACCACCTGAACAGGAGAAGAAACAGCCAGAACAAATCGTCTCTGATGATAAAGAAAATGCTGCTGGTGGTAAGGCGGGTAGTGTATTGCCTGATTTATCTGGTAAACCGACACCTGGTTTAAAGGACCTTAATCCCTATTTAGGGGGCAATGAAACGGCTAGCGTAAATTTAAATGGAAATACAGATAATCCATTAGGCATACCTGGTAGTGGTGATGTCAAAGGCCCAGGCGGTGGACCTATTGGCGATGGTGGTAAAGCAGATGATGGTCCTGGTACAAAGGACGGCAATCCTGGGAATAGCGACACAGAAGGAACGGGTTCTTATAGTAGTGCCGGTTATATTGCACGTGTAGAAAGTAATAAAGTCATGCCACAACAAGCGGTACGCCGTGGTATAACTGGGACTGTGTCCTTTTCGGTAACCTTTGATAGTGATGGTAACTTTGCATCTGCGGAAATGACGGGGAGTAGTGGTTCAAGCATTCTTGATAATGCAGCTTACAGTTTAGTTTCTAGTTCGGGTGGTATTGAGAACACCACCGGACACTCAGTAACGATTGATGTGAATGTAAGTTATAATCTAAATTAAGTAATATGTTGCTACCATGCGTTAGCTTTTAGATTGTGTGTGAATGTATAGTGTGTTTCTAACTATAGTAAATTGAGAAAGCTATAGTTTTTGTATAGTTAGATGTGTATATGGAGGGACTATGAAATTGCTCGTCATGCGCTCGCAGAGGTTGGTCTTAGCGATTTTGAAAGCCGCAGCTTTAACACTCTATCGGGTGGTGAGCAACAGCGTGTCATCTTGGCACGAGCATTGGCACAGCGCACAGAATGCCTTGTGCTCGATGAGCCGACAAACCATTTAGATATTAAGTATCAGCTTGAACTCATGACCATTGTAAAGAAACTTGATGCAACGGTAGTATCTGCTATTCATGATTTGAATTTAGCAGCTATCTATTGTGACCGTATCATCGCCTTAAAGGATGGATGCATTGTTTGTAGTGGTAAACCTGCAGAGGTATTGACGTCGGAAACAATTCGTCATATTTACGGTGTATCTGCAACGGTACAAATATTGCCTGATGGGCGATTAAATATTATATACAATATGGAATAGTATACATATAGGGGGTATGGGTTGTTGCATGCCCCCTATAGTTATGCAACAATGATATAGACTTATACCGCATGGTTAGGGTATACATGTTCTATCAATGGATTGAGTTTAGTTTTTACTTAGAGGTAGTGTATGATGAAAAGAATGAATAAGCGCATATATTTTGCTACGTTGTTAGCCTTGCTTAGTATGTCTGTAAATGGATATGCAGCAGATGTAACTATGAATAATAATGAAGAAGAGGTTGATATCAATGTAACTGCAAATCGTACCACCCTCATGGATTTAGATACACCGAGTGCTATGAATGTTATTACGCCAGAGGACTTAAAAAATAGTGGTGCTAAAAACGCCTTTGATGCAGTGGCTACTGTACCAGGTGTGACAATTAATTCCTACAGTGCATCTGGTGGTGATTTTGGTGGTATGGATAGTCGCACGAATATTCGAGGCCTCGATCGCGGCGCTCTTATTCTTTTAAATGGTGTGCCTATGAACCTTAATGGTAAGGGCGGCCTCGGTTCGATTCCAACGAGCGCCATCAAGCGCATCGAGGTGGTAAAGGGGGCAGCTTCTACACTATATGGGGCTGAGGCTTTAGGTGGCGTTATAAATGTCATCACAAAAACTCCAGATAAAGAGGGTGGTTCTGCAACTGTAGCCATAGGAAATCGCGGTTCTAAACGCTATGATGTGTCGTATGGAACCGACAAATTTATCGTTGGTATCGATAGAAAATACTGGGGCTCTCAAAATCCGTCTAGCCCTGTGCGCTACGATTATGCAGGTACAAAACATTATGATTACTATTCGGCTATCAATAAAGGAAACGCTTTGGGTGTATTCATGAGCGGCAAAGTTTCTGATAAGGTAACCTTGAATTTCAATCGCTCTGAAAATCGATCTTCCTATGGTTTACTAAGTACAGAAACGAATCCGGTCAATCAAGCAAGACATTCTACGTCCTATAACTATAAGGATGACCGCAATAATGCATCCTTGATTTATAAAGACAAGGGTACAACCGGCACAGTATTCTATAATGATCGCACTATGCGTGGTGAAAGCCGTGTACATAATACAAATCAATTTAAACCAACCGATACTAGCTATAATGCTCGTCAGTATGGCGTTGATGTACAGCATGAATGGGATTTTAGAGGTGGTAAAGACTATCTCGTTGCGGGATTTACAGGAAAACAGGATACATATCATGCTACACAGACACCTGTATATATCCATCCTCATCGTAACACCTATGCCATCTATGGTAGTTATTCCTATGAAATTAATCCGAAGTGGACATCCATTTTGGGCTTACGTTACACCGCTATCCAAGATCCTGTAAAGGATCAACGTGTGTTGACACCTCAATTCCAATTGTTGCATACCATCAACAAACAATCTTCCATGTACATGAACGTAGGTAAAGCTTTCACAATGCCTAGCCTTAGCGATACGTTCCGTAGTGTAGCGCGTCAATATACGGCTGTTAGCGGCAAGAATTTGAAGCCGGAAGAAGGCTGGAATTATGAAGTAGGATATAAGCAAATCAACAAGAAGGATAGCTGGAAGGTTGATGCATTCTATATGGATTTCAAAAACTTCTTCCAATGGGAACGTGATGCCAGTGGTCGACCTACGGTTCGCGTCAATGGTGGTCAATTCCGCAATGTTGGTATTGAAGCAGAGTATAGTAGACGCTTGTCCAAGCGTCTCAATGTGAAGCTTGGCGGTTCCTATTCTAACCCGAGACAAAAGGAGATGAACCAAAACTACTGGAAACAAGTAGCGCCTAAGTTACAATTTACTACAGGAATCTATTATGCAAGTCCAACCTGGGAAGCTGGTACATCCTTTAACTTTGTCACAAAACGATTGCGCAATCGCGATGGTGGCCTAAATCCTAATATCGCGCTTTGGAATGCGTATGTAGGCTATCACTTCAATAAGGTTGCTACACTTCGCCTCGATGCACGCAACTTATTAAATCGCCATAATGTTATAACTAACGGCGATTATGAATATTGGGATGAACCGTTCAACTATGAATTGAGCTATACGCATAAATTCTAATTTAAACACTTTGATCTTACCCTATACATACAGTACATATAGGGGGTATGGGTTTTGTAGAGTTCCTTTAAATGTGTAATAATACAATTATGTGATTAATATGAATTATGAATGTGTATTATTAATGTGTATTATGAGGGACTTATTATGACTAGACACATGAAACGACGTACATCTCTAATCATCTGTATGGCTTTGATGGGTTTATCTGTGAATGCTTATGCAGCAGATGTAACTGCTACATCATCAAACGCTGCTGCATCAGCAAAAACAGCTGCTACATCATCAGAAACACATACTATTAACGTGACGGCAAATCGCACGGCTCTACTGGATTTAGATACACCTGCGGCGATGGATGTGATTACAGCACAAGATATCATGGATAGTGGCGCTAAAAATGCTTTTGATGCGGTTAACATGGTGCCAGGTATTACGTCCTTCTCCTATGGTGCATCGGGTCTTGAATACGGCGCTATGGATAGCCGTGTCAATATCCGTGGCCTTGAACGGGGGTCCTTAGTTCTCGTGAATGGTGTGCCTATGAACCTTAATGGTAAGGGTGGTCTTAGCTCGATTCCAACAGGTTCCATCGAGCGTATTGAGGTACTTAAAGGGGCTGCTTCTGCACTCTATGGCTCTGATGCGATGAGTGGCGTTATTAATGTAATAACAAAAACACCGAATCAAGAAGGTGGTTCTGCTACGGTCAGTGTAGGCAATCGTGGTGCTCATTCCTATAAGCTCAACTATGGTACACCTCGCTTCTTGATTGGCATAGAACGTGGGTTCTTTGGTGAACAAGACCCATCAACGCCAATTCGCACTGATAGTGTGACTCGTCCTCGTGGGTATGAGTACTATACGGCTCGTGACAAGGGGAACTCCCTTGGTCTATTTATGAGTGGTAAATTGAGTGATAAGGTAACCGTGAACTTCAGTCGTTTTGAAGGTAAATCCGCTTATGCGCAGTTGAGTACTGAAAGTAATGTAACAAATCGAAATCGACACTCCACCACATACGCCTATGATGATACAAAGAATAATGCATCCTTGATCTATAAAGAAGGTACTACTACAGGCACACTTTTCTATAATGATAGAGATTTGAAGGGGAAGAATCGTAGGCATGATCTTACAGCGTTCAAATCTAATGACAGCGATTATATTGCTCGTCAATATGGTTTTGATGTACAGCATGAATGGGATTTTAGAGGCGGTAAGGACTATTTAATTGCCGGTGTACTCGGCAAACGGGAAATCTATCGCACCACATCAGGTCCTGTATATGCGAGCCCACATCGTCATAGTTTAGCGCTGTATGGTAGTTATTCTTATCAAATCAGTCCTACCTGGAATACCGTTGTAGGCTTGCGCTATACGGACATCAAGGATCCGGTGAAGAATCAACAAGTATTGACACCGCAGTTCCAATTAAATCATCGCATCAATAAAGAATCGTCATTATACATGAATGTAGGCAAGGCTTTCACTATGCCAAACTTGAGCGACACCTTTAAAGCGGTAAGTAACCAATATCGCGCGGTGAGTGGCCGTAACTTAAAACCTGAAGAAGGTTGGAACTATGAGTTAGGGTACAAGCACATCACGGACAAGGAGAGTTGGAAGGTGGCTGCATTCTACATGGACTTCAAAAACTTCTTCTCTTGGAAGCCTGATAGTAATGGCAAAATGACGATTCGCGTAAATGGTGGTCGTTATAGAAATGTAGGGATTGAAACGGAATACGGTCGTAAATTAACAAATCGCTTAAAGATGACTGTAGGCGCGTCCTATTCAAATCCGAAACAGATGGAAATTGACAAGGATTACTGGAAGCAAGCGAATCCAAAATTACAATTTACAGGTGGTATCCATTACACAAGTTCAACATGGACAGCCGGTTCTAGTCTCAACTTTGTTACAAAACGGTTAAAAAACCGTGATGGCGGTATTAATCCAAACCTCGTGGCTTGGAACGCGTACGTAGGATATAAGTTCAACGAAGATTCCTCGATACGTCTCGATGCGCGTAATTTGTTAAATCGTCACAATGTTATTTCTAACGGCGATTGGGAATATTGGGATGAGCCATTCAACTATCAACTTAGCTACACACAAAAATTCTAATATGTATATTATGTTTAAATAGAACTATACAAGGAGTATCATCATGAACAAGAACAACGTGTTTCTCATATGTTTGATGATACTCCTTTGTGTATCTATTACAGGGTGTGGGCCTCGTATAGATGCTCACGATGCTCCGCATATGCGCTATGTTGAAAGTAATGACGGCGTACGCGTAGCCGTTCCCGAGCATCCGAAGCGCATTTTAGCATTGTCTTCCGCATACGATACAATTTTGCTTGGCCTCATAGAACCGAAACGCTTGGTAGGCATCAATAAATTATCTACCTATCCTGAATACTCTATGGAAGCGGAGCGTGCAAAGTTGGTCAAGCCTGTTATGAGCTCCTATCCTCTAGAAAAGATTATCGCCTTAAAGCCAGATTTGGTGATTGCTCCTGATTATACAACGTCGGATGTCATTGAAGGGTTACGCCATATGGGGATACCCACAGTTGTCGTAGCTGGTGGTACTACGGTAGAGGGGGTCATTAACAATGTAACAGACATTGCCTATATCGTAGGGGAAGATGAAAAGGGACAATTTTACGATAACAAGATTCATCGTGAAATCGATGAATTAAAACGGCTAGGAACATCAATCCCGACGGAGCAGCGCAAGAGCGTACTCTTTGTATCGTCCATGGATGGCTATACGGGAACGGGTAGCCTCTTTGATGATATGTGCAAGTATATGAGTATTAATAATGCACCTCATATGTTAGGGTTACCACCGCGCACACCGTTTGGTGAGGAACGTGTTCTCGCGATGGACCCAGATTATATTTTCATTCCTTCCTATATGGGGATGGACAAGAATTTGGCGGATCGATATTTAAAAAATCCAGCCTTTCAGAATTTGAGAGCTATACAGGAAGATCACGTAAAACCGTTGCCCGCATCTTATTTGTATACTATGAATCAGCATATCGGTGAAGCCATGCTCGCCATTATGAACACTGTGTATCCTCAATTAGAAAGGAATTCTCATGACTAAACAGAAACAACGAATCATGGCGATGACTATGATTGGGGTGTTGCTATGCGTCGTTAGCCTATTAGCGCTACATGTAGGAACGATTATGATTCCTATTGGTGGAGGTATACAAAGTATCTTAAACGGTATGGGTATACCCGTTCAGTTTACAGAGCCTATAACGGATGAACAAGAGGCGGTGTTGTGGTTTATCCGCATGCCACGCCTTATTATTGGACTTCTCGTAGGTGGCGCCTTGGCACTAGCAGGTGCGGTTATGCAAGGCGTTTTCTCAAACCCTTTGGCGGACCCTGGTATTATGGGCGTATCGGCAGGGGCATCCCTCGGTGCCGTTATCGCTATTGCTCTTGGAGTCACCTCTCTTGGCATGTTTTATATGCCTGCCTTCGCCTTTATAGGGGCCTTTGTATCCGTGGGTATTACCATTCTTTTGACATTGCGTAATAATAAGCTTGATACGACAACCTTATTGTTAGCCGGCGTAGCTGTTAGTATGCTACTGGGCGCTTTTACATCGGGTGTTTTGACGATGATTAATGAATACCGGTTGCGTGAATTCCTATTCTGGATGGTAGGGGGCCTCGATTTTCGTCGTTGGGACCATGTTCTACTGGCGGTAGGACCTATCATGACAGGTAGCGTTATCTTGATGATGCTCGGTCGTCATTTAAATGTACTCGTTCTCGGTGATACCGAGGCGCGTGCACTCGGCTTACCAGTTATGGTGTACCGCATGCTATTCCTATTCTTAGCATCTGTCATTACAGCCACAGCGGTATGCGTCAGCGGTTCCATCGGCTTTGTAGGCCTTGTGGTACCTCATATTGTACGCCTTTTAGTTGGCCCAGATCATCGAATCTTATTACCTATGTCGGCTGTCGGTGGTGCCTTGTTCCTCGTATTCTGCGATACCCTGGGGCGTGTCGTGGCGCAACCAGTAGAAATCCGTGTCGGTATTATGACGGCTCTTATAGGGGCACCATATTTTCTATACTTACTTCATCGCTTGCGTCGTAAAGGAGGGGCCTAATGAAATTAGATGTTCAATCGTTATCCGTCACATTAGGGGATACTACCATTGTAAAAGAGGCTTCCTTTTCTATTGACCACGGTGAGTTCGTTGGTATTATCGGTCCTAATGGATCTGGTAAAACGACCCTATTGAAAACATTGCGTGGCCTCTATCCAACATCAGGTGGTCATATTTTGTGGGATGGTAACAGTATTGATACCTTGAGCGATAAAGAAATCGCCCATCATGTAGCCTACATGCAACAGTCTGTCAATGTTAACTTTGATTATGAAGCCATAGACATTGTAATGACGGCACGCTATCCTTATTTAAAATGGTGGCAACAAGAAGGCCCAGAAGATAAGGTCATTGTAGAAAATGCCATGAAAGATGTAGGTGTGTACCACCTGCGGAATCGATCTGTACAATCTTTAAGCGGTGGTGAACGGCAACGTGTATTCTTAGCAAAGGCGTTGGCACAACAAACTGATGTACTGTTACTCGATGAACCGACGGCAGCGTTAGACCTAGTTTACGCGGATGATATTTTCCATGAAGGTCGTCGTTTATGCGATGAAGGTAAAACGATTTTAATTGTCGTTCATGACTTGGAATTGGCCGCTAAATACTGTACCAAGCTTGTTTTGGTAAGTGACGGACAAATCGTTGATGTAGGCACACCGCGTGAGGTGCTTACTGCAGAAAATCTACGAGCTGCCTTCCACCTATCTGCAGCGGTTTATGATGATCCGTATTTTAAACAACAACGTATCTTTGTGTTCCCTAAAGGAACTACGGATATTGAAGCGTATAAACAAACAGAGGCTAGTGGTGAGATATCTATTGATCCACAGCTGAAATAGAGGTCAAGCTTATGTTATATCCATTTACTGCTATTGTGGGTCAAGATGAAATGAAATTGGCCCTGTTGCTAAATGCTATAAATCCATCTATTGGCGGTGTCTTAATCGAAGGGGAAAAGGGGACTGCAAAGTCCACGGCCGTGCGAGCATTGGCAAATCTTTTACCACCTATGGAAGAAGGGGCACCTGCCATGACAGTTGTAGAATTGCCTATCAATGCTACAGAGGATCGCGTAGTAGGTTCTATTAATTTAGAAAAGGCCTTACAAGAAGGTGTGAAAGCTTTTGAACCAGGCATTTTACATGCAGCTCATCAAAATATTCTCTACGTGGATGAGGTCAATCTTTTAGACGACCATATTGTAGATTTGTTGTTAGATGTAGCGGCTATGGGGGTGAACACCGTAGAGCGGGAAGGGGTAAGCCATTCTCATCCATCTCGTTTTATCCTCGTAGGAACCATGAATCCAGAAGAGGGGGACCTTAGACCTCAATTACTAGACCGATTTGGTCTATCTGTTATGGTCTGTGGCGAGCAAGATCCAGCGCAGCGCATGGATGTTATTAAGCGTCGCCTTGCCTTTGGCGATAATCCAGTAGAGTTTGTAGCGACCTATGATGAGTGGGAACGAGCATTACATGATCGGTTGTTACAAGCTCGTGAATTATTACCAAGTATTATTCCTTCTGATGATATTCTCCTTAAGATAGCAAGTATCAGCATCGGCGTTGGCGTTGATGGGCATCGTCCAGATATTACGATGATGCATACCGCTCGCGCTCACGCCGCCTTTCACGGTCGTCGAGAAATCACAGATGAGGACCTCAAGGTGGCTGCAAGATTGACCTTGAAACATCGTATTCGGAGACTGCCTTTCGAGGACCAAGGTCATGATGCGGACCGCATCGATGCTGTTGTGGCAGCGGTGATCGAGGGCTAGTTATGGAACCATCTGTACAAGAGGCTCTCCAAATAGGCCTCGTAAATGACCAGATTCATAATGTTGTCATTTCTGGTGGTACTGGTGTAGGTAAAAGTTTTGCAGTTCGCCAGTGCCTCGAGAAATGGCAAATTCCATACCGTATTATTCCCGTTTATATCGATAACGCTCAGCTTCAAGATACCATTGATTTTGAGTTGTCCTTACAGCAAGGGGAAATCGTTATGTCCTCTGGCTTATTGGATGATAGTCAAACGCGTTGTTGGCTTATCGATGATGGTCATGTACTTGCTCCAGAGGTTCGCTATGCACTACTCGGAGAAGCAGAACGGCGCAATATTCTTCTTATCATGACTCTCAACCATGATGAAACAAGTTTAACTGATTCAGAATGGGAGCTTGTAGATGTTCACGTATCTATGAACTCGCCTTCCCTAGAGGCTCGTATCGATGTTCTACAACGAGTTCGGGATGAAATCTCTTTGGCCTATGATGGGAATCTATCAGATTTAATAGAACATAAGAGTATTCAGACTATTGCAGTACCAGAGCCGATGATATCTTTGGCGATTGTGTATGCCTTTAAGGCTCACACCGTAGGTCATGGTGCAGAATATGTGTTATTGCAAGTGATGAAATCCTTAGCTCTTCTCGATGGCAGCTCTTATTGTAAGCCTACTCATGCAGAGCGAGCAGCATTATATGTGTTACCGCATCGCATGAAGCGGGAGGAAATGGTAGAGACACAGCCTTCACAGAGGGAACAATCAAGTGAGCCAAGTGAACAAAACTCTGCTGCAAACAGTGATAATACATCAAATTCGGTGGATTCTGATGCGGCTGATGATGTTGCATCTAAGGATGCCAATAATGATGCTCAAGGTGATGAATCAAACTCTAATGATGTAGTTGATTCGGATATAGCTTCCGGATCAGGTGATGATTCATATTCAAGTGAGACTAATGGTAGTAATAATTCATCCGATTCTGAGGATTGTCCAGATGATGACTCCAGCAACGATATGGGTGATAGTTGTGATAAGCTATCTTCTTTATGTTTACCTGATACGGTTGCTCGTATAGCTAACCAGATGTTTCACTGGAAATTACAATCTTCTAAGACTGTAGATCGAAAGTATCGTAAAGGTTCCGGTCGTCGTCTCATAACTAAGACAAAGGATACTAGTGGTCGTATGATTCGATCGTACCAAGATGAACATGCACTAGAAGACTTGGCTTTAGTAGAAACATTACGAGCGGCAGCACCATATCAACGATTGCGGAAATCTAGATTCTCACAGCAACTAGAAGCATCTATATCATCATTACGACTAAACGAAACTGCACTATCTCAGCCGTTAGATACAAAAGATTCAAAGGAATTATCTATCATTATTAAACCGCAAGATTATCGTCGTAAAGCGCGGGAAAAACGTATTGGAGCATATCAACTCTTTGTAGTAGATGCGAGCGGTTCTATGGCGGCACGTCATCGCATGGAATCTACGAAGGCTGCCATTTTGAGTCTCTTGCGGGATTCTTATGTTCATCGTGATTCGGTAGGGCTCATTGCATTCCGCAAGGATAGTGCTGAAGTATTACTGCCTTTTACACGTAGTGTAGAACGGGCGGAGCGCCTATTGTCCTCTATGCCAACAGGTGGCAGAACGCCGCTATCTCAAGGTTTGCGTGTAGCCTATACCATGTGCCATACGTTATTACGCAAATATTCAGCGGAACGGGTTCAAGTGATTTGCATCACCGATGGGCGAGCTACCTCGGGGGACACACAGGACCCTGTGGCAGAGGCAAAGCAATGGGCTCGTATTCTAGGTACTTTGCCAGTAGACTGTATCGTTATCGATACGGAAACGGGTTTTATTAAGCTTGGTCTTGCTAAAGAGTTATGTAAATTGATGAATGGCAATTATTATGCTATGGATACTATTACGACAGACAGTATTTTGCGCGTGTCTCGGAGGTAAATCATGAGCCGTCTCATGTATATTTCTAATTTAGGAAAACAAATCCAATATATAGAAAAGGCCGTTGCTACCTATCCAGAATTATTGCATGGTGAGGTGGATATTTGTAATATGAAAAAACAGCCTGTGTGGGATGTTGACTTTGAAAGTCGCTTACGGGCTGCGGATGTGATTCTCGTTACGAATATGGGTGTTGGTTTAGATTCGCCCTTTTTAGAACGTCTAGAGCGCTGGCTGTATGCTCATCACTCCAAGTACTGGATCGACGTAGTAGAACCTAAGAAAACAGATATCCTCTATCGCAATATAGATGAGGAACAACGGAGACTTCTTGAAAGTTATCGCCGCACAAGTGGCGTTATGAACTATGTGCGTCTTATTAACGGAGCTCTTAGTACAAAACCGACCTCTGAATGGGAACAACCTGATCCTATACCGTGGCAGGCTATTATGGGCCGTGATGGCAATATCTACGAAACCTATGATGCGTTCATGGATGCTGAGGGACATCGCGATTGGCCATCCATAGCAGTGTACTTTTACCGCGACGAATGGATTATGGGGGATATTTACTATCAACAGGCCTTATTTAAAGAAATTTATAAACATGGTTATAACCCTATTATCTTTTACGGGCAATATGGCTCCAATCCTCGCGTAGGCATTCCGAATATGAAACTGTCCATGAATCACCTGTTTGGGGAGGATGTATTCCCCTTTGATGTACTTATCAATACTTGTAAGTTCTCTTTCCAGTCCTTAGGTGCTCAAACGTTGGAGGAATTAAAGCTACAAGATTGCCCAATCATTCAAGGTTACACCATATATATGGATGAAGAGTCTTGGGTTAAGGACCCGCAAGGTGTTACGCCATTAGATGTAAATTTATCTATATCACAGCCCGAACTCGATGGGGTGATTCAAGGCGGCGTGGTAGCTTGTCAGACGTATGATGAGAATGGGCATTATGTATATTTGCCAGTAAAAGAACGGATTGCAGCCGTTGTGCAGCGCGCCATTAAATGGTCTAAGTTACGTCACACTCCTGTATCGGAGCGAAAGGTAGCCATTGTTTTACATAACTACCCACCTAAGAACTCTAATATTGGCTCTGCTGCAGGACTTGATACACCTAAGTCGGTGCTTCGATTATTAGCGCAGATGAAAGCAGAAGGCTATACCATCGATACAGTACCAGACACCAGTGCAGACTTGATGGATATGGTAACATCTCACATGACCAATGATCGTTCCATGCTTACCAATGAACTATTAGCCTCTGCAGAGGGGCGCATGAGTAGTGCAGATTATAAAGCTTATTTTGAAACCCTACCAACAGATACACAACAAGCTATGATTGCATCTTGGGGAGAGGCTCCTGGTGATGTATTTGTGTACGACGATGAAGTCATCATACCGGGCTTCTCAAATGGTAATTTATGGATTACGGTGCAACCACCTCGTGGTTTTGGGGAGAATGTATCCGCCATTTACCACGATCCCTGTTTGCCACCTCCGCATCAGTACTTAGCCTTTTACCATTGGGTACGGACCGCCTTTAAAGCGGATGCAGTTATCCATGTAGGGACTCATGGCTCTTTAGAATGGTTACCAGGTAAGGGTGCAGGACTCAGTGCTAGTTGCTATCCTGAAATTGGCATCTCTAGTTTGCCGAATATCTACCCGTACTGGACAACCATCATCGGGGAAGGTATACAGGCTAAGCGGCGTAGTTCCGCTTGTTTAGTAGGCCATTTATCGCCACCCATGACGACTGCAGGATTATATGATGAGTTTGAAGAACTAGAAGCCTTACTAGATGAGCATAGTCACTTTGAACAGGAGCATCCTGAAAGCGTGTCGGAAATTGGAAAAGTGATTCGCGAAAAAGCGATGGCCTGTCATCTTATCGATGAAGAACAAGGACCTACGATGGAGCTAGATGCTGTTATTACGGAAGTCCATGAAAAACTGACTGATTTGAAATATATGCAGATGCGCAACGGCTTACATATTTTGGGGGAAGGTCCTGAAGGTGTTGACTTAGAGGAATATGTTACGGCTATTGTACGGACACCTCAAGGCGATATTGCATCAGGTCTTGAAATGTTAGCATCGGAGATGGGCTATGATTGGTTATATTTAGAGCAGCATGCTGGTGAAACTTCAGATGATGGTACTCGTAATAGTGTAATCATTGATCGTATCTGGCATGAATTGCGTACCTTTGTATCTAATGTCATGTATGATCCAAATTACAAGGTGCCACCTAGCTTGGAGTCTTTGGCTGAGGCCATTCTATGTGAGTACATTCCTAAATTAGGTAAAACCAAGAATGAGCTCATTTCTATATCTAAAGCGTTGCAAGGGACTTATATTGAGCCAGGCCCTGGTGGGGCTCCATCGAGTGGTCAAGTAGATGTACTTCCAACAGGACGAAACTTCTATGGTTTAGATGAGCGTGCACTACCAACGAAGATAGCGTACCAACTAGGCATAGACTTAGCAGATCAAGTCATTGCCGATTATATTTTAAATGAACAGCGCTATCCGGAGACGGTTGGCATTATCCTTTGGGCTAGTAGCAACTCTAGAAGTCACGGTCAGTGTTTAGGTGAATTCCTCTATTTGCTAGGGGTTCGACCTAAGTGGCAGTCTAATGGCCGCATTTCTGGGTTAGAGGTTATTCCATTGGAGGAATTACAACGACCTCGTATCGACGTAATGGGTCGCATCAGTGGCCTCATTCGAGATATGATGCCTACTGCCATTAGTTGGCTCGACAAGGCAGTTGAACTGGTGGCAGACCTAGATGAACCATTAGAAGATAACTATGTGAAAAAACATATTCACGACGATGTAGACTGGCTTGTGGAACAAGGTGAAGATCCTCTGTTAGCCACTAAGAAGGCGCGCCTACGTATCTTTGGTGACCCACCACAAGCGTATGGGACAGGTGTAGGCGCCTTGATAGAAGGTAAAAATTGGCAATCAGTAGAAGATATTGCGCAAGTATACAGTAAGTGGAGTAGCTTTCATTTGCATAAAGACATTCCCCAAGATATGCGATTATTTCAACGCCGCCTCACTACGATGGATGTGACTATTAAGAATGAAGATAATCGAGAGACTCATATTTTGAGTGCTGATGATTATTATAGCTATCATGGAGGCCTTATTGCGGCGGTGCGCACTGCAAAAGGCAGTGCCCCTCGCGCGTATGTGGGAGATAGTACAGATCGTAGCCGCGTCGTGATGCGATCCTTATCGGACGAGTTCCGTCGCGTTGTGCAAGGGGAAACACAGAACCCAAAATTTATTCAAGCCATGATGAAACACGGCTACAAAGGAGCATCGGACATGTCCAATGTAGTGTCTCACAGTTTTGGTTGGGATGCGACGAGCGATATAGTGCCCGATTGGGTCTATGAAGGCTATGCGAACAAGTATGCCTTAGATAAGACGGTACAAGACTGGATGCGTGACGTAAATCCATGGGCCTTGCAGCGCATTGCAGAAATCTTATTAGAAGCCGCTCAACGAGGCTATTGGGATGCAGATCCAGACATGTTACAAGACTTGCAGTCCCTATATATTTCAATAGAAGGTGTTATAGAAGGTCGTTAGTATGAAACAAAGAATATCGATTATATGTGCCATATTAATGATGGTACTACTGGTGGTCGGCTGTGGTCCTACCCAAACGGGCACTACAGGCGCCACACATCAAGTGACAGACGGGACAGGGGTAGCCGTTACAATACCTAGCGAGCCTAAGCGCATCGTTCCCGTCGCTGCTAGCACAGAAGATATCGTATTATCCTTGGTTGATCCGAGCCGAGTGGCCGCTGTTGGTACTATACCTAATAATGTGCCTGATAAGTCGGCCAAGGTAGAGAAACATGTGAAAGCTACTGCTGAATCGATGCTTTCTGTACAACCTGATTTAGTATTAGTTCCCAACTGGATATCTCCGGATGCGATTGGGGAAATGCGGAATATGCAAATACCAGTGTATGTGTATAAAACGCCGACAACGGTAGAAGAAGCAAAAGCAGTTATTCATGAAATTGCCGGCCTTTTACATGCATCCGATGAAGCAATGATTGCTAGCATGAATGCAGATTTGAAAACTGTAGAAGACATAGCGAATAAACATAGCGGAGTGCGCCCTTTGGTGGCGTTTTACACGCAATTTGGTCTAACAGGTGGCAAAGGGTCAACCTTTGATGACATGACTAAATATCTAAAGGTAAATAATGCGGCCGCTCAATTAGGCTTAGGGCCTTTTGATAACGGGACGCGAGAGGATTTAATCAAAGCCAATCCAGATATTATTATCATTCCGTCCGTGGACTATACTTCTGATGGCACTACGCCAGCAGCGGCAGAACAGCTTTATTCTGACCCTGCCTTGCAAGGTGTTAAGGCCATTGCTAACCGTCGTGTGTATTTCGTAGATTCCTCGCAGGTCATGAGTTATTCCCAGTTTATGACCCGTGCAATGGTGTCTATGGCACAAAATATATATAGTTTGTAGGAAATTATGTGTGGAGGTTTTTATGAAAGTATCAAAAATGAAACGATTATCCATGTACGTGGGTTTGGCTCTTGTATTTGGTAGCACTATTAGCGCACCTAGTGTATTGGCTGCTGAACCAGGGGAATCTCATACCATTGTTGTTACTGCAACACGCAGTGAACAACAGCTTTCACAAGTACCAGCTAGCGTAGGCGTAGTGACTGGTGATGATATTCGTGAACGTCACGCGGTTAATATGAATGAAGCGATGCGTATCGTACCGGGGGTAGATATCAATACGTACGGTGGTGGTGTAGGTTACACGAATTCTAATGCGTTCCGTATTAATGGTTCCGACCAAGTATTATATTTGTAGACGGCATCAACATGGGTGCGGCTGGTGTGAACCCGCCGATGACAATTCTGAAAGATATGTCTAGTATTGACCGTGTAGAAGTACAACGCGGTGCAGGTTCCACCTTATATGGTTCTGGCGCTATCGGTGGCGTTGTGAATGTAATCACTGCAAAACCTGAGGAAGGCGTTCAAACTAAACTTCGTATGATGGGTGGTAGCAATGATTTAGAACAATACGCTCTTTTGAACGAAGGTAGCCAAAAGGATTGGTATTGGCGTGTAGGTTACCAAAAGGATATCATCGGTTCTTATAAAGATGGTCATGGTAAACGCATTCCACAACATGGCAACAGCCATACTGGTTCCTTCATGGTAGGTAATAAAATTAATGACAAAAATGATGTAAAGGTATTCTATGATACATATCGCGGTGATGCGATGTACTCTGACCATATGGGTGCTCTTAATCATATTCGTTATGGTACTGAAGCAAATGATTCCGTCCGTGCTGTTTGGAATAACAACATCAATAAACGCTGGAGCCATCAATTGTACGTATTAGATAATCATTATAAAACTAAATATGATGGTTATTTAACAGATATTAAGACTCGTGCGTTTGGCGACCAAGTGACGTATAAAGGAAAAGATCATACCGTAGTTGGCGGTATTGATTGGCGTCAAGATAAGGTGCTTAATATGGGTGGTGTAAAACTTACGAACACATCTTATTTCGTACAAGATGAGTGGAAGGTTGCTCCAAAATGGACTGTAATTCCAGGTGTTCGCGTTGACCATCACTCTGCATTCGGCACGCATACATCTCCGTCCATCAGTGTTGGTTACGATGTAAATGCTAAAACAAATGTATATGCAGCGTACAAAGAATATTTCTTAGCACCAACACCATATCAATTGTTCGATGGCACAAATGGCAACCGCAATTTGAAACCTGAAACAGGTCATGAATGGAGCGTAGGTGTTCATCATAAATTCGGTACAACTTGGAATAGTAACCTTAGTTTCTTTAGTCGTAGTACAAAAGATAAAATTGGTTGGGTAATGACAAACCCTGCGACATTCAGTGGTATCTATAAAAACTTTGATACAGAAAAGGCTCATGGTATCAATGCAGATGTACGCAAACAATTAACGAAACATTTATCTGCTCGTCTAGGCTATACGTATACTCATATCAATGCGACACCAACTCGCAAAGCAAATCGTGATGGTTATGTGCCTAAACATGCCGTCAATGCAGGTCTCGATTACAACGATGCTAAATGGGATGCTCATTTGGATATTCGCGGTATCATTGACCGTCCTGGTCCAGCCTATAATGTATTCCCACGCAAAACATACTGGTTGGCTGACATCAGCGCAAACTACCGGGTACGCGAAAACGTAACTGTATTTGGTCGTATCAATAATATCTTTGATACGTACTATGCAGAGCAATCTAGCGTTCAATGGGGAAACCCTGGTGACTGGTGGCCAGGCCAAGGTCGCAATTTCCGCTTAGGTGTTGAAGTTACCATCTAATTCATCGTATAAGTAAAAAACTGATAAGGCTGTAAGCTACAATGATAAAACTATAGATTTTCTCTTGTAAAAGCACTATAATAGAATGTATCTATATATATCAATGTATGCGTATTACAGCCTTATTTTTGATGAGGTTTTTATCTAGAGGAGTTGGATTCTGTATGGAACTACCGGTTTTATCCCCGTACATGATGGCCCGCAAGCCGTCGGGGATTCGCATGGGACAAATTAAATTTTTAGAACGAGAGAACCCACCTATTTTAGTAAATGGTTCGATTGGTAATGTTATGCGTCCTATGCATCCCGCCATGCAGCGCCGACTATTTACCTTAGGTGGACCAAATAGCCCTTTCAGTACAGGCATTGTACCGTATGTACCAACAACGGGTACCGATGAATGTCGCGAAGCATTTTTGCATATCTTACGTAGCCAAGGTTTTGATACGACCGGTTTAAATGTGCTAGTAACAGATGGGGCATCTATGGCGATGGAAATCATCATGCTTGGCGTCTGTGGTGGCGCTGGGGAAGAGGAACGCCCTCTGTTGATGTTTAATCCTTCTTATACGAACTATGATGCTGTAGGTCATCGCATTGGCCGTAAAACAGTAACTGTAGAACGACGCCTCAATGAAAATGGTGAATTTGAATTGCCATCCATTGAAACTGTAGAAAAGCGCATTATTGAAACAAAACCAGGGGCTCTCTTGATTATTCCTTACGATAATCCAACGGGGCAACTGTTCAGTAAAGAAACATTAATTGAATATGCTACTTTATGTGTTAAACATAATTTATGGATTATTTCTGACGAAGCGTATCGTGAATTGGCTTATGAAAAAGGCAAGGAAACATCCAGTATTTGGACTTTGACCAATAAGGATGTACCAGGTATCGAAGGACGTCGTATTAGTCTCGAAACGGCTTCAAAGGTATGGAATGCTTGTGGCCTTCGCATTGGTGCCATCATTACAGATAATGCATTATGCTATGAAAAATCTGTTGCTGAATATACGGCTAACCTCAGTGCCAATACACTTGGTCAATATATCTTTGGTGCCTTGGCTCATGAAAGCCACGCTGAGCTTCATAACTGGTATGAACAACAACGCGATTATTATCGCGAAATGATTTATGAACTTCACAAGGGATTCAAAGAGGTAGAACCAGATTTCATCATCTCTAATCCAGAAGCGTCCATCTATTTCGTTATCGACGTGCGCAATGTAGCAAAACCGGGCTTTGACGGCGTAGAATTTGCTGCCTGGTGTGCTGAACACGGTCGTGTAACCTTGGATGACGGCAATGACTATACATTGCTTATGGCTCCGCTTAACGGTTTCTATAGCGGCTTATATGGGGATAATAACCCTGGTAAAACACAACTTCGCGTATCATTCTGCGAAAACCCAGAATTATTAAAATTAGCGCCAAAATTGCTATCTAAACTATTTAGAGCTTACGAAGCGCAACGATAAATAAAAGGACTATAACTAGAATGCAATTCTAATGCATTTAGTTATAGTCCTTTTTTGTCCTATAACCCGAGATTTACAAGAATAATTAGATGATTGATAAAAGGAGCTATAATGCTGAGAATAACTCTAGCATTATAGCTCCTTTTTGGCATCCTATAAGGTTACTGTTTCCAATAATTTATCGATATTATCGGCTTGGATGGATACTTCTTTATTGTACCATTCGCCAAACTCGCGGATAACTTTTTCATTGCGCCTATAATAAGTGTATTGGTCAATTTTTCGCGATTCTACAAGGTCTGCACGTTCTAACATAGTCATAAATGTAGATACAGAAGATTGCGATACACCGCAGCGTTTTTGGATACTTTTAACACTAACGCTGTTTGTAAAATCGATGAGAGTTTTAGAGTGTACTTGAACACCGAATTCTTGCTCTGGGTGCTTTAGCCACAATATAATATCTAACCGATGTGGATTGGATAATGCTTTCAGAATTCTTTGCGGATCCATATGGCCTCCTTGAGGTAAATACCAAAATGTTGAGTGCCTTACTTTGACCGTGGTTTTGCATTATGCGGTCGTATTATATACGCGTCTTGCTCCGTATAGAGATAATTATTTACTTTTATCATACGCTAATTTTTATGTGAAAGCTAGGGAAATTTATAAATTAATTCTACAGGGCGGTGGAGCGTAGTGATAAAAAGTCTTCACCGGTTGAAAATTTATAAATTTTCATGGATTGGAGGTGTGGGCTTCCAAAAGTCTCCACCGGCCGGGTCTGACTTCGCCCTACGGGCTACGCAGGGCCATAAGTAGGGTGTGAGGCAACAGAGGAGCCTTGCGACGCATGGGGCCCACACATCACTTAGTCCTGAACGTAAGATTTCGCATGGCGAAATCCACAGTGAGGGTAAAGTCGACTTTTGAAAGGTCCCACCTCCTCTCCAAAAACTTTATGTGGAAAAGGGGGAAAGCCCCTTTTTATTTTCTTATACAATTTTCATGTACATGTGGTATGTTAAAAAGGTATTTTCAATCTGTATCGTGAATATATAATATATAGACTTATGTAAGTTAGGCTTTCATAAAAGGAGCTGAGTATATGGCAATAGATCGAAATGAAAGATTTGACGTCATCGTCGTGGGGGCAGGGCCTGCGGGTGCTGCGGCGGCGTTGCGTTTGGCGGAGCAGCGTGTGAAGGTGCTCGTTATTGAGCGTGGGATGACGCCTGGTGCCAAGAATATGATGGGCGGTCGTATTTATACGCATTCGTTAGAGAAGTTAGTGCCGGATTTTAGAGATCGGGCGCCGCTTGAAAGAAAGGTAACAAAGGAACGCATTTCTATTGGTGCTGGCAATGAGATGACAACTGTTGAATATAGTTACCAAGATGTAAAGGACAATGAAGAGTCCTATGTTGTGTTGCGTTCTAAATTTGATAAATGGCTCGCTGAAGAGGCGGAGAAAAAAGGGGCTTTGCTTGTTTCCAATGTACAGGTTACAGAGCTCATCACTGAAGGGGAAGGCAAGAAACGTCGCGTTGTAGGTGTCCGTTGTCATGATGATGAAGTGTATGCTAAGCTCGTCATTATTGCTGAAGGTGCTAATACTGTGCTTTTAGAGGAAACGGGACTCACAGGTCCTACAAATCCAAGTACGATGGCTATCGGTGTGAAAGAGGTATATCAACTAAAAAAAGATGACCTTGAAAATCGCTTGATGTTATCTGGTGATGAAGGTATGGCCTGGCTTACGTTGGGCGATATGACGGATGGGCTACTTGGCGGTGGCTTTATATATACGAACAAGGATAGCCTTTCTGTGGGTATGGTGGTAGGCCTTGATGACATTGGTTCTGCAAATAAGTCTGTGGATGAAATGTTAGGGGCTTTCACTAGCCATCCAAGAATTGCACCGCTCTTGAAAAATAGTCAATTAAAGGAGCACAGTGCTCATCTTGTGCCTGAAGGTGGCTATAAAGCGATGCCGAAATTAGGCGGCAAAGGGTACATCATCGTTGGTGATGCGGCGCGGATGTGTATGAATTTAGGTTACACGATTCGCGGTGTAGACCTTGCTATCGAGTCTGGCATGTGTGCGGCCGAGGCGGTTAATGTGGCGTTGCGCGATGAAAATATGGATCGGGTTACGAAATTATACGAAAAACAAATCAAGGCATCTTGGTTGCGTCGCGATTTGAAATTGTATAAAAATATGCCGAAATTCTTGGCTACTAACCCGCGTATTTTTAATGAGTATCCTGTCTTTGTCAACAATCTTATGCGTGATGTGTTTACCGTTAATGGTGATGGTGCCGTACCATTGAAGAAAAAATTATTGCGTCGCGTTAAGGACATAGGTTTATTCAGATTAATTCGTGATGCTTGGAAAGGGGTGCGATCTCTATGAAATTAGAAGAGCGTTTGGGCGCCAATAAATATTATGTAGACGAAACGTGTCCTCATATCATTATTGATGGTGAAAGCGTAAGTCGCGAAGAGGCGATGAAACTCGTTAATGGCTGTCCTGCAGGACTATATACATTACAGGAAGACGGCAAGCTTGCTTTTGATTTCGCAGGTTGTCTTGAATGTGGTACATGCCGTGTATTGTGCGGGAATACGATTGTTAAGACTTGGAAGTATCCTCGTAACGCCAAGGGCGTAGAGTTTAGACAGGGGTGAGTGCATGGAATTATTAGTCTGTATTAAACAAGTACCGGATACGTCAGAAATTAAACTAGATCCGGAAACGAATAATCTTATCCGCACGGGCCTACCTAGTATTGTGAATCCTTACGATATGCATGCGCTTGAAGCAGCATTAGCTGTGAAAGACAAATATGAAGGTAGCCGTGTAACGGTTGTCACAATGGGACCACCTCAAGCGGAAGAGGCATTGCGTCAATGCTTGGCATTGGGTGCTGATGATGCGGTACTCGTGACGGACCGTGCCTTTGGTGGTGCTGATACATTGGCTACAAGCTATACGATTGCCTCCGCTATTCGTCATATTCAACGTACTATGAATCGTCAATTTCAACTCATTTTCTGCGGTAAACAAGCCATCGATGGCGATACAGCACAAGTGGGTCCTCAAATCGCAGAGGAACTCGGCATGGCACAGGCTACCTATGCTTGTGAATTTTCCGTAGATCAAGGTGCACAAAAAGCGATTGTAAAACGTGAACATGAAAATGGTTACGAAGTGATTGAAGCGCCGTTGCCACTGCTTGTGACGACGACGGCTGAGCTTAATGAACCTCGTCAACCTGGTCTTTGGAGCTCTATTTACGCAAAACGATATACTATTTCTCATATTACATTGCGTGATATGCCTCATATTGATGAAAGCCGCATTGGACTTACAGGTTCTCCTACGCGCGTGCGCAAGGTGTACCAACCACCACTTCGTGGCAAGGTAGAAATGCTTTCATCCGTCGATGAAGGCGCAAAAAAGGTGCTTGAATTGGCATACCACATCAAGCCTGAAAAGTTTGCACACCTCTTGGTGCCTAATGATGCACCTGTTGTCGAAACCGTAGATGATGAAGGAATCGATGTAAAAGACCCTGTACAACGTGCTGCATCTGTTGAAAGCGTAGCACCTAGCGAACCCAAGGTAGAAGCAGTAAAACCAAATACATTTGCTGCAGAGGCTGCTAAAAGTGCTGATGTTTTAAAAGGAGGTGACCGATAATGGGAGCAACTAATTTTGATGAATACAGAGACGTCTTTGTCGTAGCTGACACCATAGATGACGTAGTGCATCCGGTCACATATGAACTTATCGGTCAAGCTCGCCGCATAGCTAAGGAACTAGGGCAACTCGTACAAGTTATGCTTCTCGGTGAACATGTGCAAGCTGAAGCAGAAGAACTCGTAGCGCATGGTGCTGATATTGTTCATGTTTTTGAAAGCCCACTTTTGAAATATTACACAACAGATGGTTATACCAAGGTGTTGACGGATTTTTTTGAAGACCATAAGCCTAATATTCTCTTGATTGGTGCAACCAATAATGGTCGTGATTTGGCACCACGCATGTCTGGGCGTATGCAAAATGGCGTTGTTGCAGACTGTACTGTCTTAACGGTAGATACAGAGGAAGGCCTCGTAGAATGGACTCGTCCTGCATTGGGTGGCAATATCTTAGCCGAAATTATTTCGCCAAACCATCGTCCACAAATGGGCTCTGTCCGTCCTAATGTATTCAAAAAGCCGGACCGCATTGCGGACAGCTGGGGGCGTATTCAACTTGAACAATTCGACCTCAAGCCGGAAGACATTCGTACAAAACGATTAGATTTTATTCCTTTCAGTAAGACTGGCTATAACATCCAAGAAGCGGATATCATCGTAGCGGGCGGTCGTGGTATGGGTTCAAAGGAAAACTTTGATAAACTCTACGAACTCGCTGATGCTATCGGTGGCGTCGTAGGTGCTACCCGCCCACTCGTTGAAAAAGGCTGGATAGAATTGCCATACCAAGTGGGCCAAACAGGCAAGACCGTAAGCCCTAAACTATACTTAGCATTTGGTATCTCCGGCGCTATCCAACACGTAAGTGGCATCTCTGGAGCCGATACAATCGTGGCCATTAACAACGATCCGAAGGCGGAAATATTCCAACACGCCAACTATGGGATCGTGGGGGATTGCCTAGAGGTATTAAACGATATGTTGGCGCATTTAAAATAGAAAACAAAAAGATTGGGCTATTAGCTTAATTGCTGTAGAAGAAAGAACCCCTTCCGAAAAACTCCACCGGCCGGGTCTGACTCCGGCCTTCGGCCTCCGCAGGGCCAAAGTCATTTTTCGAAAGGGGTTCTTTCTTCACTTCTACAGTCAATATAGGACTAGGCCCAATCTTTTTATTTTCCCTTTAACAATGCGCGACATATTCGTCAGAGGAGAAAAGTGGTTTTCAGAACCCTATCGGTTCTTTACGTTCTACATTAGTCTATTTTATGCGCCGACATATTCGTTGGAGGGGGAAAGTCATTTTTCGAAAGGGGTTCTTTCTTCACTTCTACAGTCAATATAGGGCTA
>CAUTOY010000016.1:0-24727 GCA_963539855.1 uncultured Veillonella sp.
AAAAGAGACTCTCTTGAGTAGTAAAAACTCAAGAGAGTCTCTTTTTTTGCTATTTCTTAGTGTACATATACACGCATTGTGGATTATTTAGAAATAAAGAGGAGTTTTTCTTATTATACAGAATTACATAGTGCAATAAGCAAAGGTGATGTATAAACACACCGCAAGGTATGAAGGAGGGGGTGACATTGTATGTAGATGTTGCATTAGATTCAATCATTACGTATGCCGTTACGGTTGGTGCTAGTGATATACATTTTGATCCTATTCCGGATGGCGTACAAGTGCGATTGAGAATTGATGGATTATTAACGGATTATATGTTTATCGATGCTACTGATGCGGATATGATTGTGAACCGCATCAAGGTATTCAGTGGCATGGATATTAGCGAAAAGCGATTGCCTCAAGATGGGCGCTGGGAATGGACGGCTAAATCGTATGCTGTAACCATGCGTGTATCTAGTTTGCCTAGTCTATATGGTGAGGCTATCGTGTGTCGCCTAATGGGAAATGAAGGAGTGCACAAAAATCTATTAGAACTTGGTATGTCGGTCAATTTACAGGAAAAGATTACCGCATTACTAAAACGACCTTATGGTCTTATTACCATTTGTGGGCCTACGGGAAGTGGTAAAACGGCTACCTTATATGCCATGTTACGTATGTTGAATTTAAAAGAAACAAAACTGATATGTTTAGAGGATCCTGTAGAAGCGGCAATTGATGGAGCTATTCAAATAGGGATTAATGAAAAGATTGGATTTACCTTCTCGAAAGGGCTACGCACTGTATTACGGCAAGATCCTGACTCTATTATGATTGGTGAAATACGAGACCATGAGACGGCACAGCTAGCCGTAAAAGCCGCTTTGACTGGCCATCGTGTAATTACCACGGTCCATACGAATACCGCATTAGGTGTCATTGGTCGCCTTATTGATATGGGGGTCGAACCGTATTTATTGCATGCTACATTAATTGGCTCACTATCGCAGCGCCTCGTTAGGCGTATTAATAGCACTACGAATTCTTATCAAGGACGATTAGGTTTGTTTGAATATGTAGAGATACCATCGAGCGATATTGATTGGAATCATGTTGATACATATTTGTATGTTTCATTGCAAGATTCAGCGAAGACTGCTATTAATACTGGCATTACAACAGTAGAGGAGGTACATCGTGCAGGCATCTTATTGTGATTGTGTAATTACAACTGATTCAGTGATAACCATAGATGATGTGATTTCCATAGCGCTGCAACATAGTGCTACTGATATACATTTAGAGGTGGGAATGCTGATTTATATTCGGGCTGCTAATGGATTACAATCTATTTCAAGCATTTGTAGTATAGATATGATCAAAGATGTATTACAACGATGTGGAAGTACACATGATGAATGGCACTCTGTAGATAATGCTTTCACCAGCAATGGCATTCGAATTCGGGCTCATATTTATAGGGCTAATCATAGAATATGTGGAACATTGAGATTACTCTGTCATGCTAATTTATCGATGGATACATCAAAAGATAGCGATGTATTAAAACAAATTTGTGAATATCATGATGGGTTAGTCCTTGTTACAGGCCCTACAGGTAGTGGTAAATCATATACCTTAGCTTGTTGTATAGAATATATAAATGAAACTATGAATAAACACATAATAACGCTAGAAGATCCTGTGGAATATGAGTTTATACCATTACAGTCAATCATCCATCAACGTCAACTTGGAATTGACGTAGATTCGATGGCACACGGAATACGTGATGCCTTACGGGAGGATCCGGATGTCATTATGGTAGGAGAGTTGAGGGACCGAGATGCATTAGAGGCTGCATTGCATGCTGCGGAAACTGGGCATTTGGTGTTAGCGACCATGCATACACAACGTGCAGTTATGGCAGTGCAACGCATGATATCTCTATTTCCTGGAGAACAACAAGATGAAGTGCGTAGTCAAGTATCACAAGTATTGCGTGCAGTTATATGTCAACGATTACTACGATGGGAAACCTCGTTTATAACAATTCGGGATATCCTGTTAAATACGAATGCAGTGGCAAATCTAATTAGAAATCGAAAAGAGCCACAAATCGTTTCGATTCAAGAAACACAGGCGCCCATGAAAACATTAGAAATGTCGGTGCGTGATGTGAAAACGCAATATGGATCGTTTCGTCAATTACATGATTTATTGGAACAACAATTATCATAGAGGGATTACATGAATGCCTATGAATACACAGCGATAACAACAGACAAGAAAAGAATACAAGGCCTATTATGGGCCGATTCGGAGGATGAGGTTAGCACTAAACTCAAGTTAGAAGGATATATCATTTGTAGTATAGCTAGATCGTCTAGTAAATCGGTACGTTGGAATCATAAACAAGTGAGCACCACGGCATATCAACTGGGATTACTACTACAATCAGGTATTTCACTCAGGCGTTCGCTAGAACTTTTAATGGATGGCTCGAAAACGATGTTATATCGCTCTTTATACGAGGGTATACAACGAGGTCAACCTTTATCAGAGGCTCTTCGAGAAAAAGGATTTCCTCCTATAGCCTTGGCATTGCTTGAAAGTGGTGAAATTTCAGGGAATGTGGGGGACGCTTTGCAGTATATAGCTTCTTATTATGAACGAGAACGAAAATACCATCAAAAGATAGTAAGTGCTATTTCATATCCTCTATTCTTACTGGTGCTTATGAATGTATTTTTCTTGGTTACTATATTATTTATTATTCCATCGTTTACCCGCGTATTTGCAACTATGCATATAGAATTACCGTGGATGACAAAGGGTTTATTTGTATTAGGAACTTCCCTTCGAGAACATCCATTATTTTATATTAGTGTGCATGCGCTTCTTATTGGAATACTCATATATGCTTTTAAACAATCTACAATTCGATATATATTTGATAGATGGTTATGGCGGTTGGCTCAACATAATACATTTTTAACATCTATATATTACACAAATATTTTACATATTTGGTCGTTATTGCTAGATTCGGGAATTTCAATTATCAACACTATAGATATTACAAAGCATATATGGCGAAATTTGTATGGTGAATCCTGTAGTAATCATGTTTATGACATGCTTTGTAAAGGATATTCGTTTGGTGAAAGTTTAAAATCATCATCCGTAGGGAATCCATTTATATGGCAAATGGTCGCCGTTGGAGAAGAAAGTGGTGAATTAGTAGCCATGCTGAATCATTGTAGTCACTATTATGAATCTTTGTTAACACAATATATATCAAGACTGGAGCGCTTAATGGAACCTATACTCCTCACCATTATGGGCGTTGGCATTGCAATCCTCGTTATATCCGTTATGTATCCAGTATTTACATCAATATCATCATTAGGTGGTCAATGAAAGGAGACTTCTCAATATGCTTATTTATTGTAGAGAACTACTTACTCAATTAGAACGATCATTTCTTAGATATATTAGTTTGCGTCGTATGCAACGAACCAAACAAGGTGGATTCACATTGGTAGAACTTATGGTGGTGGTAGCTGTTATTGCTATTTTGGCAGCTATTGCAATGCCTCAATTTATGTCCGCTGCTGATAAGGCAAAGAATGCAAAACAAGTGGCAGATATGCAAATCATACGTAATGCGACACAACTCTACATGATTGATAAAAGTTTAGATACGCCACCAACGGTAGAAAAATTATATCAAGAAGGTTATTTAACAGAGCATGTTAAAACTACAAAAGGTAAGGAATACGTTATTACCTATGAACAAGTTGCTGGTAATGCCGGTAAGTCTGTAGTTGTTACAGCCCCTGAAACATAAAGGATTTTGCAATGAAAGGGAGAAAGGAATATATCTGTTTAGCTATATGGATAATGTCAATTGTAATCCCATTAATGTATAAGAATTACACACTATTTGAAATAATATGTTATAGCTTCTTTTCACTATTTCTTGTAATAGGTGCTACCATTGATAAGCTATATTTTATATTACCTGATGAAGGTGCTATCGCTCTTACGATTATAGGTATCCTGTATAGCATCGTTGAACAGTATGCAGTCATCGACACCTGTGTACATGTTTTAATCGTTGCTAGTATCAGTATAGCATTACGCATACTGAGTCGCGGCGGTATTGGTTGGGGCGATATTAAATGGATGACTGCTATATCCATATGGCTAACAAGCATACAAATTATTGTTATGATTTACGTTTCTTGTTTTGCTAGTGTCCTCTATCTCGCCAGCTTATATAGTATTCGTAATACATGTAGACGGTATATTCCTTTTGGCCCTTTCTTATGTATTGGCGCATGGAGTGCTTTACATTTTGCTAATGTGTGGGAGGCGATATATTGGTCGGTGATACAACACATAGAGGCTATTGTAATGGCTCTATACTAGTAGAATGGCTTGTGGCGCTTACTATATTACTATCATTAGTTGGTATAGGCCTAAGTAGTATCGTTACCATACCATCACGCCATGAGTTGAATAGAAGTACTGAAGAAGTTGTATTAGCTATTAAGAATGTTCAACTATGGGCTATGTTAGGACACCGGGATGCTCGAATGGCACAGGGGGAATTTATTTTAAAGAAACATTCTTATTCAATTCAAGAAGGGCTTATGCAGCATCATGTAGAGATAGAATTGCCTGAACATATAGAAAGTGCTCATACTATGAAGCGCGTTTATTTTTCTGCTTATGGATTGCCCTATGATGGAACTGAATTTATTTTACAAGACATGCGAACAGGTGCGAAAAATCGCATATGGATTTCTGTACAAACGGGGCGGATTCGGTGGGAATCATTGTGATTATGATATGTGTACAAATAATAAAATATCAAAAGACCCAATATAGATTACTAACAGGAGAATCTGGATTTTTATATGGAGATGCACTTATAGCGGTAACCTTGGTATTGTTTATATTGCCAACCATTCTTTGTATATTGAGTAATACATTATCGATGGTGCACACATCGTATATTGATGACTATATATTGCAAGATACAGTTTCTTGTATAGAGGCCGGAAAATCGATATATGATTCTGGAGGAATGCCAACAACAGGAAATATCTCATCATTGAATGGACATAATTTGTCTAATATAACGTTTAAACAAAGTGCCACAGAAGAAGTGGTCAATGGTGTATCTATACTACGATTTAGCGTACAAGCCGTTGATAATGGAGTTACGATTTATGAACTATCTACGTTTCTTGGACCGAGTCATCATTGAAAACCATAGGAATAAATCATTCAATGGATTTATATTACCATCTCTACTTATTAGCGTTTTGATTAGTTCTCTCGTTATTCTCATGGTCGTGACCATATGTATGACGTGCTATATATGGACCGAGCGAATCGATGATAGTATGGCCATGTTAGAGGATGGTCGTTATACAAGGCGTGCTATTGTGGCGCATATTATTTGGAATAATTCTATGGTATCCATTAACGATAAGGAGAACCTTTTATCTATCAATGATACAAGTCGTACTGCGTTTACAGTTACTAGAAGGGCCCTATATAGAAAATTAAGTGATGGTAGCTTGCAACCGTTGAGTGGAAGCCGCATCATAGGCACTGACGATAAGCGTAGACTTGATGCTGTCAAACCGTTTTCTATGAATCCTAATAGATTAGTTACTCTTAAGTGGTCTATCAATAACCGGTTTAATATTCAAACAGAATATGCAAAAGGGTATGGAGGAATAGCAAATTATGAGGTGGCAACGGCGGTATCAACACACTCAGATTGGTTTAAAAACCGAAAGCATCTCTGAGTATTCTTCGGGGATGGTTAGTTATGTTGCCATATATATTATGCTTATTTTATTAGTACTTATTTTAGGAATGAATAGGCTTGCTACTCTGTCATTAAGTAATACAAAGGCGGAAATGAGACTCATTGCATCTCATTATGCGGCAGAGCGTGGTGCACGATGGTTCGTTACGTATTGTAATAACGATGGTCGATGGGACTATAGCGAGGATCTTGATGTGGAAAAAAACGATACTACCCATATATATATTAAGGCAGATCCAAAGGTTACTAATCCTAAACATGTGATGAGCTATGCTGTTTTAAACGGTGTAGCAAGTCGTGTTCACATATATGTAAAAGAAAAAGAAAATCATACATTAGAGGTTATTAGTGTAAAACCATATTGAGGAGGACATCATTATGAAAGAGAAAAAACAGATACATACAGGTCTTTGTATTACTGATGATAGGATTGTTGCTACTACTGCACATATTGAAAATAAGACTATGATTATTACTGATGCAATGGAAATGAGACGGTCTAGTACAATTGATGAAGATATAGCTGAATTTATCAATACCTATGACCTTCAAGAGGGAGAATATAGCATTGTTGCTTGTATACCTACAGAAATGACGATGGCTAGCTTTGATCCTCATGATTTTGATGTAAAGGAATTTATAAAGTGGAATATAGAAGATACATTTAATTTTGGCGAACATGAATTTGAGCTTGATGCTTGTCGTAGAGAGTATCCACGACATAATTATTATTTGTTTTTAGCCGCTGTAGACAGGCATGAACTTGAATTACTACGCCAAGGTATACGCGACACATGTGCACCTGTCGATACTATTGATTGTTGGCCGTTACCAGTTACTTATGGATTGATGCATAGAACAGGAACTGTTACAGGTATTGTAGAACCAGCCGGCATGCATCTATGGGCGTGGTGGAAGGACACTTGTGTGAAGGACTGTATTGTAAAGGTAAATGGTGCAGATATTAGCTCCGCATTGATTGAAATGGAAGAAATATTGCAGAGATTTGGAGTAGAGGAAATTCAAGGTATACATTTTTATAATATTCATGATTTAAATGAAGAGCAGCGTATCGATATTAGTGCGTTACAAGAGGTGTACGGCAATACCGAGTATATACCTATGATGTTTCTTGGACGAGGTCGTACACGTTGTAAACTAGGTGAGTTAGATTGGGATATGGCAATTGGTATGGCGACACGGGGGTTGCGGTGGATTGGACAAGGATGGTAATGATAGATTAATAAATTTTATGCCCCGTTCTTTACGATGGTATATTGGGTTATGTAAATATAGGTTGTATATATACGCTGCTGCAGGATTGATTATATTACTCAGTGTTTTTTGTCTTGGCATGGGGATTTATTCTTATAAAAATTATACTGAACAGGTAGCGAAGTACGAACAAATACAAATGGATGAACAATCGAAGAAAATACGGAATCAATATCATGCTATAGAAGATACCATGTCGCGGTTGTTACAACATGACGCACAATTAGACAATCAATATTGTCTTGTTACATTATTGGATGGAGCTATGTCAACAAAAGGAAGTATCACGTTACGACATATAGAATTTTCTGATGGAGGGTTTACTGTTGATGGTGATGCAACAAATGATGAAGCCTATCATTCATATGTTCAATATATTCAAGCTCATATGAAACAGGTGATTTGTGATGGAAAACAACAAGTGGAAAAAGCAGATGGACCTTGTTCATTCCATTTGGATGGACATACAAAACAGCATGACACCAAACCTAAGGAAGATATTCCTAGCGTGTAGCATAAGCATTATGATTGCTTTTTCTTCATTATGGATATATAGATACTATATAGAAAAATGTGAAGCGTTGGTGGATGAAATTGAATATTACCAATTGGAAACAACAGTGGAACAGCAATTTTTATCTTCTCATACATATGAGTTGATTTCATCTTTATTGTTGCATGACTATTGGGTAGATGATATTTATCAAAGTATAAATAGAGATCCTTTAATTATAACGACTAGTTCTCGTCATGATGATGTATTAGATCTTACTTTGGTTGGTACAAGTCAGTCCTTCTTATCTTGGTATAATAGGGTACAACAGGATATAAAGCATTGCCGTATACAGATTGTTTCTGTTGATACAAAAGGAAATAGTATATTCTTTACATGTAAGATTACGCCATTAATAACGTAAAGAAAATGAACATACAATAATGAGTAATAATTCTCATTACTGTATGTTCATTTTTGTTTTTATGACAAATTTATAGTAAAATAAATTTTAACGTAAGAATAAGGGGCAAAAGTAACATGATAGTAAAACGAAATATTATTCTCATTGGGTCCATGGGAAGTGGAAAAAGCCATTTTGGACGTAATCTCGCAGATTTAAAGGGATGGCAATTTGTGGATACCGATCGAGTCTTGGAAGGTCGTTTTGGGTTGCCCATTGCAGAAATTTATAAAAAAATTGGCGAAAAAGCATTTCGACGTGCTGAACAAGAGGTTCTTAAAAAGGTTTCATTGTATCATGAAGCCGTCATTAGTGTAGGTGGAAATTTTCCTATAGAACATAGAACACTTAGATCGCTTAAGAAATTTTCCTTTATTATAGGTATACGAGCTGCACAATACCGAATTGTTAGTCGCGTCAATCGTCGTGTGGGCAAACGGCCAACGATGGATTATACCAATGTTTCTGCCTTTGTTCATAATATGATTCAGGCATGGAAGCCAGTATATAAACAGTGTGATTATGTATTGGATACGACTAATGGACGTACCTATGATTTTATGAAAGCAATTGAGCGTCAATTAGACACTATAGGTGTTCAATTTAAGGCGCGAAGACAACCCAAGATAATTGAAATTATGTCTAAAGATATACAAGCTGAACCAAAACAGCAGAAGGGACATAGACATGAAAAAAATAGCATTACTAACAAGCGGCGGAGACGCACCAGGAATGAACGCAGCCATCCGTGCCATCACAAGAAAAGCAATCCATGAGGGCTTTAACGTATATGGCATAGAACGAGGCTTTGAGGGAATTATTAATAGTGAAGTAAGACCATTACACGCTCGTGATGTGGGCGGTATTATTACTACAGGTGGTACAATCCTCAGAACGGCTCGTTATCCAGAATTTAAAAATTTAGAGGTTCAGAAACGTGCTTATCGAATATTACAAGATTTTGGTATCGACCACTTGATTGTTATTGGTGGTGATGGATCACAAGCTGGTGCTGAAGCTTTGATGCGGCTTGGTCAGTCTACCATAACAATTCCTTGTACCATAGATAACGATATGAATGGTACGCAATATACAATTGGTTTTGATACCGCACTTAATACTGTAGTTGATGCGGTAGGACGTATTCGTGATACATCAAATTCTCATGAACGAGTAGCTATAATTGAAGTCATGGGACGTCATGCTGGGCATATTGCATTACAAGCTGGGTTAGCGAGTGGGGCGGAGCTTGTGTTAGTTCCTGAATATCCAATGCTATTAGATGAGGTATGTGAACATATTAACAAAACCCATCAATTGGGTAAGGAATATAGTATTATACTTGTCGCTGAAGGTGCCTACTCAAGTGGTGAGGTTAAAGAGTATATTAAAGAGCACACTTACTTTGATCCGAGTTTAACTGTTCTTGGATATTTACAACGCGGTGGTGCACCATCTGCATTAGATGCTATCTTAGCAGCTCGTATGAGTGAACTAGCAGTAGACTGTCTAGTCAGGGGCGAGCGTAATTGTATTACCGGTTATGTTGATGGTCAGATTCGAGCAATACCTTATGAAGTCGCTAAAACCATGGAATTTGGCATCGATAAAAAACAATATGAATTAATCTCTATTTTGAGCCATTAATATACTGATTATAAAATTATATTGTACAAATTGCATTTTTTTAGTACAATGTAATGTATGAAAATGAAATGACTCATTTATTAAGGAGTATATATGAAAGAATTATTTCAGAAGCACCGTAAACGTATTATTGGTAGTGTTATTGCTATCTGTATATTAGGTGGTGGGGGCTATTATTATGTTCATACGAATGATAGTGCACAAACCCAGCAGAAATATACAACGGGAAGGGTTGAAAAAGGCGATGTAAAAACTAGTATTAGTGCTACAGGTACCATTAACCCTGTTAATTATGTAGACGTGTCCACAAATGTGGCTGGTAAACTTGAAAAGGTATTGGTCAAGGAAAATGATCATGTTACACAAGGTCAAGTTATCGCCTATATTGATACACGACAATTACAAGCGCAGGTTGATAATGCAAAGGCGGCTTTGGATAAGGCGCGGTTGGATATGAATCGGTATAAAGCACTAATCGATCAAAATGCTGTAGCAGCACAAACTTATGATGATGCTGTGACAGCATATGAACAAGCTCAGTCAACTTATGATAGAGTGTCTGCTGATTTAAGTGATGCCACTATTACGGCTCCTATGTCAGGGACAGTTATAGGGACACCTCTTAAAGCGGGTCAAACAATTAGCACTGGTATTTCTACACAAATGATCATTGCTACCATTGCGGATTTATCTGATTTAGAAATATATTTAACAGTTGATGAAACAGATATAGGCAATGTAAAAGATGGTTCTAAGGTGGAATTTACTGTTGACTCTAAACCGGGCCAAACTTTCACAGGCTATGTTTCGGAAATTGCAAAGGGCACGAAAGGTAACATGGGTGTTACTAGTAGTAGCGTTGTTTACTATACTGTAAAGGTTGCTATCCCAGCGGATATTTCACAAAATTTCTTACCAACTATGACTGCTCGTGCCACTATATTGGGTGACGATATTAAAAATACCCTTGTTGTACCATTAACCGCACTGCGTACAGATAAACAAGGTGAATATGTGTATGTTATCAAGGATGGACAACCTGTTAGAACTACTGTTTCTACAGGTGTAACTGGTGATACAAATGTTCAAATCTTAAGTGGTGTTTCCGAAGGTGATGAAATTATTGTTAGCGGCGATGTAACGAGCCCTAAGAATGACTCTCATGGACCATTTTAAGCGTAGGTGAACTATGAGTAATTCAGTTATTGATATTCAAGGTATTACAAAGACCTATGTGAATGGTAAGTTAAAGGTACCTGTTCTACACGGTATTGATTTACAGGTACAAAAAGGCGATTTCGTCTCCATTATGGGCCCTTCTGGGTCTGGTAAATCTACCTTTATGAACATATTAGGGTGTCTTGATAGACCAACATCTGGTTCATATCGCTTGAATGGAAACGAAGTGGCTAACCTCAGTGATGATGAGTTAGCATACGTACGAAATAAAGAAATTGGCTTTGTATTTCAAAGTTTTAATTTGCTAACAAAATTAACGGCTCTTGAAAATGTGGCACTCCCTATGGTGTATGCTGGAGTAGATAAAAAAACGAGATTGGCTCGTGCTGAAGCGTTGCTTAACTCTGTAGGTCTGGGTGAACGTATGGATCATTTACCGGCAGAACTATCCGGTGGTCAACGTCAACGTGTGGCTATTGCGCGTGCATTGGCGAATGACCCTGCTATTATCATGGCCGATGAACCGACAGGGAATTTGGATTCAAAATCTACAATCGATGTTATGAATATCGTTCGTGGGTTGTATGATGAAGGGCGAACCATTATTCTTGTTACTCACGAGCCTGATATTGCGACTTATGCAAGTCGAAATGTAGTGTTACGAGATGGGTATATCGTTGAAGATAAGCAAAATCTCAATATGACTCCTGTACAGGAGGTGACACATGTATAAAGAAAGTTTCTTAATGGCGTGGGCATCCTTGGTTGCCAATAAAATGAGATCTATCTTGACAATGCTCGGTATTATTATCGGTGTAGCCGCGGTTATTGCCTTGGTATCTATTGGTAATGGTGTAAAGCAAGATGTTCAGAATTCTATCTCTAGTTTAGGTTCCAATCTATTGATGGTTATGCCCGGTGCACCACGAACTCCAGGGGTGCGACAAAGTGCAGGCTCCATGAAATCATTGAAGGTATCTGACTATGAAGCTATTTCTAAATTAGATGGTGTTAAAGCGGCGAGTCCAATGACGAGTGGTTCTTATGTAGTCATTTACCAAAATAAAAACTGGACTACCACTGTATCTGGTGTTAACTCTAATTATATGGATGTTAATAACTGGACTATGAAGTCTGGTCGTTTCTTCTCCGATAAAAATGTACAAAACCGTGAACGGGTTGCTGTTATTGGCCAAACAGTTGTTAAAAACTTATTTGGCGATGAAGATCCTGTAGGTGCTGAAATTCGGGTTAAGAATATTCCATTCCGTATCATCGGTGTGCTCAATAGCAAGGGTAGTGGCTCAATGGGGACTGACCAAGATGATATAGTACTCATTCCATATACTACTGCTATGGAACGGGTAGAAGGTGTTGACTATCTCCGAATGATTTATGTCGTAGGTGAAGATGAAAATGGTATTGATCGTTTGCAGTCCGATATCGAAAACCTATTGCGGGTACGACATAGTATCAAAGATTCAAATTTAGATGATTTCAATATTCAAAATATGAATTCCATCATGGAAACAATGGAAGAAACAACGGGAACTTTAACATTATTCCTTGGTGCTGTGGCTGCCATTTCCTTGGTAGTAGGCGGTATTGGGATTATGAATATTATGCTCGTATCTGTTACTGAGCGGACTCGTGAAATTGGTATTCGTAAAGCTCTAGGTGCTACTTATTTTGTCATTGTTACACAGTTCTTAATCGAAGCAGTTGTAATCAGTCTTATGGGGGGGCTCATAGGGATTGCGCTTGGTATAGGTGCTTCAAAACTGATAGGGGTAGTATCTGGTATGAGTACAGTTATATCCGTACCAACCATAGTTTTATCCTTCGCATTCTCTATGGTCATCGGATTGGTATTTGGTATTTATCCTGCGAGAAAAGCGGCTAAGTTAAATCCAATTGATGCACTACACTATGAATAGTATTGATAAGTGTGGATGTTTTGGGGATGTAATATTCCTATAATTTAATCGATGTATTCGCATATAGTGCGTTGCATGATACAATTAAGTATGATGTAACGCACTATTTTTTATTTAGTGAGGGAATTATGGCAACAACATTATTGGAATATTTTAATGAATTACGTACGCAGAATCCATTTTCCTGGGTGAAAGATTCTGAGGTAACAACTGTAGAACCGGGTCATGCAGAAATGACGTTGCAAACAAATGAAACAGAGTACTGCAATTTTAGAGGCCATTTGCATGGGGCTGTTTGTATTGGTTTTGCAGATAGTTTAATGGGAACTGCATGTTTTACACTGGGAAAATCGGTGAGTACTATTGACATTAATGGTAATTATTTGAAAGCTGTTAAGGGTGGTGCAGTATTGCGCGGTGTAGCGAATGTAGAGCACAGTGGTAAAACTACGATGGTGGCCACTGCACGTATTTATAATGAGTTAGGTGAAGTTGTGCATATAGCGAGAGGTACGTTTTTTGTTGTGGAAGAGCGTTCTTTACCGGATTTACCATGGAGATTCGTTGAAGAAGATGACCCAAATTTGGTATAATGGGGGTTGAACTTTGTAATTTAGGAGGACTGTTGTATGAAACAAGAATTACAACGCATTAAAGAGGTAGCGCTAACAGCTATCAAAGCTGCCACTGATCAACAAGCGTTGCAAGACGTACGCGTAAAATATTTAGGTAAAAAAGGTGAAGTAACTGCACTGTTAAAAGGTTTAGGTAAATTATTACCAGAAGAACGCCCTAAGATGGGGGCTCTTGTAAATGCTGTGCGTGAAACATTAGAAGCTGAATTAGATAAAATTAAGTCCTCTATGGAAGCAGCGGCTATGAATGCTTGCTTGGAAGAGGAAAAAATCGATATCACTCTACCTGGTAGAGCACCAAAAACAGGTCATATCCATCCATTGACTACGGTGAACGAAATGATCGAGGATTTCTTCATGAAAATGGGCTATACCGTTGAAGAAGGTCCAGAAATTGAACAAGACTACTTTAACTTTGAATGTCTTAATTTACCAAAAGATCATCCAGCACGCGATATGCAAGATTCTTTCTATATTACAGAGAATTTCTTGCTTAGAACTCATACATCTCCTGTACAAGCACGTACCATGCAACGTCATGAACCGAATAGTCCGATTCGCATGATTGCACCTGGTAAGGTATATCGCTGGGACTATGATGCTACGCATTCTCCAGTATTCCATCAAGTAGAAGGATTGATTATTGATGAACACATTACGTTCGCTGATTTGAAAGGAACTATCGAAACATTCCTACGCCATATGTTTGGTGATGAAACAAAGGTACGTTTCCGTACAAGCTTCTTCCCATTCACAGAACCATCTGCAGAAGTAGATATTTCTTGTGTTATGTGCGGTGGTGAAGGCTGTCGTGTATGCTCTCATACAGGCTGGCTTGAAATCCTTGGCTGTGGTATGGTACATCCTCGTGTGCTTGAACTTAATGGCTATGATCCTAATAAGGTAAAAGGCTTTGCCTTTGGTATGGGCGTAGAACGTATTGCTATGTTGTTATATGGCATTGGTGACTTACGTCTATTCTTTGAAGATGATATCCGTTTCTTGGAACAGTTTTAGGAGGTAGAAATGAAAGCAAGTTTACAATGGATGAATGAATATGTACCTCTTGATTTAAAACGTCCTGCCCAAGAATTAGCGGATGAATTAACACAAGCAGGTATTCCTGTAGAAGAAGTACTTTCTATGGACCCAGGATTGAAAAAAATCTATACTGGTAAAATCGTAGAAATTACAAAGCACCCTGATGCAGATAAATTACAAGTGTGCCAAGTACAATGCTTATCTGAAGATGGCGAAGAAATTACAAAACAAATCGTTACGGCTGCAACTAATGTGGCAGTAGGTCAAATCGTACCAGTTGCGTATCATAAATCTCGTTTGGCAGATGGTACAGAAATCAAAAAAGGTAAATTACGTGGCGTTGTATCAGAAGGCATGTTCTGCTCTGTTGCTGAATTCGGTATTTCCAGTGATTTAGTAAGACCAGAAGAAGCACAAGGTATCTATATTTTCCCTGAAGATACACCAATTGGTTTAGATATTAAAGAAGCATTGATGCTCGATGATACTGTGTATGAATTCGAATTGACTGCAAATCGTGCAGACTGCTTCTCCATGGTGGGCTTATCTCGTGAATTCGGCATCATGACGAATCAAAAGGCTCTGTTCCCAGTTATTATGGTGAATGAAACTGGTGATTCCATCGAAGGTAAGGCGTCTGTAGCTATCGAAGCACATGACCTTTGTACACGTTTTACATCTCGCCTTGTGACTAATGTTACAATCGAACCATCTCCATTGTGGATGCAAAATCGTTTGCGTAATAGTGGTATTCGTCCTATCAACAATGTAGTAGATGTAACTAACTACGTTATGCTTGAATTAGGTCAACCAATGCATGCTTATGATTATGATTGTGTAGAAGGTCATACACTTATTGCACGTCGTGCAAAAGAAGGTGAAACACTTACTACACTAGATGGCAATGAACGTGAGCTCAACGAATCCATGCTCATTATTGCAGATACAAAGGGCCCAATTGGTGTAGCTGGCGTTATGGGTGGTCTTACAAGTGAAGTGACTGATAAGACTACTAATGTATTATTAGAAGCAGCTGTATTTAATGGTCCTTCTATTCGTCGAACATCTAAAGCATTAGGTATGCGCTCGGAAGCATCAGGTCGTTTTGAACGTGGTGTAAACCACAAATATACGGCATATGCTATCGATCGTGCTGCACAATTGTTACAACAAATTTGTCCTTCTTGTAAGGTGAGTGTTGGCGTTATTGATGTATATCCGGAACCAGTAGAACAACGTACTGTAACTTTCACAGCAGAACAAATCAATGACTATCTTGGCACATCTATTGAAAAAGATAGAATGGTAGATATTTTAACAAAACTTGAATTTGGTATTACTGAGTCTGGTGATGCTATTGAAGCACTTGTACCAACATGGCGCGACGATGTAACCGTTATGCCGGATATTGCAGAAGAAGTGGCACGTATTGTAAGCTATGATAATATTGCACCTACAATTCCTGTAGCTGTATTATCCTCCGGCGGTATGACACCTAAAAAGGCGTTAACTAAAGACGTAACACATTATTTAGCGCATGCAGGGTTAAGTCAAATCATTACATTTAGTTTCATGCATAAAGATGGTCTTACGAATATGATGTTACCAGAAGGTGACAGCCGCTATACTGCTATTCCAATATTAAATCCAATCTCCGAAGAATTCCCATATATGAGAACTACGTTGGTGCCAGCTGTTATTGAAGCAGCTAAACGCGATATTGCACAACAAAACAAGGATCTATGGTTGTTTGAAACGGCTAATGTGTATGAACCAAAGGCATTGCCATTAACAGAAGTGCCTCATGAACGTCCTATGGCATGTGGTATTATGATGGGCAAGGTTACAGAGGCTGCATGGAATCAAGTGCAACGGGACACTGATTTCTATGATGTAAAAGGTGTAGTTGACGGTTTACTAGCTAAATTAGGATTAACTCAATTTGATATTCAACCATCTAGTGAAAGCTATTACCATCCAGGCGTAAGTGCACATTACACAGTCAATGGTGTAACGATTGCCAACTATGGTGAATTACATCCACAAGTGGTTAAAAACTTTGATTTGTCTGGCAAAGTATATATGTTTGAAATTGATTTGGAAGCTGTATTATCCATTACAGTGCCACCATTTAGATATCAATCATTCAGTAAATTCCCGGGTACAAGTCGTGACTTGGCTATTGTAGCACCAGTATCTGTTACAAGTGGTGAAATTGTAGCACTTATTAAGGAACATGGCGGAGAATACTTAGAATCCGTATCTATCTTCGACGTTTACGAAGGGAAACATATTGAAGCAGGTTATCGTAGCTTAGCTTATAACTTACAATTTAGATCGATGGAAGGTACATTAAACGATGAAGACATCGATGGTGCAATTCAAGCGATTATTAATGCATTAGCAACGAAAAATTGTAAATTACGATAAATCATCGTGAAAGGGTTTACCTTATGGTAAACCCTTTTATGTCTATCTATCCCCTGTTGTATAATAGAAGGTATAGGTAATGAGTCAGAAAGGATTTATTATGGAATTATTAGCACCAGCGGGTACGATGGAAAATTTTATGGCCGCCTTAGAATCGGGGGCGGATGCTATATATTTAGGGGGCAAGGTCTTTAATGCACGGGCCCATGCTGCCAATTTTGGTCTTGATGAATTGCGTGAAGCTGTTCGACTAGCTCACGTTTTGGATGTATCTGTATATGTTACTGTTAATATCTTAATTGGGGATACAGAACTGAAGGATCTTGAAAAGTATATTAAGGATTTAGATTCAATCGGTGTGGATGCTATCATTGTACAAGATTTAGCTGTTGCAGAAATTGCTAAACGAGTGGCACCGAATCTTCATCTACATGGTAGTACACAGATGACCGCTGCCACACTTGATGCGGTTCGTTTTTATGAAAGTCTCGGATTTACTCGTGTAGTTTTAGCTCGTGAATTAAGCCTTAAAGAAATTCAACATATCTGTAAACATTGTAATGCTGAAATTGAGGTATTTGTTCATGGTGCATTATGCGTATGCTATTCTGGTCAATGTTTGATGAGCTCCTTCATCGGTGGTCGCAGTGGTAATCGAGGTGCTTGTGCACAGCCTTGCCGTTTGCCTTACGAATTACTAGATTCTAAGAGTACTAGTTTGTTACCTAAACATGAGGCCTATTTATTGAGTCCAAAGGATATCAATTATAGTGAGCATATGAATGAACTCGTAGCGGCTGGTGTTACATCCTTTAAAGTGGAAGGGCGCATGAAAAAGGTGTCCTATGTTCGTCAAGTGATAGGTACATATAGGGAGATATTGGATAAGGCATCTATTCAAGAAAACCAAAGACAGGCCTTAGCTTCCGGTTTTAATCGTGGCTTTTCTACAGCCTATCTTGATGATTCTGTAGGCCGACAAATGATGACTGTTGTAGCACCAAACCACCAAGGTAAACCTATTGGTGAATCATATACGAAAAAAGGCGAGGTTTATTTATCCTTAACAGAACCTATTGAACAAGGTTCACTAGTTAAAATTTTACAATCCAATGGTAGTGTTATTTATTATACGATAGATGATGAATGGACTTGCTTATCAGATACGCTCTATAAAGGGCGTCCTGCAGAGGGATTAGCAGTAGGTCAACTATATTTGGCATCTACTCCGAAAAATACAAAGTCACGAGGATTACAAGAATTCACTCGTAAATTTGATATGTCTGTATATCTCGGTGTAGGTTCTGATGGTGAAACGAATTATACAGAACTAACTGCCATCTTAGATTCTGGACTTAGTGTAACTGTTACCAATGACTATGTGCCAGTTATTGCTAATAAAGTACCAACCTCATTAGAAAAGGTATCTGAACAATTAGGGCGTTTAGGAAATACATTATTTAGGCTTTCCTATGTAGACATCCCTGATGGGCCATACATGTGGCCTGCTAGTGTTCTAAATGCATTGCGCCGAGATGCTGTAGCTGCTTTAGAAGAAGCCTTAATTTTACATCACATAGAATCATGGAAAGCATTGCAAGTTACAGGCGATGTAGATTATGATTTTAAGGCACAACACAGGTTATCCTATGATACTTGTCCTATGATTTCAGCTCGCGTTGATGAAATAGAGGGTGTGAAAGCGGCAATTTCTGGTGGAGCACAGAAAATCGTTTTTGGTGGTGATAGACTGAGTCGTATACCATATGCGTTATCTATCTATGATGAGGTGGTCCGTTTATGTGCTAAATCTGATGTGATTTGTACCTTTGCTACACCACGAGTCGTGAAAGATGATGAAGTAGAAGCATATAAACATACATTAGAGTCAATCGTACAGGCTCATCCAGATAGTATTTCTATTCACGTGCCACAAGCATTATTATGGCTCCGTGAATTAGGATATACAGGTGCCATTGAGGCTGATACAGGTCTTAATATTTTTAATACCCCTACATTGCATTTCTGGGAGCAGTTGCATATGAGCTGTGTTAATCCATCTCAAGAGTTGACCTTAAAACAAATTACGGATATAGCTAAACACAGTTACGTTCCTATTGAGACGATGGTACATGGCTATACGGAAATGATGATTTCCGAATATTGTGCTATTGCAAGTTTTGTTGGTACAGGCAGTAAAGTAAACTGTCCTATGCCGTGTGTTAAGGAATCGTATTCGTTAAAAGATAGAAAAGGTGAAATATTCCCAATTCGTACAGACCCATACTGTCGTATGCACATCATGAATAGTCATGAAATGGATATGCGTGCTTATGTACCTATGTTATTACAAAAAGGTATTTCCATATTACGCGTCGATGGTCGTCATATGAGGCCAAGTTATGTGAAAGATATTGTATCCCAATATGTTGGCATAGCAAAGGGTACGATAGAGGCACCACCTAAGAAAATAGATTCCCAAGGCGAATCTATTACACGGGGACATTATTTTAGAGGTATTTTATAGAACGAGGTAGTACATTGTTTAATGAAGATGTATTAGATTTTATAAAAATTAAAGAAGAGTTAGCTAGTCATTGTAGCTCTATTATTGCTAAAGAAATGGCTTTAGCATTAGAACCTATGACGAATCGAGAAAAGATTCAAGAGGCTTTAGATGAAACAGCAGAAGCACTACGGTCCTGGCAAACAGAAATCGAGCAACCCTTAGGGGGCACTCGTGATATACGTGAATCTTGTAAAAAGAGTCGCAAAGATTTTGTGCTTTCACGAGAAGCCATATGGGATGTCTATATAACCATAGGTGCCTATAAGCGTATGAGTAAGTTTTTTAGAGCGAAATATATGGAATATCCATTGTTATCTTTGTGGATGCAAGATATGCCAAACATGGATCGCGTGGAACAACGGTTAAAACGCGTATTTGATGAAAAAGGGGAATTGCTCGATACAGCGTCTCCTAAATTGGCGAGCTTGCGAAATACGATTAGTAAGACGCGAGATCGCATTAAACACGATATTCAAGCCATTTTGCATGATAAGGACAATCAAAAATATTTCCAAGAAGCGATTATTACGCAACGTAACAATCGTTATGTAATTCCTGTTAAACAGGAATATCGTCAATATTTTGATGGTTTGATTCACGATCGTTCTGCAACAGGTCAAACTTTGTACATTGAGCCTATGCGATTAGTAGAACTCAACAATGATTTGCAAGAGGCTTTGATTGGCGAAGAACAAGAGGTCCTACGTATTTATAAGGAACTTTCAGCCCTTATCAAACAACATAGCAATGATTTGATGGATGCTTGTGAAAAGGTATCTCATATTGAGTTTGTCTATGGCAAAGCAAAACTCGCTATAGCACAAAAGGCAGTACAAGCCACATTAAGTGACGGTCGTGATGTGCATTTAATGCGTGCTCGTCATCCATTAATTCCTGCTAATACGGTTGTCCCTACGGATATCCGATTAGGTACGGACTATCGGATTTTATTGATTACTGGTTCTAATACGGGTGGTAAAACGGTGTCATTAAAAACACTTGGCTTATTATCCCTTATGAATCAAAGCGGTTTATTTATCCCTGCTGACCATGGTTCTATATTGCCGATTTTCCACAATATTTTCGCGGATATTGGAGATGAACAAAGCATTGAAGCTAGCTTGTCTACATTCTCTGCACATATGACTCAAGTTATTTCTATTATTAAACATTGTGGTCCTAATGATCTTGTTCTGCTTGATGAACTCGGCTCCGGTACAGATCCAGAGGAAGGTAGTGCTTTAGCTGTATCTATACTTGAATTCTTCCGTCAAAAAGGAACACTCATGATGGTTAGTACTCACTATAATGAGTTAAAGAACTATGCGTACCATACGGCAGGTATCGAGAATGGTCACGTTGAATTTGATGAGCGTACCTTAAAGCCAACCTATCGATTACATATAGGCGTAGCTGGTAGTAGTCATGCATTGAGCATTGCAGCGCGCTTGGGGCTACCAAAGGAAATTGTTAATCGTGCTCGAGATTACAAATCTAAGTTTGGTAGTAGTGAAATGGAAGCTGTTTTATCCGATTTGAACGAACAACTTCGCAAATCATCGGAACGAGAACGAGCACTCAAAAAAGAATTAGATGAAACACGTCGTATGCGGGGGCAATTAGAAAGAGAAAAGAAACAGTTTAATGAAAAACGCAAACAAATGTTAGCGAAGGCCCAAGCTGATGCTGAATCGATGAAGCGTAGTCTCCGCGTAGAAGGGGAAGCCATCATTAAACAGTTAAAGGCACAATTTTCTGAGACAAATAAGGATAAGCGCCAATCCGCCATCAATGCAGCCCGTAAAGGTATTTCTAATGTTTACGTACCAGATGCACCAGTGGATGATGAACGTAAGACGTTAACCATTGATGCTGTTGCCGTTGGTCAAATTGTATATGTTACATCTCTACGCTCGCTAGGTACGGTTTTATCTATTAAGGGCAATCGTGTCACTGTAGATATCAATGGTTTATCTGCTACTGTGAAGGTTAGTGAATTGCAATCTACTACGAGAGAAGAATCTAATAAAATTCAACGAGATAATTTTAAGGCTCAACCTAAAACACGTAAGAGAGCAGGTGGCTCTGCGGTACAACGTCAAAAAGAGGTGCGTACAGAAATTAATATTCTCGGTCAAACCGTAGATGAAGCAGTTGTTTCTGTAGGACGATTTATAGATCAAGCCCTATTAGGTGGCGTTAACCAAGTTCGTATCATTCATGGTAAGGGGACTGGTGCATTGCGCGAAGGCGTACATCAGTATTTACGAACGTTGCCACAAGTAGCGCATTTTGAAACTGCTGGTTATGATGAAGGCGGCGCAGGTGCTACAAATGTAGTGTTAAAATAACATACTATCCTTACGATAGTGCTATATAGAAGCAGACAATTATGAGTCTGCTTCTTTTTTGTAATAGAAAAGAGGCAAAACCATGAGATTTTGCCTCTTAGCATGTCGATCAGCTACTGGTTAGTGATCTTTCTTCTTATCTTTTTTAGACTTTGATTGACTTGGTTTGGAATCTGTAGATTCTACCTTGGATGATGAGTCATCATCTTTTGAGATTGCATCATTTTTATTCTTATCATCCTGTTTAGCTTTGTCGTCTTTTTGGGCTTTATCGTCCTTTTTCGGAGCTTCTTTCACCGGATTGTAATGTCCTTCACTAACAGCTGCTTGAGCGCTAGCTGGTACATTAAAATCGGAAGCAGGGGTATTAGCTAATGCGGCTGACATAAATTGTCTCCACATTACTGCCGGTGTTGAACCACCGGTAATACCTAATGTTTCAGAGCCGTAGTCATCGCCAATCCAAACCGCAGCAACTAAATCAGGCGTATATCCAACGAACCAAGCATCTTTTTCATCATCTGTTGTACCTGTTTTACCAGCTGCAGGTCTACCGATAGCAGCATTACCACCAGTACCACCAGTGATAACAGATTCTAACATATCTGTTATGATAGCAGCATCTTTTTCTTCAACAACGCGTTTTTCTTGGATGGAGTTTTCTTCCACTACTTGACCGTTGCGATCCACAATTTTTATGATTGCTGTAGGTTGAACCTTGACACCACCATTAGCAAGTACGCCATAGGCTTCTGCCATTTCTAATGGTGAAACACCATGTGTTAAACCACCAAGAGCTGTTGATAAGTTATTATCTTCATTAGTTAAGGTAGTAATACCCATACTCTTAGCTAAGTCGATAATCTTAGACATGCCCACTTCATCAGCGATTTTTACAGCTGGTACGTTACGAGAGTGTTGTAATGCATAGCGGTATGTAATATTACCCTCAAAGTTTCGTTCATAGTTTTGAGGACGCCATCCATTAAAATCAACAGGGCTGTCATCAACAATGGAACCCGGAGTTTTACCAGATTGAATAGCAGCTAAGTAAACAAAAGGCTTCATAGCAGAGCCTGGTTGTCGTTCCGCTTGTGATGCACGGTTAAAGGCATCATCTCCACGACCACCGACCATGGCAACGATATAACCATTATGTGGATTCATTGCTACAATAGCACCTTGTGGTTGGTGTAGACCATTTTGGTCAGTATACATAGTTGGTAGATTTTGCATTGCAGCAACAGCAGCATTTTGAGCATCCATATCGAGAGTGGTATAAATTTTTAGACCATCTTTATAGATTGCATCATCGCCATATTTTTCAGAAATTTGAGAAATTACGTAATTGATAAAATAAGATGCATTGTTATTTTCGTGAGTTTGCTCTTGCTTAGCTACTAAACCTAAATCAGCTTCGCGAGCTGCATCGGCTTTATCTTGTGTGAGGTAACCATACTTGACCATTTGGCCCAATACAACAGCCTGGCGTTTTTTACCAGCCTCTAAGTTGTTGAATGGGGAGTAGTAGTTAGGACTTTGAGGTAACCCAGCAAGCATAGCGCATTGAGCTAATGTTAAATCGCGTACATCTTTACCAAAGTAAACATGGGCAGCTGATTGCACACCATAAGCACCTTGACCAAAGTAAATCTGGTTCATATACATTTCAAGAATTTCTTGTTTTGTATAGTGTTGTTCGATTTTAAGTGCTAATAAAGCTTCGGAAATCTTACGTTTGAGTGTTCTATCTTGGGAAAGAAATGCATTACGAGCCAATTGTTGTGTGATTGTGGAACCACCTTCGGCTACACCACTATGTACAACATTAACCCAAATAGCACGTAAAATACCAATAGGGTCGATACCATGATGGCTATAAAAACGAGAGTCTTCAGTAGCTACAAAAGCATCTTGTAATTCTTTTGGTACTTCATTAATTGGGACTGGCAAACGATTTTCTGTGGAGTGAACCGTAGTAATTAAATTGCCATGTACGTCATAGATCTGAGACGATGCAGATGGTCGTACGTTAGATACATCTGGAAGATTAGACATGGTAGCGCTTATAAAACCACAACCGCCACCGGCTACAATAAGAACAAGTAATAATACAATCATCCAAATCGTCTTTTTAGTTGATGCTTTTGGATTGCTCTTGTTAGGAGTTGGCTTACGACGAGCTCTTATATTTGAGTTATTACCCATAGAGTCACCTCTTTTATTAAGTAAATATAACGTAAAAAATATTACGCAGTTATAAATAGTATACCATAAAAGACATAAAACAAACACTATATATAATTGTGAAAGCCTATTTATAATGGTATACTATAAAGAACAGATTTTATGTAGGAGGATTTCCATGATTACAGCACAAGAACAAGTGCGCCAAATTACACATGGCGTATCTGGAATAATTAATGAAGAAGACTTAGTTAAAAAAATAGAACGATCCATTAAAGAGAATAAACCATTGGTCGTAAAATTGGGCCTCGATCCTACGGCTCCTGACATTCATTTGGGTCATACCGTACCACTTCGTAAGCTTCGCTTGTTCCAAGAGTTTGGCCATCAAGTGGTTATTGTAATCGGTGGCTTTACAGCACGTATCGGTGACCCTACTGGTAAAAGCGTAACACGCCCACCACTTACAAAGGAAGAAGTATTAAAAAATGCGGAAACCTATAAGTCTCAAATCTTTAAAGTATTAGACCCTGAAAAAACAATTGTACGCGATAATAGCGAATGGCTTGAGTCCATGAACTTCGCTGATGTACTTCGCTTGGCAAGTTCTTATACAGTAGCTCGTATGATGGAGCGCGATGACTTTGATAAACGTTATAAAGAAGGTCGTCCTATTGG
>CAUTOY010000017.1:0-23242 GCA_963539855.1 uncultured Veillonella sp.
TACGGTATTAACTGAAAAAAAGTAAACTAGTAATAAATAGTTTTATAATTCTAAAACTATTTAAGTTCATATTGAACATAAAATGTCAATAGTTTTTAACATTTTTATTTTATATAATATATGTGGGTTTAATCAGATTTTATCTATGTTTTATAAAGGTAGAGGGATATCGAAAAAAATTGACTTTGTCTATAGAATCTTGTAAAATATATAAAGATATTTATGTAATTATGACACATAGATGATTAGTTTCGTGTAAAGGAGTACATGTAATGAAGTCTCGATATTCACGCATGTTAGCAGTATTGGCAGTATCCGCATTACTGGTGGCAGGCTGTGGTAGTCAACAACAGCAATCAGCTGATGTGGCGGTAAACTCGTATAAAATCGTATCGCAAAACGCACAAGTTGATCAAACCTATACGGGTACGGTTAAGGCAGAAAATTCTGTGGCTGTACATGCTCGTGTTACTGGTTATGTGGTGGAAAAATTTGTTAAAGGTGGGGACCAAGTAGTAGCTGGTCAACCTTTGTATCGCCTCGATTCTCGCCAGTATGAATCCAATGTAGCAACAGCGGAGGCTAATGTAGCAAGCGCTAATGCAGATTATCAAAATGCAGAAACTGATTTAGGTCGTTATGAAACATTGGCAAGTCAAGATGCTATTGCACGCCAACGCGTAGACACTCAACGTTCTGCTGCAGAACAAGCTAAAGCTGCTGTAGAAGCGCAACAAGCAGCATTGAAGATTGCTCAAGATAACTTGGGTGATACCATCATTTATGCACCATATTCAGGTACATTGAGCATGGATGCTGTCGATATAGGTACATTTGTTAATGCAGGATCCACAACATTAGTAACCATCGATTCTGTAGATCCTATTTTCGTTGAATTTAGTATGACTGAACAAGAGTATCTTGAATTTATGGCTACTCGTTCTGGTGATGAAAACAGCGGTCTTAATTTGAAATTACGCTTATCTGATGGCAAAGAATATAATCAAGTAGGTTCTGTTGTTCAAGCGGCAAGAACATTAGATTCTTCAACAGGCAAGCTCATTTTGAAAGCTTCGTTCCCTAACCCTGACCATTTATTGTTACCTAATATGTTTGCTACCGTAATTTCTCCTGGTGAAAAATTAACGGATGCCATTTTGGTACCTACAAAAGCTATTTTACAAATTATGGATAAAAACTTTGTCTATGTCATCGGTCAAGATGGAACAGTATCGCAAAAGGCTGTTGAACTTGGTGGCACTACAGGGGCTTTTACAATCGTTAAATCTGGCCTTGTAAATGGTGACGAAATCGTTGTAGATGGTTTAACTAAGATTAAAAATGGTGCAAAGGTACAAGCCACTGAGTTGTCTAAAACGCAAATTGAAACAGCTAAACAATAGGAGGTAAGACGTGTCGAAATTTTTTATTAATCGACCTATCTTTGCCATTGTTATTGCCATCATGATTACATTGGCTGGCCTTATTTCAATGGTTAACCTTCCGGTAGCTCGATATCCACAAATCTCTCCGCCATCGGTACAAGTTAGTACCTCCTATACAGGTGCTACAGCGCAAGTTGTAAATGATACGGTGGCTAGTGTTATTGAAACACAAATTGTAGGGGTGCAAGATTTAGACTATATGACGTCTACAAGTTCCAGTAATGGTACATATTCTTTGTCACTCCAATTTAATCAAGGTAGTGATGCTGATATGGATACGGTTAATACACAAAACCGTGTACAAGCAGCGCTAGCTCAATTGCCATCTGAGGTTCAACAAGTGGGGGTAACCACAACGAAATCCTCTGGAGATATGGCGTATATTTTCTCCTTGAATTCTCCGAATGGTACATTTGATAGTACATTCCTTAAAAACTATGGTACAAATTACTTGATGGATGCCATTAAGAGCGTAAAGGGTGTAGGTTCCGTTCAGGAATTCGGTTCTGATTACGCAATGCGCATTTGGCTAGATCCTAGTAAGATGCAAAAATTGGGTGTTACTCTTTCTGAAGTAACAACTGCCATCGAGGGCCAAAACGTTCAAGCCGCGGCTGGTACTGTTGGTAAGAACCCTACAAATGGGGAACAAGCATTCCAATATCCAATTAAAATTGATGGGCGTCTTGTAACCGAACAACAATTTGGTAATATAGTTATTAAAAATTCCAATGGCACCGTATTACATTTAAAGGATATTGCTCGTATTGATGTAGGGGCTAAGAGTTATGACTTTACGCCTAAAACATCTTATCGTGATAAAAATGCAAAATCTGGTGAAGTTCTATTTGTTGAACATCGTCCAAGCGCAGGGTTTGCCATTTCCTTACAAAATGATGCGAATGCATTAGAAACGATTGCTAATGTTCAAAAAATCTTAGAAGAACAATCCAAATCGTTCCCAGAAGATTTGGAATATCATGAAGTCGTAGATAATACAAAATTCGTACGTGCTTCTATTAATGAAGTGGAACACACATTTTTTGAAGCATTATTGCTCGTACTCATCGTAGTATATGTATTCTTGCAATCTTGGCGTTCTACATTGATACCTATGATTGCAGTACCTGTATCTCTACTTGGTACATTTGGTGCATTTGTATTGTTGGATTTCTCTATCAACACATTAACCCTATTTGCCATGGTACTGGCCATCGGTCTTGTTGTCGATGATGCTATCGTAGTAGTAGAGGCCGTTGAATATGAATTAAAATATAATGGTCTAGCGCCAAAAGAGGCAGCTATTGCAGCAATGAAAAAAGTACAAGGCCCAGTTATCGGTATTGCCTTTGTTCTATCTGCTGTATTTATTCCAGTTGCATTTATGGGTGGTATGACGGGTATATTGTATAAGCAATTTGCTTTGACCATTGCTGTATCTGTAGTTATTTCCGCTATTGTGGCATTAGTGTTAACACCTGCACTTTGTGCGACAATGTTGAAGCCATATGTGCAAAAAGAACGAGAAAACTTCCTTCATCGGCAACTTAATAAGTTCAATCGTGGGCTTGAACGTTTTAGCGATTGGTATGGTAAAGTATTAGCTCGTTTGAGCCATCGCTTGAGCTTAACTGTTATTACATTACTAGTATTTGCTGCTGGCACAGGTATTGTGTTCCATTTCTTGCCAACGAGTTTCGTACCGGCTGAGGATAGCGGATATTTCTTAATTGCCGTAAATGGACCGCCTGGTGCAACGTCCGCTCGTACCGTAGAAACTCTAGATAAAATCAAAGATTTCTTAGAACAAACACCGGGCATTAAAGATAATGTAGAACAGGTATTTACCGTTTCTGGTTTTGACCTTTTAGGGGGCGGCCAAAAATCTAGTGCTGGTGCTGCGTTTGCTGTATTAACAGATTGGGATGAACGTAAGTCTTCTGATCAGTCCGTAAATGCTATGATCGGTGCTGTATTTGGCTTTGCTGCTAAAAATATTCCGGAAGCAAGTGTAGTAGCGTTGAATCCACCATCCTTACCAGGTCTTGGTAAAACAGGTGGCTTTACAATGTATATCATTAATAAATCTGGTGATAGTGCAGAGGTAATGGCTGAACGTGCACAGGCTTTCATTGCAGAAGCTCGTACTAATCCAGCTATTCAAACAGTTTACACCACATTCGATACATCCACACCTTCCTTGCAGTTCCAAATTAACCGTGAAAAAGCAGCTCAAGATGGCGTTGCTTTGACAGATATTTTCACTGCATTACAAGGGTTCTATGGTAGTATCCAAGTTAACGATTATACATCGTATGGTAAGAACTATAAGGTTGTTGTCCAGGCCGAGGATGCATTCCGTCAAAATGCAGATAATTTGAATATGCTAGCTGTTAGTAATAGCAAAGGGCAAATGGTTTCCATTGCTAACTATATTACGAAAGAAAAAACTGGTACGCCTTCATCCATTACGCGTTTTGATAATGCCATGGCTGTACAAATTGGTGGTTCTGCTGCTGATGGATATTCCTCTGGGGACGCAATTCAAGCGTTGAAAGATGCGGCTGCCAAAACATTGCCTGCTGGCTATACCTATGATTGGGGTGGTCAGACACGTGAAGAACTCAAGGCTGGATCTCAAACAATCTTAATTCTAGGCCTTGGTTTAATATTTGTATTCTTGATTCTTGCAGCGTTGTATGAGTCTTGGAAGGTTCCATTTGCTGTACTATTCTCTGTACCATCTGGTATGATTGGTGCTGCTTTAGTTCCATTCTTGTTGAACTTTACCGGTCGATTCCAATTAGCAAATGATATTTACATGCAAATTGGTTTGTTGACATTGGTAGGCTTGGCCGCGAAGAATGCCATTCTGATCATCGAATATGCGAAGATTCGTGTTGATGAACGAGGTATGGATATCGTCGATGCGGCTATCGAAGCGGCTAAGATTCGTTTACGTCCAATCTTGATGACTTCCTTTGCATTCATCTTAGGCGTATTGCCATTGGCAATTTCTACTGGTGCCGGTTCTGGTGCTCGTACATCGATGGGTATCACAGTGGTAGCAGGTATGACAACCGCTACATTCTTTGGTATCTTTATCATTCCAATGCTTTTCATTATTATTGAAAAGATTGGCCCTGGCTTCTTTACAAAACGTAAAAAGAATCACTAAATCCAAATTTCATAACATAAATAAAACACGCTTATAACATAGCTTATAGGCGTGTTTTTTTGGGCTGTTTTATGGTATAATATCGTAGTTAAAACGATTTAATTATCGCATGGGCGATATTGTGAAATATTTATATAAAAGAGGTATAAACATGAGTAATGTAAAAACATTTGTGGCTGGTCATAAAAGCCCTGATACTGATTCTATTTGTTCTGCAATTTCTTATGCTAATTTGTTAACTCAAATGGGTACACCTGCTACACCTGTATGTGCTGGTGAAGCTAATAAAGAAACCAAATATGTTTTATCACACTTTGGTTTTGAACACCCACAAATCGTTACAAATTGGGAAGAATTTGCTCCTAATGGTGGTGATTTATACTTAACTGACCATAATGAATCCAAGCAAATCATCGACGGTTATAAATCCATGAATATGTGTGGCGTTATTGATCATCATCGTATTGGTGATTACGAAACGGATGGCCCTGTATTCATTCGAATGGAACCAGTAGGTTGCACAAATACAATTTTGACTAAACTTTACATTGAAAATAATCAAGAAATTCCTAAGAATATTGCTGGTTTAATGTTGTCTGCTATTATTTCTGATACTGTATTGTTCCGTTCTCCAACATGTACAGAAACAGACAAGGAAATGGCTCATAAACTAGCTGCCATCGCTGGGGTGGATATTGAATCCTATGGTTTAGATATGTTGAAAGCTGGCGCAGATATATCTGATTTAACAAATGATGAAATCGTGCGTACAGATATGAAGGAATTCTCTGAAGCAGGTCAAACCATTTCTATCGGTCAAATTTCCGTTATGGATACAACTGATGTGTTAGCTAAACAAGCTGAATTAGTAGCTGCTCTAGAAGCTCTTCGTACGGCTAACGGCTATGCTGCATCTTATATTATGGTTACCAATATTCTTGATGAAAGCACAACATTGATTTATAGCGGTGATGTAGAATCCGTTGTGGTTAATGCATTTGGTAAAAATGTAAAAGACAATGCTGTATTCTTACCAAATACAATGTCCCGTAAGAAACAAATTGTACCTCCAATTTTAGGAGCTATGAAATAATAAAGGATATATCATGGTAATAAAAACGTTGCATTTGCAACGTTTTTATTATATGTGACGGTCATTTATAATTACTCATTTTATGTTATAGATAAGGAGATACCATGCAATCATTGTTAGATGGCTTGAATCGGGAGCAACAACAAGCCGTACAACATACCGAAGGACCACTATTGATTTTAGCAGGTGCAGGATCAGGGAAAACAAAGGTATTAACTGTACGTATAGCATATTTACTATCTCAAGGTGTAAATCCTTATGAAATCTTAGCCATCACATTTACCAATAAGGCGGCTAAGGAAATGAAAAGCCGTGTCGAAGGATTGGTTGGTGATGTAGCTAATCGAATTTGGCTAAGTACGTTCCACAGCTTTTGCGCTAAATTTTTACGCTTTGAATTAGATAATTTTTTAGGTTATAACAGCAATTTTACAATTTATGATACATCTGACTCTCAAGTGGTTATAAAAGCGGCGTTGAAAGCTCTTAATCTTGACGATAAATACTATCCAGTAGGTGCCATGATTAGTGCTATTTCTGATGCAAAAAATAAATTGATGTTCGCTTCTGATTATAGAAAACAAGCACGAGACTTTTACCAACAAAAGGTAGCTGACGTATATGAGTACTACGAACGAGAGTTGCGTAAAAACAATGCGTTAGATTTCGATGATCTACTACTCGTAGCGGTTAAATTATTACAATCTAATGCTGCCGTATTAGATAAATACAGCAAACGTTTTAGATATGTTATGATTGATGAATATCAAGATACGAATCACGCTCAATATTTATTGGCTTATTTGTTATCGTCTCATTGGAAGAATATCGCCGTCGTAGGTGATGCTGACCAAAGTATTTACGCATGGCGTGGTGCAGATATTCAGAATATTCTCGATTTTGAAAAGGATTATCCCAATTGTACATCCATTAAATTAGAGCAAAACTATCGTTCTACCAAAATTATCTTGGATGCAGCCAATGCGGTTATCGATAATAATGAAGGTCGCCCAGAAAAGAATCTTTGGACCGATAAGGTAGAAGGGGCTAAAATTCAACACTTTACGGCTCAATCGGAACACGAAGAGGCTGCTTTCATAGGCGATACAATTGTAAAAAAACACGATATTCATGGCGTACCATATGGTGATATGGCAATCTTATATCGTACCAATGCGCAATCTCGTGTGCTAGAAGAAGCCTTGATTAAACGTGCCTTACCGTACACTATGGTAGGTGGTACAAAGTTCTACGATAGAAAAGAAATTAAAGATGTTCTTGCTTATTTGCGCGTTTTATATAATCCATTTGATGATTTGAGTTTGTTGCGGATTATTAACGTGCCAAAACGTAGTATTGGTGCTACTACGGTGTCTAAATTACAAGACTATGCTCTTGAAAATGGTACATCCTTATTTATGACCTTAACACAATTGCATTTGGTTGATACCATTAAGGGTAAAACAAAGGAAAAACTTGAAGAGTTTGGCATTTTAATTTTTACGCTTGTTGCAGAAATGGATGATAAATCCGTTCTTGATATTTTAGAAGCCATTCTTGATCGAACTGGATACTTGGCTCAACTCGAGGAAAGTACAGACCCACAGGATCAAGCACGGGCAGAAAATATTGGTGAATTGTTATCTGTAGCTAAGGATTTCCAAGATACGAATCCTACAGGTACTGTTGAAGATTTCTTGGAACAAGTGGCTTTAGTTAACGATGTGGATTCTTTTGAACAGGAAGAATCTAAGGTTACTTTGATGACATTGCATGCGGCGAAAGGTCTTGAATTCCCTATCGTATTTTTAGGTGGCCTAGAAGAGGGCTTATTCCCACATAGCCGCACATTGATGAATCCAGAGGAAATCGAAGAAGAACGACGCCTTGCATATGTGGGGATTACGCGTGCTGAGAAGGAATTATACATATCTAATGCTACAACTCGTACCGTATTTGGTCGTACTAGTAGCTATTTGCCATCGCGCTTTATCGATGAAATTCCAGCAGAACTCGTCGATAGTCTACGTGCAAAACGTAAAATTCCTGATGATATCAAACCAACAGTACCAAGACATATGTCTGTAGCTAGTCGTCCAGTAACAAAACCGATTATTCGCAATGAAGTTATTGCTGATTGGAAGGTTGGGGATACTGCTATTCACAGTAAATGGGGAAATGGTAAGGTTGTCAATGTTTCTGGTGAAGGGGCTGGCATGAAGCTGACTATAGAATTCCCTACGCAAGGTGTTAGGGTAGTTATGGCTAAGTTTGCACCTGTTAAAAAAGGTTAGAACAATCATTGTATGGTATAGAGGATAATTATGAATCCTAAGGATAGAATAGAACAATTACAAAAAGAATTGACTCATGCACAGTATTTATATTATGTAAAAGATGCGCCAACGATGAGCGATTTTGAATATGACCAAAAATATCGTGACCTCGTTGATTTAGAAACGGCACATCCTGAATATATTGTTCCATCGTCTCCGACACAGCGGGTTGGCATCAAAGCGGATGGTCCCTTTGAAAAGGTGGTCCATGGTAGACCTATGCTTAGCTTATCCAATGTGTTTAGTGCGGATGAAGTGCGTGCCTTTGACCAACGGGTAACAAAGGAATTGGGACATCAAACAAAGGCCTATGTGGTGGAGTTGAAAATTGATGGCTTAGCTGTTAATTTGCATTATGAAAATGGTATCTTTGTTCGTGCCGTCACACGTGGTGATGGTAAGGTAGGGGAAGATGTAACAGCCAATGTACGTACCATAAAATCCATTCCTTTATATTTAGAACATGCGCCAGAATTTATCGAAATTCGTGGTGAAGCGTATATGCCGCATAGTGAATTTAAACGTATTAATGAAGAACGCGATGAAGAAGGATTGCCGACCTTTGTCAATCCTCGCAATGCGGCGGCAGGCTCCTTGCGCCAACAGGACCCTGCTATTACAGCAAGTCGAAATCTTGCATTCTTTGCTTATGCCATTGGTTCTGAAAGCGGAGCTAATATCCATACACAAGAGGAATTGTTACATACATTAGAGAATTTTCATTTCTCTGTGAACCCACATTATCGCGTATGTAAGACAGTAGACGAAGTGATAGAGGCTATTGATTATTGGGGCGAAAAACGCCATGAACTGCCATATGATACAGATGGCATGGTTATTAAGGTTAATGACTTTGATGATCAAGAAGTATTAGGTTCAACGGCTAAAGATCCTAAGTGGGCTACTGCCTATAAATATCCGCCTGAAGAGGTAGAAACAATCATCAAAGATATTACTATCAATGTGGGTCGTACTGGCGTATTGACACCAACTGGTGAACTAGAACCAGTATTTGTATCTGGTACTAATGTGAGTCGTGTTACATTACATAATCAAGATTTCATCACTGAAAAGGATATTCGCATTGGTGACCATGTCCTCATTCACAAGGCGGCTGAAATTATTCCAGAAGTTATTCGCGTATTGCCTGAAAAACGTACCGGCAGTGAAGTACCTTTCATAATTCCTAATCATTGTCCTGTTTGTGAAAGTCCGGCAGTACGTCGAGAAGGTGAAGCGGCTATTCGCTGTACCAATAAACATTGTCCAGCTATTGAAAAGGAACAAATCATTCACTTTGCATCACGTGATGCTATGAATATCGATGGCCTTGGTCCAAGTATTGTAGAAAATTTAATCAATGAGAAATTGATTTCCAATGTAGTTGATTTATATCATTTAACTACAGAATCGATTATGGCGATGGATCGGATGGGTAAAAAATCGGCAGATAATCTTGTAAAGGCTATTGCTGACTCTAAATCTCGTGGTTTAGATAGAGTCTTATTTGGTCTTGGTATTCGCCTAATCGGTTCAAAAGCAGCTAGTACAATTGCTAATGTCGTTAAATCCATGGATAGATTCCTAACAATTACCAAAGAAGAATTAGTAGCTGTTGAAGAAATTGGACCTACAATGGCGGATAGCATCATTGAATATCGAGAAGATCCGCAACATATTGAAATTATTAATGGCTTAGTTGAAGCCGGGCTAAAAATGAATGTGGATGTGCAAGAACCTGCTGGTAATGAAATGGACGGAGAAATTGTCGTTCTGACTGGTAAACTAGAGATTATGGGGCGCAGCGAAGCTGGTAAGTTATTAGAAAAACATGGTGCGAAAGTAACCGGCTCTGTTTCTAAAAAGACAACCCTTGTCGTTGCCGGTGAAGATAGTGGTAGTAAATTGACAAAGGCGAACGAACTTGGTATTCGCGTTATTAATGAAGAAGAATTTATAGAATTACTTAAAGATTTAGGTGAAAACTAATCCTTTATTTTGAAAATATATGTCATATGCTTTATAATTAAAAGATATGAAAGGATGTGGACCGATGAAAATCAGCCAAGAGGAAATCAAAAAAATCGCTTTACTGTCCCGATTAGAAGTAAAAGAAGATAAAATAGCTAGCGTTGAGAAGGAATTATCCGATATCTTAACGTATGTAGCAGAATTAAATGAATTAGAATTAGATGATGTAGAAGTAATGGCTCATGCTGTTCCTTTGCATAATGTATTTAGAGAAGATGAAACTAAACCTTCTTTAGATCATGACTTAGCATTGTCTAATGCACCTGAAGAAGAAGACGGGTACTTTAAGGTACCGCGCGTTGTACAAGAATAGGAGGTTTCACTGTGGCAACAATTCATGAATTACACACTAAATTAGTGAACAAAGAAATCAGTGCTGTAGAATTAACAAATGCAGTGATTAGTCACAAAGCAAAAGTGGAACCAGAGGTACATGCGTATTTATCTGATTCCCACGAATTAGCATTAGCATCTGCCAAAGTTGTTGATGAAGCTATTGCAAAGGGTGAAGCTATTTCCCCATTAGCAGGTATTCCTGGCGCTATTAAGGATAATATTTGTATCAAAGATCAACCTGCTACATGTGCATCTAAAATGTTGGAACATTTCATTCCTCCATATAACGCATCTGTTATTGAACGATTACATGCTAATCACTTGGTTAGCTTAGGTAAGCTTAACATGGATGAATTCGCCATGGGCGGTTCTACAGAAAATTCTGCATTAGCTAAAACGGCTAATCCATGGAATTTGGACTGTGTACCAGGTGGCTCCTCTGGTGGTAGTGCAGCTGCCGTATCCAGTGGCTCTGCTATTTGGGCATTAGGCTCCGATACAGGTGGTTCAATCCGCCAACCAGCATCTTTCTGTGGTGTGGTAGGTATGAAACCAACCTATGGTAATGTATCTCGTTATGGTTTGATTGCCTTTGCATCCTCTTTGGATCAAATTGGACCTGTTACACGGGACGTAACCGATGCTGCATTGGTATTAAATGCCATTGCTGGTCATGATCCTAAAGATTCTACATCCATTCCGGGGCAACGTGTAGATTATACAAAAGCGCTCGTAAACGATGTTAAGAATTTAAAAATCGGTGTACCAAAAGAATTCTTTGGCGATGGTCTTAATGCAGAAGTGCGCAAGGCTATCGATGAAGCTATCGAAACATATAAAAAATTAGGTGCTGAGATCGTTGAGGTTTCTTTGCCTAGCACAAAATACGCTTTGTCTGCGTATTATATTATCGCATTGGCAGAAGCAAGTTCTAACTTGGCTCGTTATGATGGGGTAAGCTATGGTTTGCGTGTGCCTGCAGATAATTTGGTAGAAATGTCTACTAAAACTCGTACAGAAGGATTTGGCCCAGAAGTACAGCGCCGTATCTTGCTCGGTACTTATGTATTGAGTGCAGGTTATTATGATGCGTACTATTTGAAAGCTCTTAAAGTACGTCGCGTTATCAAAAATGAATTTGACGCAGCCTTCTCCAAGGTTGATTTGTTATTGGCTCCAACAGCTCCTAACACAGCGTATAAGTTTGGTGAAAAAATCAATGATCCATTAGCTATGTACTTAGAAGATATTTGTACAGTTCCAGCTAACTTAGCGGGCATTCCTGGCATTAGCATTCCTGCGGGCATGAGCAGTGATAACTTGCCAATCGGATTGCAATTATTGGGTCCTGCAATGGGTGAAGAAACATTGTTACGTGCAGCTTTCACATTCGAACAAGCACGTCCAGATTGTCAATTAGTAGCACCAACTGGGGAGGTTTCTCTATGAGTAGTAAATACGAAACAGTCGTTGGTTTAGAGGTTCATACAGAGCTTAAGACTAAGTCTAAAATCTTCTGTGGTTGTACCACTGAATTCGGCGGTGATCAAAATACACATGTATGCCCAGTATGTCTCGGCTTACCTGGTGCTATGCCTGTGTTGAATAAACAAGTAGTAGAATTTGCCATTAAAGTAGGTTTAGCGTTGAATTGTGAAATTCTTAAATTCAACAAATTTGACCGTAAAAACTACTACTATCCTGATTTGCCTAAAAACTATCAAACATCTCAATACGATTTGCCAATTTGCTTGAATGGTCACTTAGACATTGAAGTAAATGGTGAAACTAAACGTATCGGTATCACACGTATTCACATGGAAGAAGATGCTGGTAAATTGGTTCATAGCGGTAACACGATTTCCGATTCTAACTCTTCTAATGTTGATTATAACCGTACAGGCGTTCCTCTTCTTGAAATCGTATCTGAACCAGATATTCGCTCCGGTGCAGAAGCGAGAGCATACGTTGAAAAATTGCGTTCTATTTTGCAATACTTAGAAGTATCGGACGGTCGTATGGAAGAAGGTTCCTTGCGTGGTGACTGTAACGTATCCGTTCGCCTCCGTGGCTCTAAAGAATTTGGTACGCGTACAGAAACTAAAAACGTTAACTCCTTAACAGCTATCCAAAAGGTTGTTGAATATGAAGCATTGCGTCAAGCTAAGCTTATTGAAGCTGGTGGTAAAGTAGACCAAGAAACACGTACATGGGACGATGCACAAGGTATTACTCTTGGCATGCGTAAAAAGGACGAAGAAAATGATTACCGTTACTTCCCAGAACCAGATTTGGTACCAATCGTAATTACGGATGAAAAAATCGAAGAAGTACGTCGCTCTTTGCCTGAGTTACAAGATGCTAAAATTGCGCGCTTTGTATCCGAATATGGTTTATCTCGTGAAGATGCGACCATCCTTACTATGGCTCGTAAGACGGCTGATTACTTAGATGCAGCAGTGAAAGCTGGCGCAGATGCTAAGACTGTAGCAAACTGGATGCTTGGTGATTTGTCTAAAATGATCAATGAAAGCGGTTTAACATTTGGTGAGTCTAAGGTGAGCCCTGAAAACTTGGCTGGGATGATTGCTCTTATCGATAAAGGCACTATTTCTGGTAAAATTGCGAAAAAAGTTATCGTATCCATGTGGGAATCCGGCAAGGATGCAGATACTATCGTAAAAGAAGAAGGTTTAGTTCAAATTACTGATACTGGCGCTATTGAGGAAATCGTAAAACAAGTTATCGCTAATAACCCACAACCAGTGGCTGACTTTAAGGGCGGTAATGGTAAAGCTATCGGTTTCTTGGTAGGCCAAGTTATGAAAGAATCCAAAGGCCGTGCTAATCCTGGTATGGTTAACCAATTATTACAAAAATTCTTAAATGATTAAGACGGTTTGGACTTATTCGTTTTAAGATCACATAAACAAAATATCCTCTGCGGTATATTTACTGTAGGGGATATTTTGTTTCTATGAGTATTATGGTATAATAGATTGTATAAAATCGATTATTTGTTTTGTGATAAGGAATATATCATGAATTCTCAAGATACAATGAATGAAAATAAAGAACAAGAAAGTAAGACACGTGTACTAAGTGACACGGAGCGTCGTGATTTTGATGGAGTTACCATCGATGAATCAGGCGAGTCAGTACATGAAGAAACTACGCCGTCTTATGAACAAAATGAACGTACACAGTATGACCAATTTCAAGACTATGGCCCTCGTGTGAAGGTATATCATTTTGGCGGTTCTAGTTGGCTAAGCCGTATCATTATGATTATTGTATTAGCTGCAATTTTAGCAGCTATCGTATTCTTTGGCGGTATCATCTTGTCAATCGTTGGCGTAGTCATCTTAGTAGGGGCCATTATCTCCTTTATCTTAGGCTTGTTTTAATGGTATAATATATCTATTATGACAAGACGGTGGCAAGTCCATTCGATGATGCTAAAGGGGTACTATGAACGTAGTTCTATCAACATTAAACTCAAAATTTATACATTCTTCACTAGCCTTGAGATATCTCAAGGCTTATGGTGAAGCCCATGGACAGGCATACGATATAGTGGAATATACTATTAATATGCCTGTTTTGCATATTCTCAGTGATATTACAGAGCATGATATCGATGTTCTAGGCTTTGCCTGCTACATTTGGAATATTGAAATGACGTTGCATATGGTGGATATGGTAAAAGCCGTACGACCAGATATTAAAATCGTATTAGGCGGACCAGAGGTTTCTTTCACAGCCGATGAACTATTAGAACGATGTCCAAATATAGATTATATTGTACAAGGCGAGGGCGAGGAAGCATTCCATGCCCTTGTAACCGCATTACAACTTGGTAATGATGGGTTAGACCCTGTGATTCCCGGTGTGAGGGGGCGTAGGGATGGTAGTATTTTAGGATCTGCAGAGGCCGTAGAGGTTCGTGATTTATCTACCATACCATTCCCATATACAGAGGAAGATATGGATGATTTAGAGCATAAGATTATTTACTATGAATCTTCTCGTGGGTGTCCTTTTTCCTGTCAGTACTGTTTATCGGGCAATACTAATACAGTGCGATTCTTTCCACAAGAGCGGACATTAAAAGAATTGCAATGGTTTATTGATCATGGTGTGAAGCAAGTAAAATTTGTAGACCGCACCTTTAACTGTGCACCTCATCATCATAGACCTCTTATAGAGTTTATGCGTGATGCTCATACGGATATGAATTTCCATTTAGAGATGGAACCAGAGCTGATGACGGACTGGGAAACTAATATATTATGTGAAACGCCGCCTGGACGCATTCAAATTGAGGTAGGTGTACAAAGCACGCACAAGAAAACATTGGATGCTATTAATCGCTATAATGATTGGCCATATATTCAAAAATCTATACGTCCTATTATTCAAGCAGGACGTACACATGTTCACATGGATCTTATTGTAGGTTTACCTCATGAGGATTTCAATCGGTTTGGACAATCCTTTAACGATCTATTTAGCTTACAACCCCATGCATTGCAAATCGGATTTTTAAAACTTTTAAAAGGATCTGGCATGAGACGTATGAGTGAATACAATTACATAGCTGATCCGCTAGCACCATATGAGGTATTAAGTACGCATGTGCTTCCATATGATGATGTACGTTTCTTAAAGTATTTTGAAGATGTTTTTGAACGGTTCTATAATAGTGAGCGATTTAGAACGACATTTGGATATATTGGACAACAATTGATTCATGGTGAAACTGATGCATTTACTTATTTCTGTGACATGACTCGTTCATGGCTTAAGGAAGGTAATCACAAGGTTAATCTTAAGGATATAGATCAAATTGAATTTTTATATCATTTCTTTCTTTCAAAAGGCGATACGATAGCTGCCGAATTATTGCAATATGATACATTGGTAAGTTATCGTGGTAAGGTACGCAGCGAAGCAGTAGGATTGCCAAAACAAACGAAGGAATTGTTACAAGTAGGCGAAGCATTCTGGCGTAATGAAGAACTAGCTTCTATATATATTCCAAATTATACTTTTAAAGAATGGCGTAAAATTCGTCAACAATATGTGGAAATGACTATGAGCCGTGAAACAGCAGAGTATTTGGGCGTTCAACATATACCAGATGGTGCTTTCACAGTCATTATAGACGTGAATAAAGAGGTAGCCCCTTTTATTCGACCTGAAAATATACAATGATATAGAGGAGTGTTATGTCAGATACAACGAGACCGAAACGGTACCGGATGGTGTCAAAATTTTATAAAGAAACATATGGTGAAAAGGTATATAAATTACCTGTTGCATTACCGTTAACTTGCCCTAATCGAGATGGATCAGCAGGTGTTGGGGGATGCACATTTTGTGGTGAAATTGGTGCTGGTTATGAGAATAGGCCTGCATGGATGACTGTGCACATGCAGTTAGAAGAAAATATTGCACATATCGGCCCTAAATACAAGGCGAAGAAATTTATACCTTATTATCAGAACTTTAGTAATACCTATTTACCGCTTGAGGCTTTTAAAGACTATATGGAACAGGGTTGTATCGATGAAGCAGTGGGGATTGCTATCGCTACAAGACCAGATTGTATTTCTAATGAATATTTAGATGTTCTACAGGATATACAACAACGGTTTCAGAAGGATATTTACATCGAATTAGGATTGCAAACCGTTAATTATCATACACTTGAGAAAATCAATCGGGGTCATGACTTGGCACAATTTATCGATGCGGTACTTCGCATTAAGCGCTATGGATTTAATGTGACTACCCATATGATTGTAAATTTACCGTGGGATACGATGAAAGACACCATTGAAGGGGCGCGGATTTTATCATCGCTCGGTGTAGACCAAGTTAAATTACATGCCCTATATATTGTAAAAAATACATTGATGGCTAAATGGTATAAAGAAGGTCAAATTACCTTGATTAGTGCTGAAGAATACGCGGAGCGCGTTGTTCAGTTTTTACGCCATCTTCATCCAGATATAGTGTTGCAACGACTGGTGGGACGTGCGCCAGAGGATAACACATTATTTACTAATTGGTCTATGGGATGGTGGCGTGTACAGGATTTAATCGACGATATGATGGATGAACTAGATGCTTATCAAGGCGATTTGTGTGATTATTTAAATGGTAAAGCAGTACGGAAATTTATAGATGGGAGACAAGTATGAGTGAACGGGTATTTACCTTTCCTACCTATGATCTAGCACAATCGATACTAGGTCAACATAATAGATATTTACAAATGATGAATGAGGTCATCCCTGTGGATATCGTATCGCGCGGTGATACAGTTGTTATAAAAGGGGACGAGCTTCACGTAGAGGCACTATATCGGACATTAGAGGAACTTGTATTCCTCTATAAAGAGGGGAGCACTATCACCGAATCTCAAGTACGCATTGCGGCTAAGATGGTCATGAATGGTAAAGGGGATGCCCTACACTCCATGTTTGAGGATACATTGTCCGTAACAATGCGTGGTAAAAGTATTACGCCAAAGACGGAAGGTCAAAAGCAATATGTAGACAGTATTCGCAAGAATACGATCACCTTTGGCATCGGTCCTGCTGGTACAGGTAAAACCTTTTTGTCTGTTGCACTGGCAGCATTTTACTTGAAAAATCGTAATGTAGATAAGATTATTTTGACCCGACCTGCCGTAGAGGCTGGTGAACGGCTTGGTTTCTTACCTGGAGAATTGCAAGATAAAGTAGACCCATATTTACGTCCACTATATGATGCGTTGCACGAAATGTTTGGCATTGAACAAGTTCAACGATTTATGGAACGGGGTACTATCGAGGTAGCACCTCTAGCGTATATGCGTGGACGTACACTGGAGAATGCATTTGTTATCTTGGATGAAGCACAGAATACGACGGCAGAACAAATGAAGATGTTTTTAACACGTTTAGGTAACAACTCTAAAATGGTCGTCAATGGTGATAAAACACAAATTGATTTGCCGCCTCGTGTAACTTCTGGCTTATATGAAGCAGAAAAGGTATTAAAACGAGTGTCGGGCATTCATATGGTTTACTTTACGGATCAAGATGTGGTGCGTCATGATTTGGTAGGTCGTATTGTCAAGGCTTATGATGCGTATCATCAAAAGCTTTCAAAGGAAGAATAAAAATTATGCATATACAAATTAGTTATGATGATGGTATAGCGCAAGATGCTAAGATTGAAGAGGTTATACAAAAGGTTTGCGATGAAGTGAGCCGCGTATATGGACTCGAAGATGATGAGTTAAGTATTCTGCTATGTGATAATAAGAAAATTCATGAACTAAATAAGGAATATCGCGGCATTGATAGGCCCACAGACGTATTATCCTTTGCTCTCAATGAAGGGGATGATTACGAAGGTAGTGAAGAGGAACATCATTTATTAGGAGATATGATACTTTCCTTAGAACGAGCTCATGAACAAGCCATAGAATACGGACATAGTTTTGAACGGGAATTAGCCTATTTAACAACACATAGTTGTTTGCATATCTTAGGCTATGACCATATGACCGATGAAGACAAGAAGGAAATGCGCACAGAAGAAGAATTTGTGCTTTCTAATTTAGGGTATGTACGAGAGGATCAACCATATAATGAATAAAGCAGAACATTTTAAATCCGGCTTCGTAGCCGTTGTAGGACGTCCAAATGTAGGAAAATCGACGATGATTAATGCCTTGATAGGCGACAAGATTGCCATTGTATCTGATAAGGCACAGACTACGCGTAACCGCATTATTTGTGTTTACACCGATGAAGAAAAACAAATCGTTTTCATGGATACACCTGGTGTGCATAAGCCAAAACATAAATTAGGTGAATTTATGGTCGATGCAGCCATTGAATCTTTGAAGGAAACAGAGGCTGTTCTATTTGTTGTGGCGGGCAATGAAAAACGAGGGCCAGGGGATAATTTCATTATTGAACAGTTGAAACGTGTGAAAGTACCGGTGTTTCTCGTAGTCAATAAGATTGATACATTACAAAAAGAACAAGTATTAGAAGCCATCGTATCCTATCAAGATGCATATCCATTTGCTGGTGTCATTCCTATTTCGGCAAAGAATAAAGAAAATTTATCTGAACTTCTTAATGTGCTAGGTGAGCATTTGCCAGAGGGCCCTCAATACTTCCCAGAAGATATGATTACGGACCAACCAGAACGCTTGATTATTTCCGATATTGTTCGTGAAAAGATTTTGTTGTCTACTCGTGATGAAATTCCTCATGCCATCGCTGTCGATGTGGATGAAATGAAGACTCGTGATGATGGAACAACCTATATTCGTGCTACCATTTATTGTGAACGGGATTCTCAAAAGGGGATTATCATTGGTAATAAAGGTGTGTTACTACGCAAGATTGGTGCAGAAGCGCGCATAGATATTCAAAAGTTGTTAGCAACAAAAGTGTATCTTGATTTATGGGTTAAGGTTAAAAAGGACTGGCGCAATAAATCGGGGATGCTTTCAGAATTAGGATATAAAAAATAGATTATTTAGATTGATTATAGATAGAAAGGATTGTTATGGACAGTATAGATGCCCTGTTACCGATTGGATTTGGCATAGTATGTATTTTCTTAATTAACTTTTTAGTTGTTGCAAAATTTTCCTTTGCTCGTTTGCGCAAAGAACATGTGGAGGATATGACGATATTATTAGAGAAAGATCGTCAATTTTTATTAAAGCTTTATCAAAATCCTGAGTATTTTCTAAATACTACACAATTTCTAATACTTTTTTTCATTCTCGCCTTAGCGGGAACTGGTACATATATTTTTAATAGCTTTGTAGCGGGGATTATGGATGTTTTCGACATTCATGGTACTTGGGTTCATCATATTTTGGACCTTCTATTGCTAATCATCATTAGCCTGATCGTACTTATTTTTGGTGAAATCGTACCAAAAGCATTGGGATTGTCATTCCCTACAAAGTATGTCAATATGCATAGCCGCATTGTTGTTGTTGTTGGTCGTGTTGTATATCCTTTTGTATGGCTAGCTAGTAAAATATCAAATTGTATTCTTAAGTTTTATCAAACAAAATACTTAACAGAACTAGACCTCGTATATACGGAAGAAGAAATTCGTATGATGATTTCTCGAAGTCATGAAGAAGGTCAATTAAATCAGGTAGAATCTGAGTTGATAGACAATGTGTTCAACTTTGTGGAACGTATGGCAAAAGAAGTTATGGTACCACGTCAAGACGTTGACTGTATTTTCGTTGAAGATGGTTATGATGAAGCTATGAAGGTAATTCGTTCTACATCCCATACGAGATACCCATTGTGCGTAGAAGATAAGGATCATATCGTAGGTCTTGTACATATTAAGGATTTGATGGAACGTCAAAATCAAGCTAGAAAAGATTTACGCAATATTAAACGAGATATTCTGACAGTTCCTGAAGTTATGAAATTATCTACCTTACTACAATATATGCGAACTCGTCGTATTTACCAAGCCGTTGTTGTCGATGAATACGGTGGTATGGTGGGTCTTGTAGGCTTAGAGGATATCATTGAAGAATTAGTCGGAGATATTCAAGACGAACATGAATCTCATTTGCCTGCAACAATGAGTTATTCTGATGGTTCCTTTGAATTTGACGGTAAGGTCCTTGTTGATGAAGTATCTGAAATGATGAACATTCATATTGAGGACTCCGATTCTGACACAATTGGCGGCTATATTTTCGGCCTGTTAGGTCGTACTCCAATTGTAGGGGATACCGTTGATGCTTATGGCTATACATTTGAAATCATCAAGATGCAAGGCTATCGTATTTCACGGTTACGTGTGACTCCTTTGCCTGAGCCTGAAATTGTTGCGGATGATGAACATGAACAAGATTAGTGGCGCCTTTAATACACCGGCCATCGTGGTGAGCCGAAAAAAGTACAAGCTCTATTCTGTGTTCACCTTTATCACGCCATCCTTGGGTATCATTAGGGCTTCTTTTCCGCATAAACGATTGCAAACATTGCGTAATGCCTCATATTTAAGACCCTTTAGTGCTATGTATATCACAGTTGTGCAGGATGAGGAATTTGTAAAAGTCACACAAATCGATGGTTCCTATGTGGTGGAATCACTAGATACCAACCTTGATAACATTGCCTATGCAGCTGTAGCAAGTGAGCTGATACAAGAACTCTTTGCGTTGTATGATGTAGATCGCAAGGTGTTCGATGCTGTAGTCAACTATTCTAAATCTATACGTCGAAGAAATGTTCGTTTAGGTACGATTATACTTGGTTGGCAAATGCTGTCACTAGCAGGTGTGATGCCGCAAAGTAAGGCCTTTTTATCTCGTGATGGAATCGATGTGTTTTGGAATGAATTACGTATGAGTACGCATATGAATCCATCTGCAGCATTACGGTCAGTTATGCCTAGTATTTTAACGTATCAATGGGGGGATACAGCCCCTATGGAGCTCACTGGAGCAGTATGGAAGGAACTAGAACGATTATTATTTTCTTATTGTGAACAAGAAATAGGAAAACAATTGCAGAGTGTAAAATTTTTAATGAATATATAATAAATACTAATACATGATTTGATATACTGTTTGTGATTCATTATCATATTTTTTTATAAATTATAAACCACTTATCTCGTATAGGCCTTAAGAACCTATTTATGATAGGTGGTTTTCTTATATAGAAAAAAAACAATGTAATACATGAACATTTATCTCATTTATGAGTTAGAAAATATAAATTAAAAAGTATATACTACATACATAAGTAAGTTGTTTAATTGAATTTAAAAGGAATTAAGTTGATAGAGTCCTTATATGTGACTCTATTTTGTTTTTTATTTACAATACTATAGAGTATAGAGAATCAATAAAGGTTATATAAGTTATGAATTTGGTAGAGTATGTAAAGAGTCTTGGTAATATTGCAATTGCCCTATCGGGTGGTGTAGATTCATCCTATTTAGCATATGTAGCCAAACAATCTGGGATTCCATGCAAAGCATATACTGTAAAGTCTCAGTTTGTGCCACAATTTGAATTAGACGATGCTAAGAAAATCGCAGAGTTTATCGGCATTTCCTTAGAAATCATAGATATTGATGTACTTGAACATGATGATGTAACGAGCAATCCAAGTGACCGTTGTTACTACTGTAAACATTATGTATTCACTACAATAAGCGAACATGCAAAACAAGATGGATTTACCGTATTATGCGATGGAACTAATGCAAGTGATGAGGTAGAGGATCGCCCTGGTATGCGAGCTATTGCAGAGCTATCTGTTAAGTCTCCATTGCGGGAATGTGGCTTAACAAAATCTATGATTCGTAAATTGGCGCAACAAGCTGATTTGTTTACTTGGAATAAACCATCCTATGCTTGTTTAGCGACAAGATTTCAATCTGGACAACGTATAACTGGTAGTGATTTAGAACATATAGAACGAGCTGAAGGCTATCTTTTTTCCTTAGGCTTATCTGATTTTAGGGTTAGATTAGTTGGAAATACTGCTAAGATTCAAGTGCCAGAAAATCAAGTGTCTATGGTTATTAAAAATCGTTGTAAGATTCTTACAGATTTTAAGACTATGTTTGATGATGTTGTATTAGATTTAGAGGTGCGTTCATGAGTGATAATATTAAAGCTCTTTTAGAACAAGTGAAAAATGGACAGGTAGATGTGGATGCAGCTTTATTAAAACTAAAGATGAAACCTATTGAAGACTTAGGGTTTGCTCATGTTGATCTTCATCGTCAAATTAGACAAGGTGTTCCAGAGGTGATTTATGGGGCCGGAAAGACGAGCGAACAAATTGTAGGTATTATTTCCTCTATGCAGTCCAACGGGCAAGGTAACATATTGATTACACGGTTGGCACCTGATGTGGCCGCAGATGTTCAAGAACAGCATTCATTGACATATATCAAGGATGCTCATATGGGCTACGTTGGTGAGATGCCTACGGAGAAAACGAAGTCCAGTATAGCTATTGTTACCGGCGGTACAAGTGATTATAAAGTGGCTGAAGAATGTGCCATTACAGCCGAGTTTTACGGTAATACGGTTCATCGAATTTATGACGTAGGAGTGGCGGGTATTCATCGTTTGTTACAACATTTAGATACTATTATGTCTGCTAAGGTTATCGTAGTCATTGCCGGCATGGAAGGGGCTTTAGCAAGTGTTGTTGGTGGACTTGTGGATGTGCCTGTTATCGCAGTACCTACTAGTGTTGGTTATGGAACAGCCTTTGGTGGTGTAACGGCGCTTTTATCCATGCTTAACTCCTGTGCCAGTGGTGTTACCGTTGTTAATATAGACAATGGATTTGGTGCTGCTTATACGGCGAACATGATTAATCATATAGGTGAACGTAAATGAAACGATTATTTTTAGATTGCCAAATGGGATTGGCAGGCGATATGCTAACTGCTACATTACTTGGCTTAGTAGATAACCCTGAAACATGGATAGAACAGCTCAATCAAATAGGTATACCTGATGTTACCTATACTCTTATACCAAAAGAAGAAAAAGGCTTAGATGGCTATCGGGTGGCTGTTACTATTAATGGCATAGAGGAATCTGAAAGTCATGGTCACAGCCATGGACATAGTGAAAATCATGTACATGGTCGAGGTTTACAAGGTGTAACGGATATAATTAATCATTTATCGATTTCTGATACCTGTAAACAGCATGCTATAAACATATATAATCTGGTAGCTCAAGCGGAGGCTAAGGTTCATAAATCGACAGTGACACAAATTC
>CAUTOY010000018.1:0-22583 GCA_963539855.1 uncultured Veillonella sp.
GGAGAACCCATGCCGACCGTAATAATTTGCAATGTAGCATGAATAAATGTGGTCAACGGAGGCATTTCTTTTGTAGAGTCTTGAACAGCTTTTTTTATATCTACCAGTGGATCTCCATAACGATGGATAAGAACCCACCCTACACCGCCAACTAGACCACAGGCCAGCACGGCTAACAATCGATGTTCAGGCGATACACGGGCTACGGCTTGGCCAAAGGATAAACCTTCTGATGCAGAATAGGCATACATAAAATGCTGAATATAATGTAACAAATGGGTATAAAAAGAACCGATTAAGCCCGCCACCAGACCAACGATTATCACTAAACCAAGTAGACGTTTATCTAACATACTCTCTATATCACTCCATAGCCAATACTACTTCACCTTGTTTCAACGAAGCTTGTATATCAATAATACGCTGATTAGAGGATCCTCTAAATCGTAAGGATGGATCTTTTAACTCATCTACAAATCGACCATCTACTAGGATATCGATTTGTTCCACTAAGCTACGGCGCGATGGATCAGATATAATATCATCCCAAACATAGCCAGAGTAAGCCCAGATAGGTTTTTCAGGCGCTGCTTCACGCACCGCTTTCACTATAGCTAGCATACCATCTACATTTTGAAATGGTTCACCACCAAGCAATGTAAGACCAGCACAATTAGGATCTTTTACATAAGACACAACCAACTGTGTTTCTTTATCAGTCCACTCTTGGCCAGCATTAAAATCTTGATATTCTTCATTAAAACAATTATAACAGCAATGGGTGCACCCAGTTACAAATATAGATGTGCGTATACCTTCTCCATTGGCGATATCATATTGTCGAATCTGTCCATATCTCATAATAACCTCCATATTTGCCGGTGATCAACTTTGACCCAATTAAACATATAGATATATTTCAATTTATTATGTATATAGTAAAAGCTGTGCCGATGGCACAGCTTTTAACATGTTTACGATTAATAAAATTAAATATGCATTACACGATCTTTAATTTCTTTTGTGCGACCTTCATTCCAGAAGTTTTCACCAAGATATCCACACGTACGACGAATAACCGTTAATTTATCGCGATTTGTATTATGACAACGTGGACATTCCCATTGATTATCATCATTAACCTTGATTTCACCATCAAATCCGCATTCATGACAATAGTCAGATTTCGTATTGAACTCTGCGTAGGAAATATTGTCGTAAATATATTTAATCATCGTCAATACTGCGGGAATATTATTTGTCATATTAGGAATTTCTGCATAGGAAATGCAACCACCTGTAGATTTCTTTTGGAACTCAGATTCAAAGGCAAATTTGTCAAATACATTGATTTCTTCGCGAACGCTAACATGATAACTATTTGTATAGTAACCTTTATCTGTTACATCTTCGATGATACCAAAACGTGCACGGTCCAATGATGAGAAGCGATTTGTTAAGCTTTCAGCAGGCGTACCATAAAGACCAAAGCCTAAATTATGCTTTTCACGCCATTCATTAATAGCTTGGTTCAAACGATCCATAATTTTCATGGCAAAAACACGACCATGTTCACCTGTATTAGATTCACCAGTAATCAAGCGACAGGCTTCATAAATGCCAATATAACCAAGAGAAATCGTCGCATAGCCACCAGTCAAGAATGGAGCGATTTTTTCACCTTTTTTAAGGCGTGCAATAGCACCATGTTGCCAGTGAATTGGAGATACATCACTTACTACATCTTTCAATAGATTGTAACGTAACATCAATGCTTTTTCAGCTAACTCAAGTCGTTTATCTAGGATTTCAAAATACTTTTCTTCACTACCGCGTGCTAAAATACCAATTTGTGGTAAATTCAAACTGACTACGCCCATGTTGAAACGGCCATCAAATTTATAATTGCCTTGTGCATCCTTCCATGGAGATAAGAAAGAACGACATCCCATAGGGCTAAATACATTGCCTTCATAGTTTTCCTTCATTTTTTTCGCCGAAATATAATCAGGATACATGCGTTTAGCCGTACATTGAGCAGCCAATTCTGTTAAATAATAATATGGGCTATCCGGATGAACATTGTGTTCATCTAATACGTAAATCAATTTAGGGAACGCTGGTGTAATGTATACATCGGCTTCATTTTTTACACCCTTAATACGTTGACGTAAAATTTCTTCCGTAATTAATGCCGCTTCCTTAGCGTATTCATAATCAGGTTGGAAATACATAAACAATGTAACGAATGGGGATTGGCCATTTGTAGTCATCAATGTATTGATTTGGTATTGAATGGTTTGAATGCCGTCCTTTACCTCTTTGCGTGTACGTTTCCAAGCAATTTCACGAGCCTTTTCCATATTTGGTTCCATGCCGTAAATCTCAACTTGTTCTTCAATTACATTATTGAGGATTTTTTCATAAGATTTACGTACGAATGGTGCCAAAATACGATCAATACCATTAATACTTTGACCACCATATTGACCAGATGCAACTTGGGCAATAATTTGAGTTGTCACAGTACATGCTACTTGGAATGATTTTGGCGTATCAATGCGCTTACCATTGATAACTGTACCATTTGTCAACATATCTTCTAAGTTGATTAAGCAACAGTTAAACATCGGTTGGATGATATAGTCCATATCGTGGAAATGGATGGCACCGCTATCATGTGCTTCTAAGATATCTGTAGGAATTAACTTACGACGCGCAATATCCTTGGATACTTCACCAGCAATTAAATCGCGTTGTGTAGATACAATGGCAGCATCTTTATTAGAATTTTCATCAAGAACACTAACATTACTACGATCCAATAAACCGATGACATCTTCGTCAGTCGTGTTTTGGCGACGTTTGAAGGCTTGTACTGCTTTATAACCTTCATAAGCACGAGCTGTTGCAGGATTATGATACTCAATCAACTTATAGTATACTTGGTCTTCTATAGCATAGATTGTCATATCCTTTTGAAGTTTTATAGCATATGCTTCAATTTCATCAGCAATGCGTTCAGCTAAGCCAGATTCATATAACCCCGTACTACTATGTTCTGCCTTTTCAATAGCAACTGCAATTTTATGTTTATCAAAAGGTACCTTTGTACCATCCCGTTTAATGACCTGCAACATCTCGGAACCTCCCTGTTTCCACACTCCGAATAAATTAATGTCATTGCATATAAAAAAGCATGGAAAAACCATACTTAATCTATATTATTTACTACGAAAAATACAAAATCCCAGATGTAATTTCGTATTTCTAACTGCTTTCATAGTATACTATATATAGTGTTTTATTGCAATGAAAAATACAATATCATGTAAAAAAAGAGTTTTTTGCTATACTTAAACGGCATAGCAAAAAACTCTTTTTTATAAAGCAATTGATAGGAGTCGAGTCCAAAAATTAGGCCGTTTTCCTGCCCAATGATCAGGTACTGTAGGATAAAATACTCTATCCGCTAATAAATCGCGTTCATTTAATCGGATGTCACTAAGTAAATCTTTCTTATATTCAACATCTAGTTTAGAAATTACATCTACATAGCCACCATATTGATTGTTCATTACATCATAACCAGTACCAAAAAAGTGTATTAGACCATTCGTATATAATTCAATAGCTCTCGTATAATGCTCAGAATGATGTGTAAATGACATAATATTACATTCAAACAAAATGCCCTTATCAACCCATTCCAATAGTTGTTCAGGTGTATTAAAGAAAAGGTCATTACGTTCCACTTCACTTATAATTGGCGTAATACCTAAGTCACATAAAGTCTGTAACCATGCATCTATATGGTATAACTTACAATCTTGTGAAATAGTAACTAACATAAAATGGCTATTACCTAATACAAGAGATTCTTTATGATTGCGTATATAGTCAATCATACCGTCACCTAACTCAACAACAGCACCACTATGTAATGTAACCGGTATCGCTTGTTCAGATACTACTTGTCTTAAATTTTCTACCTGCTCCACTACTGATTCAACAATGGTATGTACATTTAGCTCATTAACATTAGGTGTACAAAAAATATCTGTAATACCAGAACGAGCTAAATCTTTAACCATTTGCACAGATTCAGCCATGGACTGAGGTCCCTTACCATCTTCCATAGATGGTAAAATATATGTGTGTAAATCTAAAATACGTTTCATCTTCTTCCCCATTTTCATCTTTATATCGCCCCTTACCTCGATATAAATCTCTTCAATATAATCTCTTTAATTAGTTAAATTCATTTTACATTCATATTATACCAATGAATCTATGTCTTGAAAAGTACCTATACCTAAACTTTTGATAATATTTGATTGTTTGAAATTAAAGATTATTTAATATTTTCATTTTGCTTTCACAAAATAAGGCTTCTATAAATAACTCATAGAAGCCTTATATATTGTATATTAAATTAAAATCCATCTATTAACTATGTCGGATTCTTCGATAAATAGATAGTATAACTTGTACGACAGCAACACCAATGATGACGCCTGCTGTATCGATTGCCACATCGCGAATCGATGCATGTCTACCAATGCTTGAAAGTTGCAAGAATTCATCTATAACAGCAATAATCAATCCTATAAAAATTACTTTAAGGCCTGCATATTCACGATTAAATTGATGCAATGCTACATATAAACATCCACCAAGTACAGCAAACTCGAACACATGCGCCATCTTGCGAACAATGCGATTTAACGACCACATGTCACCTGTGAGGCCAAGCTTATACAGAATCGGACTCAACCATTGTGTCATCTTAAGACTCAAATCATCTGAGGAAATATCATTTTGTAGTGAATTAGCCCAGATAAAAAGGATAACGAGCACAACTAAAGCAAAGCTTATCCAATGTTTCTTTAACATCTACTATCACCGCCACTAATCTCGGTCAAAAATATCTCTAGTATAAACTTTATCCTTTACATCGCCTAAGGAATCATCCCAACGATTGGCCACAATCACATCACTAACACGTTTAAAATCATCAAAGTTTCTAATGACTGGTGAGTGGAAAAAATCATCAGCCTCTAGTGTTGGTTCATAAACAACAACGGCGATTCCCTTTGCTTTAATACGCTTCATGATACCTTGTACAGCAGAAGCTCTAAAATTATCGGAATTTGTTTTCATTGTCAATCGGTAAATACCGACAATCTTAGGATCTTTTCCTATGATGGCATCTGCAATGTGATCTTTTCTTGTCCGATTCGCGTCAACAATGGCAGATATGAGGTTCTGTGGTACATCATTATAATTGGCAAGTAATTGCTTTGTATCCTTTGGCAAGCAGTAACCTCCATATCCAAAGGATGGATTATTATAAAAATCCCCAATACGAGGATCTAAACATACGCCATGAATAATCTCACTTGTATTTAATCCACGCACCTCTGCATAAGAATCTAGCTCATTAAAATAAGCTACACGCAATGCTAAATAGGTATTAGCAAATAATTTGATGGCCTCTGCCTCTGTAGAACCAGTGAAACATAAAGGTATATCAGCTTTAAGAGCACCCTCTGCTAATAAGTGAGCAAACGTATGTGCTCGTTCTGAATCTTCACCTACTACAATGCGAGAAGGATATAAATTATCATATAAAGCTTTACCTTCACGCAAAAACTCAGGAGAGAAAATTATATTCTTCGTATTAAACCGTTCTCGCATCTGTTCTGTATAACCTACAGGAACTGTTGATTTAACAATCATAACCGCATCAGGATTAATATCTAAGACAGTCTTAATAACGGATTCTACGGATGATGTATCAAAAAAATTCTTTTGTGGATCATAGTTTGTTGGAGTAGAAATAATTATATAATCAGCCCCGAGAAAGGCCTCTTTAGGATCTAATGTAGCACGGAAATTCAAAGATTTATTTTTTAAATAATCTGCTAGTTCCGCATCTACAATAGGTGATTCCTTACGATTAATCATTTCAACCTTTTCAGGAATGATATCTAAGGCTACTACCTCATTATGTTGTGCTAATAATACACCATTTGAAAGGCCCACATAGCCTGTACCAGCTATTGCTATTTTCATTTATTTACCACCCTTCATGTAAAAATCTTTATACCATATCGCAAAGCGCCTTAACCCTTCGCGAAGTGTTGTGCTTGGTTTAAATCCAAAGTCAGCTTCTAATGCGGATGTATCTGCGTAGGTAATTGGTACATCGCCTGGTTGCATCGCTACAAGTTCCTTATGGCGTTCCATATTAAAGTCTGCTGGTAACACACCGGCTGCTACTAATTCTTCCCCTAAAATCGTCACAAAGTCCAATAGATTTTCAGGGCTATTATTGCCAATATTATAAATTGCATATGGAGGTACAGGTAACCCATCAGCACCATTTCTTCGTTCTGGAGCCACTTGCATAACCTTATACACACCTTCAACAATATCATCTATGTAAGTAAAATCACGCTTACAATTACCATAGTTGAAAATCTTAATAACTTCTCCCTTGCGCAATGTATTAGTAAAGCCAAAGTACGCCATATCGGGACGTCCCGCTGGACCATAGACAGTAAAGAAACGCAGTCCAGTACTCGGTATGTTATACAACTTAGCATAGGAATATGCTAATAACTCATTCGACTTCTTGGTAGCCGCATACAAAGATACAGGATTATCCACTTGATCTTCAGTGGAATATGGAATTTTTTTATTAGATCCATATACAGAAGATGAAGATGCATATACAAGATGCTCTACCCCTTTTGCCCCATTATCATAAGAGTATCGACAACATTCCAATATATTATAAAATCCTATAATGTTGGACTCTATATAAGCATCTGGGTTAGTAATGGAATACCGTACACCAGCCTGTGCAGCTAAATTTACAACGATATCTGGTTTATATTCTTCAAAAATAGCCTCTAAAAATGCTTTATCTGCGATATTTCCCTTTTTAAAGGTCCATTGATTATCATGTTTAACATCTGACTCAATCTGTTGTAAGCGATATTCTTTTAAGCTTACATCATAATAGTCATTAACAGAATCAACACCTATGATATGACTTCCTTGAACTGTTTTGAGCAGCGACATAACAAGATTGGCACCGACAAACCCAGCTGCGCCTGTAATGAGAATGATTTTATTATGTAATGATACATTTTGTGAAAGCATAATCTGTCCTTTCCTTTAAGAGCGTTTTAACCGTAATAAGGCGCTCTCCCATATTTTAGCAAGTATAATTCTCTCCGTTGGAAATAGATACAACACACCAAGATACGAAATCAGACTGATACATATACAGAAAACCGTCCACATCATACTATTATGTAAATGTAATAAAACATATGAACCCGTACCCACTATAGCTGAAGCAATGATATAAGATTTAATATTTCGAATGACATGCCATGCACTCATATTCACATATTTTGCTAAGAGATAAAGGAGTACAGCAATCATCTGTACACGCACAATAGAACGAGCATATACAAAGGTTGTAAAGTCATATTGTACGCATACATATATAACAGGTATTAATACGACTAGATGTGCCACCTGTGCAAGAAATGAAATATTAGGCATTCCCTTCGCACGAAATGCTTCGGATATTAAATACGATATAGCCGTCACTAGGGACGAACTTAAAGCCCAGGATCCTAACACGATACCAGCTAGTTTCCACTGGGGCCCCAATAAAATCTGTACAATAAAATCTTGGTATACAAACATGCCCACCCCTAAAGGTACTAGGAATAAAGCCATATATCGTTGAAAGGTTAAAAAGGTTCTTTCAAATTCTACCTGATTATGTTGATACCGTGATAATGCAGAGAATAAAACCGGAGCCATCGAAGATGTAGCAATAGCCATAACAGTAGTTACTATAGCTGTTGGCATCTTATAAACACCAAGATAATAGGCATTTAAAAAATGACTAATAATGAATGTATCCACCCAAGCAGTAAGCCATATAGAGAAAGCTTCCGCTAAGGACCAAGCACTAAAGCTGAACATGTTTCGAAACACAGATCCCGAAAAATAGATAGATATCAACTTTTCTTGTCGAACACATAGTGCAATGGCTGTAAATAAATGTGCGGCTAATAATCCTGCAATCAAGGACCAGTAATCAAATCCAGCTAACGCCATCGGTATCGATACTAACAAAGGCGTAATGATTGTAATCATACGAATACTTAAAAGGAATTTAAAATTAAAATTTCTTCTATACATTGCCATTTGAATGCTACTAAATGCACTTAATGGTAACATCGCCCCCATGACAGCCAATGGAACTCCTAGTCCTTCGTTTCCAACCAATATTGCTAGTTCATCACGCCCAATAATAATAACTAGCCACAATACAATAGCTAGAACTATATTGGAGATAAAAGCGACACTAACGCTCTTCTGCTTTTCTTCTTCATTTTCAAATTCGTATTGAACAAGAAACTTTTGGAAACCCGCATCAGCCAACATTTCTGCAAAAGAAATAACCATCATTATGGTTGCTAAAATACCAAATGCTGTAGGTGCCAATATATGGGCCAATATGATATTTGTAACTGGTGTAATAAGCTTTGCTAAGACCTCTGTTATAAGTGACCACTTAGCAGCAGCTACAACTTTAGTATCCATAGAGATTCAAATCCATTTATTTACGATTAATATTCTTTAAGCCTTGTAAAAATAATTCATAATGCGCTTCACAGGTTAGATAATTTTGTATGGCTAAATAACTTGTCTTGCCTAATAATAAGCGAACCAACTTGCGATTGCATAAAAGATTAAATGCTTTCACAACCCAAGAACGACCTAAGAATTCGCGCAAGTAGCGATTAATATGCTCATCGGCAAAATGCTTATAGCTTTCATATACAAAATGAGGATCCTTTATATCCTCGCTTAATTGATTGTACTTTTGTATAACAAGTTGGGCATGCTCCTTAGGTGCCAAAGTAATCCCTACTTCTGTACGAGTAACAGGAATTTCATTGATATGAAGTCCCTCTTGATCAATATCAATTTCTATGACTAATGAATCAGCAACTATATCATGTAAATTATTAAAATATTCTGTTTGGAATACAAAACTACCTTGTCCATAGATAATTGTGCCATTTTCATAATCTTCTCTAGCACCAATGCAATGACTATGTTGACATAAAACTAGAGAAGCTCCTTTTTCTATAAACTTACGACAATAGCGTTGTAACATAGGGGAAGGATATCTATAAAATTCCTTACCGCCATGATAGAGGACAACTACATAATCACATTGTTCTTTCAAAGCTTGTACATCATCAAAACTTTCTAGAACATCAAAAGGATTTGCCCCTGCACTATGTATAGTAGCACTAGAAAACTCATTTTCTGTGCACATGTAGATGCCAAGACGTATGCCATCTTTACTAAATATGTATGGTTGTTTCGCCTCATTTACATTACCACCGGCCCCGCTATATGCTATGCCAGCTTGTGTTAATGTATCTATGGTAGACTGCAGGCCTTCGCCCCCTTGATCATAGGAGTGATTGTTTGCTAAACCAAGCAATAAGGATGGTATTGCTTTAAACCCATTAATCGTTTTTGTAGGTGATTTTAAATTATGTCCAAATTTATCAATCGGTGTATTCTTATCTGTAAGAGGAACCTCTAAGTTAAAAACATTTAAATCAGCCTCACATAACATGTCATATACTTGAGTTCCAATGATAGACTCCATATCACCATTTTCAAATAATGTACGATTTATATCTGTAGGAACAAAATCAGCTCCGATATATACCTTCAAGATGTAACCACTCTCCCATTTTGTAATCAAACTCCATTGGTTCTATCTTTATAAATCCTGCGCCAGGATATAGTGTTAATTCTCCAATATAAAGACGATCATTCAAGTCATAAAAATCCACCCGCAAAAACGGGAATTCTTTAGATAATTGTTTGCATAATGATCTCATTTCTTCATAGTGTGGCGGTTTTTTGAATGTTTTCTTAGAAGGCTCATAATGAAGAACGGAAAGATTAATATAGTTCCAATCCCCATCATAATAGTTCATACGTGTTCCACCTTTTGAAAATCGTTCAGAACAAACTACCGTTAACTTTGGTTCTCCATGAAATGAATACATCTTATAGTCCAATAAATCTGCATTCCCTAACTCATCTATATACGCTTCTGCTATAATACGGCGGCGCACATTTTTATAGGGCCATTCACGAGCTATAAGATAAAAATCACGCTGTAAAGATTTGTTGATAATTTGACGTGCTCCTTCTTTATCAAACTTAGACTTATCTTTACAAATTATAATACCACCACTATCATGAGTGCATTTCAGTACAAACTGATTTGGTAATGCATCAAAATCAATTTCATCAAAAGAGTCCCATACACCTAAAGTAGGGATGATGTACTTGGAGTCAATTCTATGAGCTAAATAATTTTTAGCCTCATATTTATCAACCATAGTAGTATATATGGGGTTACGATCATATAATTTCATCCACTGCATCTTTTCACTAAAGGTCTGTGGATTATCTAAATTTAATGGATATCCCATATATTGGGGAAATATCTTTCGTAGAAACGCTTCATCACTTAAAGAGTCGTATGCCCCCATTTTTATCATCACCCGTAAACGGTAATAAGGATCAGAGATGAACCGCTTTCCCTTGGTCAAGATTGTTTGTATGTTCATGTAATTTCTTTCTCCTGGTCCGTAAGATCTGAACTTCCATAAAAAATAACATCATATAAAAGTAAGTGCTTTTACTTTCATAGGAAACCAAACCCATATCCATAACTAATTGAGACATAAGCAATATAAATACCATGATATATTCATTACTGTGAAAATCATGATATCGTATCATGTTATAAACGAGATATACATACATGGAGTAATACGTAACCACACCGATAACACCAGTACCCGCCAATAGCTCAATATAATTATTATGAAGGTAATAGTTCTCCCGTCCAAAAATAGAGTATGTATATACTGCTGGATTATTAATCCCAACGCCTATGATTGGAGATTGATGAAATAAATCCCAACCTATATCGACTAAAGCCATGCGAACAATGGCAGATGAGTCTCCACCAGTTCCTGTAAAGGCATCTACCATCGAACTCATACGTTCTAACACTTCACTAAAAATAGGTAGCTGTAAAATACCTATAAAAGCAATAATTAATATGCACAGATATGCCGCTAATTTAGCTAAAGAATTAATAATATTTTTACTGCGAAAACTTTTGAATACAAATAGTAAAACAACACCTATGACGACAAATACCAATGCTTTCCGGCTACCTGTAGCCGCTAATATACCTAATGTTGGTAATGCTATGATATTCCACCACCGCGGCTTATCATACATCATATAATACATGGTCATTACAATGGCATTGGCGCCTAATAAACCTACCGTATTTGCATTTAATGCATCATTTGCTATACGAGCCGATGATGAAAGAACATTAATAAAATAATCGAGCCCGTAGTAATACACCGTATAGAAACAGACAATATACCCTGTCCACATACCGATTTTCAATAAGGAATCAACCGATTTTTCTCGTTGAAAACACATATACAAAACGATAAGCATACAAAATATTTTTACAATATCAAAACTTCTGCTCAGCGCTACAGACGGATCAAGAGCATCCAGAGAACTAAGATAACAAACGCCTATGAATAGTAGCATATACATATGCATCCATGTAAATGACAGTGTAATTCGCCCCTGTTCTCTTACGAGATAACATACTATCAGTCCAAACAAACATACGAACAACACATAGGCACCATAATCGGCATCACCAAGAGCAAATGATATGGTCAATGAAAGTACAAGAAAAACTAATGTTATAAACCATATAAGACGATCAGATATGGCCGTAATATTTATTTTCAATACTGTCCCTCTTCTCTCAATATATGTAATCACAACACAAGCTTGTACTAAAGAATATCAATCCAACGCTTAGCAATCTTACTGAGTGGGAAAGTATCTCTCACCTTAATAGCTTCTTCAGATATTCGTTTAGCTAATTCTGGATTCGCTAAGATGGATTTCATTTTTTCATACATAGTTTTCGTATCGCCTACTGGAACAAGCAAGCCATTAATTCCATCTTGAATAACCATACGTGCTCCACCTACAGGGCAATCTGTAACAACAACAGGTAACCCCATTCCCATGGCTTCTAACATGGAGTTAGATATGCCTTCAAAGTCAGACGATGACACAAACATTGTACACGGTCTCTCTTGTTCCAAGATGTTAGTTGCGAACCCCGGTAAAAGAACTCTGTCTGTTAATCCTAAATTTGCAATTTGTTGACGAAGTTCATCCTCTAGGACACCTTGGCCATAAATGACAAGTTTATAATCCTTAAACTCATCCGCCAACATGCTAAATGCATTAATCATCATGGGTAAATTTTTTTGCGGATGCAATCGACACGCGGTTACAATAATCTTTTCACGTTCCCCTTCGTAAGGTTCTGGTAAATTGCCATTTATCGGATTTGGAATGATATGCCCACGGCTTTGTATAGACTTAGAGAAATATGATTTTGCATCTTCCGTTTGAAATACTATGGCATCAGCAAATCGAAACGCGAAATCTCGAAGCATTTGTTGATGTTTGCCAACAGGCACTTTACGCGGATTATTTCGTTCAGAGAACACCATTCGGTTATTAACAAACCAAGAACTGATGGCCAAAATAAAGCTAGACGCACTTAAAAAAGATAAACATGTTGCATTAGGTCGTTGTTTCAATATGCCAATTAGTGCTTTAATTTCTTGTAAAAAGCGAATTATTTTATTGGAACTCGTCGTATGTATTTGAATTTGCTCAATTCCTTTTGGCAATGCATATTCTGTACCATACCGATTGGGACTCGTTTGAATAACAGTAATCTTATGACCATCATGATGCCATTGACGGGCCAATTCTGTTAAAATTCGTTCAGCTCCGTCATTACCAAGGGAAATCGTAACAATAATAATTTCTTTACCCATTTTGACGCTCCTCTGTGATATATTCGGCTAAACGTATATATGCGTCTTTCATTGTTACCTGTGGTTCCCATGATAGATTGCGCATTTTCCTAGAATTTAAAAACATATGAACTGTAGGCGCATATCCAAAGGAGGACACATTTTCAGGTATATCAAAAATGACAGAAACTTTATCTCCTCCCACATGGCACGCTACTAAATTGGCAATACTAGCAATACTACGAGTTTCCTCATCATGGCACACATTATAAGCTTCGCCCATATCACCTTGGGTCATCAAAATAATAATGGCCCGCACTGCATCAGTAATATAACAGAAGTTGGACATGGAATCGCCCTTTGTATGAAGGATAATATCACGTCCATCTAATGCATTTTGTGTAAATTGCATAAACACACGATTATCATCTAGCGGTACACCAGCCCCAAATGTCTGCGCTAGGCGAGCGATTTTAACAGGAACACCAAATTCAACAGCATAGGATTTACAATAACATTCACACATACGCTTACTTTCAGAATAAGAACTCCGAACATTAAGATGATCTAAAATGCCTATGCGATCCTCTGTCATAACTTGACCAGATTCATAAGGTATACCATACTGTTCCATGCTCGATAGGTATACCATACCTAAAATTCGCTGTTCTTTTCCCAGTTCTAACATACGTTCTGTACCATGTATTGATGTGCGAATCGTATCCACAGGATGTTCTACAAAATATTTTGATTTTGTAGGGGCAGCCCCATGCATAATATAGTCACACTCTACAGTTAGAGAATCTAATGGCATATCAACAAATGTGATTGATTGTGAATCTAGAATATCCCTAAACATAGAATGTGCCTTTTCCATATTGCGCACATGACATATAACATGTAATGAAAGATGATAGGCATCATTGGCGGCTACTAATGAACGAGCCACCATAGAGCCGATTAAACCTGTAGCCCCTGTTACAAGTATTGTCTTATCCTGAAAATCCTTAAATATATGAGAATCACCTATAATTTCTTGTATGTCTCGTTCAACAACCGTATTAATTGCCCTCACCTCCACTTTCTCTATTTTTTAATATACCTGTGAACATATAATAATCTGACGGGGTTGTAATCTTAATATTTTCAGGTTCCCCCCATACGGGGTACAATGGGTACCCATAATGCATCATCATAGATGCAGAATCGATAAAATCATGAATTCCTTCAGCTATAGATGTATCATGAACTGAAAGAATATCAACAAGCCTAAAGCTTTGAGGCGCTTTTGCCATCAAACATTGTTGACGATTTAAAATCGTTTTGATTTCTCCATCATCAGTAACCATTACCGTTTCAATAGCAGGAGTCACTGTAATGGCACTCCCCTTTGTTTCAACAGATTGTATATTTCTAACAATGGTAGACCGATCAACCAAAGGTCGTACACCATCGTGAATTAGTACGGTTATATCATCAACACCATATAATCGTTTCACTTCAAGCAAACCGTTATATTGAGAGTCCAGTGCAGTCTCGCCACCAGGAACAATGGATACGATTTTTTGAAGGCCTTCTTTTTCAATTAAGGCTTTTGCATAATCCATCCAGTCCGCCTTACATACTAATACGATGCCATCAATGAAGGGTTCTTCTTCAAAGATGGATAGTGTTTGTATCAGTATAGGTTTGCCATTCCATTCAAGGAATTGTTTTGGCATTTTATCATTTTTCATACGGGATCCTACGCCACCAGCAAAGATAACTGCTATTCTTTTCATAGAACCTCCCTTTACTATTAACGATGTTTATTTATTAAATAATGAATGCCCTTGTAATTGGTATAACTAGAATCCATATCGATATATACGGCATCATGCTTCGCTACACGCTGTTCTACAGGTGGCAATTGCATATAGTCGCCCCAAATCAAACGTAAGTACCGTTCATATCCAGCCATAACCGGAATTTGATGACCTTCAAACTCCTTATATACTACATGGTCAAAATCTTGGCGTGGGTGGCGTAGCTTCATACCTTTTAAGCTACCAATTAGTTCGGTTACTTCATCGGATGTATCAAAATCATATTGACTCATTTGTCTTTCTGCAAAGCGCCATATGTGATATCGCCACGAAGGTTTAGAAATCAACTTATAAATGCACCCTGCCAACATGCGATACAACTTGCCCTTGTTATCAGGTAACCGTTGTGCATTAAATAAGGCAAAGGTCATGGCCCACATTAATTGAAAGAATCGCTTCACAGTCCCCTTTGGACAACCATCGATGGGCATAATCTCAAGGGCCAATCCATGACAAATATCTTCATTCACACTATGTCGATTGATGAAAGTCGTTTCTTCATCGCGAATGGATGCTCCCGCATCATGATAAATCTTATCTCTCGTTGTCCTACAATAGGTATATCGTTTATCACCATGTATAGGCCAAAGTTCAGCCAACCGTTCATAATCAGGACGAGGCATAAAAATATCTAAATCATCATCCCAAGGAATAAAGCCTTTATGTCGAATAGCTCCTATAAGACCGCCACCACATAAATAGAATCGTAGATTATGAGCATCACAAAATTCTTTAAATACTAATAGCATATTCAATTCTTTAGCTTGTATATCATGAGCTGTTGTTTCTGCCATACTACCTTTCTAACGTATAACGGCCAATACCGTTTCCACCATAACTTTTAATTCTCGAATAAACGAGAATTCTTTAAGACTCCGTAAATTCCATTCCATCTTTGCAGGCAATACCTTATGAATATAGCAATCATCTACATCATCTGCCGCATCTAACAAGATATCTTCGTCCTTATACCGAATACTTGCTACACTCGTTACACCTGCTGGAAGTAACAATGTCGCTTTCATTTCATCTGTATAAGCTGCTACATATCTTGGGACCTCTGGGCGCGTGCCGACAAAACTCATGGTACCTTCCAATATATTTATCAACTGAGGCAATTCATCGAGTCGACATTTTCGCAAAGCCTGTCCTACAGATGTAACACGCATATCGCCTTTAGACGTAACCTGAGCGCCAATCTGTTCAGCATTTTGTACCATAGTTCTAAACTTGTAAATTCTAAAGGATTTACCATACTGCGTGACCCGTTCTTGTCTAAAGAATACAGGACCTTCACTATCTAGTTTTATCCATACTGCTAATACTAGAAATATTGGACTTAATACTACTAATAGAATGGCTGCCATTAAGCGATCAAATACAGACTTAAACATCAAATCACGACGTTTGGATGCTAAGATGTCGTAATAAGGACGCACTGCTTCACATCGCATATCATCGGGCAAATCCTGCCATGATTTCCAAATCATAATGCACCTAAACATTCTTTAAATGTATGAATCACATAGCTTACCTCTTCATCTGTTAAATTAGTATGAAGGGGCAATGTTATTTCATTCTTAAATTGATTGTACGCATTAGGATAATCATCGATAGAAAAGCCCAAATTCTTATAGGCAGTATGCATTGGAATCGGCTTATAATGCACATTTGTAGCAACACCTTTCTCTGCCATTCGTTCAATTAATTCATTACGTTGTTCTATGGTTGCATTATTGATACGCACTAAATATAAATGACCACTGCTCATATGCTCATCCGTATAATGAGATACTACAGATACAGGATAATCTTTAAATGCGTCATTATATCGATTAATAATTTCTCGACGCCGTTCTAATAGGCCAGGATAGCGCTCTAATTGTGCCAATCCAATAGCAGCCATAATATCCGTCATATTGCACTTATAATAGGTGCCTTTAATATCATATTCCCAGGCCCCCATCTTAGTTTTAGCCAACGCATCTTTATCCTGACCATGAAGAGATAACAATTGAAATTGTTTATACAAAACTTCATCATCAATGCCAGGTATAGATTTCCACGTAGCACAACCCCCCTCAGCAGTAGTAAAGTTTTTTACTGCATGAAAGGAAAAACTACTAAAATCAGCTACATATCCTGTATGCTGACCTTTATAGGTTGCCCCAAAGGAATGTGCACAGTCTGCGACGATTGGAATTCTACCCAACGCTCGTTGTATATCATTGCTTGGTGTAAACAAAAATTTAGCATTATTTACAATGGTAAATAAACGATCATAATTACAAGGTACACCACCGATATCGACAGGAATAATGGCTTTTGTCTTATCGGTTATGGCAGCAGCCACCTTATCATAGTCCATTTCATAAGAATCAGGTGCCGTGTCGATTAATACTAGTTTTGCCCCTACATGAACTACAGGACTTGCACTAGCCGTATAGGAGTAAGCGCTAGTTATAACTTCATCACCTGGTCCAATACCCAATACGCGAAGAATCATTTCTAAGGCTGCAGTTGCCGAATTTAAGCACACTGCCTTTGGTGTCCCTAAATAAGTTGCAATACGTCGTTCTAACTCCTTAGTACGTGGTCCAGTTGTAATCCAACCACTTTTTAACGCTTCTACCACCTCATTAATTTCTAATTCTGTAATATCTGGAGGAGAGAAATTAATTTTCATAGCTTTCACCTATACTTTCCATTTATTCTATATCAATAAACACTGATCCGATAATAGGTACTCCAATTTGCTCTAATCGTTGTTTAGCTAATGCCACATCATCAGGCTGAACATAGTCACCTTTTACAACAAAGAGAACCCCATCAGCTTTCTCAGCTATTACCAAGGCATCTGTAACACTTAATACGGATGGTGTATCCACTATAATGACATCATATTCATCACGAATGTACTCAAATACCGTAGATAATCGATGTGAATCAACTACCTCGGATGGAGATTCTACTGCAACACCACTGGTAATTAAATCTAGATGAGGAATTACATGACGATGAATCGTCAAATCTTCATCCATAATGATATGATTTGTTAATCCTTGATTTTTTACATCAAAAACAACATGTTGCACTGGATTGCGTAAATTACCATCAATTAACAATACCTTGTCATTATTTTTGGATAAAGAAATCGCTAAATTAGCTGCTACCTCCGATACACCTTCACCTGTTGTAGCAGATGTAACACACAATAACTTTCTATTTTCTGCATTACATCGATACTGTAAATTGCTACGTAATGTTCGATAAGATTCCACAAGAGGAGTATCACCATATTCATTTGAAATTAATCGTATCGTATCCATCTTAACCTCTCAGCTTATATAGCCAACGCAACACTTTATTATTAGGTTCTTCTGTTCCCGATTTTCTGTGATTAGGAATAACACCTAACATCGGCACCTGTAACATATCTTCCACATCTTTTGCAGTCTGTACTCTACGATGTCGCAAGGAATTAACTAATGTATACAAACATCCTAAAATCAAACCAATAATGGCACTGGCAACCATAACAAGTACACGACGAGGAGCAATTGCTTTTTCTGGTAATGTAGGGGCATCGACGATTTGTACTTCATTTGGCACCATAACCTCTGCCACCTTAGCTTCCTCCAGACGTTTAGAAAGCATTTCATAAATATCTTGAGCTACATCTACATCACGCTTAGCTTGAATATACCCCCGTTCCTTTTCAGGAAGTGCTTTCATTGTATCTTCGTTATCTTTATCTAAATCAGCTAATGCAGCCTCTTTACTTTGAGCCACTGCTAATGCAGCTTCATTTTTAAATTTATCTGTTAATAAACCTTGTTGAGCGGAGTTGCTTGATGGAGCTTGTTGCGAAACAATAGCATCGATTTCCTGTTGTAAACCAGCTTGTGCTTTAGCAATCTGATCATTTACTTCCTTCATGGCAGGATGTGACTCTGTATATTTACCTGCGTAACTTGCCTTACGAGCCTCTAAGTCTGCTAGTTGTGATTTATAAGCTTGTACCGTTGAGCTATCTGCAATACTAGCACCAGCCGAACCTAAATCCGCATTAATGCTACCTAATGCAGCTTGCGCCGTTTCTAAATCTAGCTTATTTTGTGCTTTTTCACGATCGATTAACGTAATCTTATCTGTAAGGCCCTTCATTTGATCACTAGTAGAATAAATTTTGTTATCCACTTGAAATTGTTGGAGCTTTTGCTCTGCTTCGGACAATTCCTCCTTCGCTGTTACCACTCTTTTTTGTAAAAACTCACGAGTCGTTTTTTGTTCAACTTGGGATAACTCGGCTAAGCGTTTTAAAAATGTATCAATTAACAACTGATTAGCTTCTTGTGCCTCTTCTGGGGACTTACCAGTCACACTAACTTGTAATAACTGTGTTTCTTTATATGGCTTTGTCTCAATACGATTTTTAACAAACTCTTCGTACGTTGGTAATTTACCACTCCCCCCATTAATTTCATTGATAACAGGTTCCACAACATTACGACTTTTTAAAATCTCTGCATCAGTGTTCATCAATTGGCGAGCCATCGTATCCGAATAACTTGGATCAGTAGATAGCACTGAATTACCTAAGCCTTGTGTCTGTTTAATACGTAACATAGCAGTAGACTGATAGGTGGATGGTGTTACGATTAGGTATGCACCACCAAGGAGAATACAAATGCCTGTTACATTTATAATAGTTCGTCGTTTTCTAATAAGAATTTTGGCTATATCTCTTATATCAATAATTTGTTCCATCCCAATACCCCTTTCAAGTAGGTATACAACACTGCGGCCTCTCTTTCCGCTTAAACATTATGGTTAGGTGTATATGTTGGAATAATATCCTGTAATACGCCAATTACATCCATATCAGTTTCACATGAATCAAAGGTACCAATTTTTTCTATCAACCAATCACGATCAACGGTATCTAACGGAGCTTCAAAAATCTTTGTATGATTCGTTCGATTGGTTCCCTCTTCAGATGTAAGCAACTCTTCATATTTCTTTTCGCCTGGTCTAAGGCCTGTAATTTTAATATGAATGTCCTTATCAGGTTCCAATCCTGATAAACGAATCATATTTCTTGCTAAATCAATAATCTTCACAGGTTCACCCATATCAAGTAAAAACACCTCTCCGCCTTTACCCATAGCACCGGCTTGTAATACGAGCTGACTAGCTTCTGGTATGGTCATAAAATACCGTGTCATTTCTGGATCGGTAACAGTTACAGGTCCACCCGCTTCAATTTGTTTTTTAAATAAAGGAATGACGGAACCACGACTGCCGAGCACATTACCAAAACGAACAGTAATATATTTCGTATCATATGTATCATTCATAGATATAATAACCTTTTCTGCAACGCGCTTTGTGGCCCCCATAACGCTAGTCGGATTGACGGCTTTATCCGTAGAGATCATGACAAACCGTTCTACGCCATGGCGACCTGCTACGTCGGCTACATTTCTTGTGCCATAAATATTATTTAAAACGGCAGCCATTGGTTGAATTTCCATTAAAGGTACATGTTTATGAGCTGCTGCATGGAATACAACTTGCGGTTTATACTGATTAAATATTTGATCTAATTGTTGCTTATCTCTAATATCTGCAATAATTGGTATAATCGGACTGTCTTTATATATATTTTTCAATTCTTGATTGATAAGATATATACTATTTTCACCATGCCCTAATAGCAAAAGAGTCTTAGGACCAACACGCATAATTTGACGACAAATTTCTGAACCTATAGATCCACCAGCGCCAGTAACAAGGACAACCTTATCGCGAATATAATGTTCTACAATATCCATATCGAGACGAACTTCATCACGTTCTAATAGGTCTTCTATGGATACAGGATGCAAATGGGATACTAGAACCTCATCATCTAACAATTGATACATCCCCGGTAATGTATTGACCTTGCATTTAAGAGGTGAGCAGATTTCCATGATATTTCTGATTTCATTACGTGTAACAGAAGGCATGGCAATTATAATTTCTTTCACCTTATTTTCTTTTACAATAGATGGGATATCATGGCGATTACCTAGTATACGAACGCCCCCCATTAGACGATTGAATTTAGACTCATCATCATCGATGAAACCGATTACCTTGCGCGACCGTTTATGATACCGTTCAATTTCACGAGCAATTATGGCACCCGCATCTCCTGCACCAATGATTAAGGTATTTACCATATCAGCATCAGTACTTTGTTTTCCTCCATATCGCATGGCAATATAATGGAGCACCATTCTACCAATTCCGATAACACCAGTACTAAGGAGCCAGCTAATCAAATATATGGATCTAGGCAAAGATTTATCAAATACATACATCCCTGTATAGAACAATCCTGCTCCTAAGGTGGTCGCAATCAATACAGCAACCATTTCGCGCATGCCTGCATACCGCCATATGCGAGTATATAGATGCATGGACAAGAGCATAACAATATAGGAGATTACCATTATAGGTAAGGCATCTATCATCTGATACAAATAATGTGGTGTTATATAACCATCAAATCGTATAAGCAAACTGATCAACGCCACACCAATAATAGTAATAACATCTACAATAAGTAATACGCCGGGTAATAAATATGAACGCAATGAAAGCCCCCCTTATATGACTTACATATGATACTATTTTTACTAATTAGTCTTTACCTATGCGAGATACCATGTAAGCACCTGTCAAAATAGGAGCAATATCTCTAGAGAAACTAATCTTACTGTTCTTAGTTAAGTACAAGATATCTCCTTCACGCATAACGTAATTTTGGGACATATCACCAGTTTTCAACATATTATTTAAATTAATTTCAATAGGTTTTGTAGGGTCATTTTGATGAATTAAGAATATCTTCTTCTTAGCCGTATCCCAGTTGAAACTACCCGCGGCCCCAATCGCATCTATAACGGTACTAGATTTAGTTAATGTATAGACACCTGGTTTATTAATTTCACCAAATACATAAACGCGAACGCCACCTAATTTTGTAACATTAACCGACACATCCGGATTGATAATGTATGTGGATAATGCAGTAGTTAGATTTTGCGTAAATTCTTCTACTGTCATTCCATCCGCCTTAATATTACCTACCATAGGAATAGATACATATCCATCTGGTCGAATGGTGAAAGTTTTATTTGCACCTAAATCTGCTTGTTGCACTACATCAATCATGAGTTCATCCCCTTGTCGTAGACGATACTCTTGATCAGAACCAATCGTAGATGCAGACGTATTCATATTTGATGTTGTAACTGCTACAGGAGAAATATCTTTTGCCAACCCCGTAGTGGCTATCGTACCTATTACAAGAGATAAAGCAACCCATTTCCGATTCATACATACACCTCATAGTATTCATTTCTAACAGAAACATATCATAACACAGCTATTTAAATTAATTTAATATTTAATTAATTATCGTACATATATTTTATCATCGTTTCTATGTAACTACTATATAAGCAAGATGAAGCTTCTTTATATGCTTTTCATGAAGTGCCAAGAGTACTGAAACTATCTATGTTTAATGTCTATTCCTATATGAGTATTTTTCTACTCATGCAAAAGTGCCGATTTATTCTATATATTTCTATTGCTAATAAAAGATTCTATATTTAGGATTTTGCAAAAAAAATGG
>CAUTOY010000019.1:0-20744 GCA_963539855.1 uncultured Veillonella sp.
TGGTAAAAAAACAGTGGAACAACTAGAGCATAATGGTGTTATATTTAAAGCCTAAAATGTGATTTGAATTCAATAGCTATCCTAAGATAACGAAGGGCTATTTGTCTTTTCCAAGACAAATAAGAGCTACAATTTTCTTCTCATATTTACAAATAACAAACTATAAATTATAATTTAAGATAATTTATAGTTTGTTTATATTGTGTGAGTGAGAGGACTATTATGAGACATGTAAGTAAAGCAAAGCTATCTTTAGCTATAGCACTGACGATTGCTGGATCTGTAACGCCTAATATGATGGTAGATGCGGCCTATACCGCTCCGTATACTAATACTGTAGATATCGTAGCTAATAGTGATGAAATGAAACGTATATTTCCAGAATACGATAATAATATATCTTCTATAGTAGCGAATGGTGGTATGGTTATTATTGAAGATGGGCGTTCTAATATTGACTATGGTCATAGTGCATTTGCTACCAGTAAAGATGGTGGTACCATTACATTGAAAGAAGGTGTATATAATTCTGGTAGAGTGAGTACACCTGTTGCCCTTGCTCAAGGCGGCACAATTAATATAGGTGTTAATGATCAAGAAGGCCAGTTTTCGGGTGATAAAATATTCGTTGACGGCGATGTTATAGTTAAAAATGATCCAATTCACGACTCAACTATCAATATCGGTATAGATGGTGAGGAATCCTATTGGTCTGGGCTAGCTTTCAATTTAGCTGATGAACATGATCGGCATTATAATAATATCAATGTGTTCCTTGGAGAAAGAGGGGCTTGGGAGTTATTGTATCAAGGTGGTCTTGATGGCACTAATCTTGATAGCAGTACTATGCCTAGCCGCGTACATCGACTCGTTGGTTCAACGAATCGCAATTTCCAAAATATGGTAGAGCAAAATGAGCATAATAAACTCTATATTGATAAACTCGAAGGCCATGTGAATTTTATTTATGATCCTAATGATGAATATGCGGATACCGAGGATCCAGAATATACACCGCCAACTACAATATATAATGGTTTAACGGCTGATTCCTTCTGGGGTGGTGACATTCATATTACAAGTGCAGCCCCTAATTCTGGTGCTCATCTATACACTAGCCGCAAAGGACTAGACTTGTCTACTGAGGATAATGTAAACAAGGTTTTAGATAATCTTGCACACAAGGTGTATTACCATAACTATGTGGCTGGTGAAAGAAACCTTGAAGGCACAGTAGCGATTGCTTCTGAAGGTGCTGAATCTGGACGCTTTAAGGTAGTAACATCTGGTTATGCTAAAGAAGGTGCTATTACATGGCAAGCCGATCAAAACGGCCAAGGTAAATATGTGTACGGTAATACAACAGTAACGCCGGCGCCAACACCAACGCCTACACCACAACCGGTGCCAACACCAGCACCACAACCAACACCAACACCGGTACCGCAACCAGCGCCAACACCAACGCCACAACCGGAGCCAACACCAACACCACAACCGGTGCCAACGCCGGCACCAACGCCAACACCGGCTCCACAACCGGCGCCAACACCGGCACCAGTGCCACAACCAACACCGGCTCCACAACCGGCACCAACACCTGCATTTATAACAGGCTATGATACGCCTCATATGCGTGGCGCTCGTTCTGCGATTATGAGCAACATCAACAGTTGGCGGACATTAACAAATACTTACCGTCCTCGTGCATTGCAACAAGGTGCAACAACAGGTATTTGGGTTCATATCGGTGGCGGTCAATACAGCTATGATGCACAAGGTATTGATACTGATACAACCTATACACGCATTCAAGGTGGTTATGACGCTAAAACTAGTAGCGGTTGGACCGTAGGCGGTCAGGTGTCTTACCTTCGTGGTCATGATGATTATGTGTTCAATGGCTCTGGCAAAGAAAAGGCTTTTGCTGTTGGTGCCTATGGTTTGAAAGATCTAGGCCGAGATCAATACATTCAATTTGAATCCCAAGTTGGTCGTGTAACGAATACTTTCACAGCTCGTAATGAAATTGGTGAAAGCATATCTGGCGAAACGAAGGCTAATGCGTACACCATTGGCGCTCGCTATGGTAAAACTGTAAAATTACAAAATGGTGTATACATCGAGCCACAAGCGCAATTGAGTTATACCCGCTTCGGTGGAGATAGCTTTAATGCAGGCACGATGCGTGTAGATCAATCTGGAGTAAGCAGCACTGCTGGCGGTCTTGGCCTTGAGATTGGTAAAGTCTTTGGCGCAGGCAGTATCTATACTCGTGTAGGCGTTAACCATGCCTTCTCTGGCACGGTGAAAACTACATATACAAGTGGTTCCACTGTGAAATCAACAGAACAGGACCTTAAAGGTACATGGACTGACCTAGCATTTGGTGGCCGTTATGGTATCAATGCTAACAATAGCCTTTATGCTGATATTAGCACCGGATTATCTGGTGACTATAAAGCAGGTTGGTCTGTGAACGTTGGATTTACACATAAGTTTTAAGATATGCTTATCTAAAATAATCTGAGAATAAAGTCGATATATAAAATAGCCCCAGAGTACTAATAGCTGTATATATTAGCTGTTAGTACTCTGGGGTTTTTATAAATTAACTCATATATCTGTATTTATAGATGCTTATTGCTTAACTCATATGTTCGCATTATAATTAACCTAAGATAGTCGGCGAGGTTGGGCCTCTCTTCGTTAATGGAGGGAGGGGTGCGCTATGAGTGATTATGAGTTAATCATGATAATTCTAGAGGTTATGACTGTTGTTATTGCCTTTGGTGCCCTTGTGGCTCTTATTTGTCTTGGAAAAGACAAATAGCCCTTCGTTATCCTAAGGTAACTAGATAACTGAAAGGCCATTTCATCACTTTTCTGTTTCTTGAGATGAGCCTGACGGAACTACTCGCTTGGCTATCTTCTTTTATTATAAGGAAAATTATATATATCGTCAAATTCAAATGAACTTGATCAATTATATGGTGTACTCAGAATTAATACAGACTTGTACTAATTCTAAATCGGTATGTCATAAAAACGCAATCTCAGAAAATGTGGTATAATAAGTTGTTAAATCGTATACAATCATTTAATGAGGAGGCCTCATGTTTCAACGTTTGTGTGCAGTAGCTATGTTTGTCGTAGCACTGTTTATATCTGTTATACCCAATGTCGATGCACGACAAGATATTTATGCTTTTACCTATAATGGTAATAACTGGTATGTGGACCGTGATTCTGTTGATCGCAGTAAACCGGATGGGTTATTGCATTTTACGGTGTATACTATGATTGGTTTGCGCTATGATGTGGCCAGTGGTAGTGAATATTATAATGCCGATGTATATTATTATGATCAAAAATTGTCTACCGAAGGTGGTCAATTATTGTATCGGAATCCAGGTATCTTGGCGGCGACTCGTGTGGCACGTCAACAACCAGATGCACCTAAGAAAGCTCCAAAACCAGTGGTAGCACAACAAACGACGGCACCATCTGCAGCGGCTCAAACAGCTATGCAAGCTGGCACGCCTCAAACGGCACCTCAATCTACTATTGTTAAGGCCTTATCGACACCGGTTCAAACACCGATCCCTGCTAATGGTCCTGTGAAAGTAAACACTCAAATTCCAATTGTGTTACCAACGGGCCCTGTGAAAAAGGTGGCGGCTAAAACGGTGATGACACTTCACAAAACGCCGCAACAAACAACCAGTGAATCTGATGAAAATGAGACGAATAGTACCCATCATATGAGTGGGACAAATAAATAATGTAAACGCATAATACAAAGAGCCAGTAAGGTTTCCTAACTCGTAGCTCTTACTCTATGTGATTTTTTAACACTGCTATCTAGATATATGTATGCTGAGACTATATTAGCTATATATGTTTAGATGGCAGTGTTTTATTTTGTTGTCATTGGTAAATCCCTAGTTTAATGAGACAGTAATGAAACAAATGGTATATAATACAAGTATATAAGTGTTAATAATAGACGTATGACTGGGAGGGCATAGGTCTACATGTATTTAATGTATTGATGTATTCATTGATGTATAGTTGAGTTATTAATAGAAGGTAGAGAGAGAAATGAAACAGTTTGTAAAAAGGCTGTTGTACGGTGTATTAATAGTATCTACAGTATGTACTCTTTCTGGATGCAATCGGGAGGAACCCTCTACAACGGTACAGGCTGATCGCGGTCCTGTAGGGTATAAGGCGATTGCGGCTATGAATGCGTCGGCTGCGGAAAAGGCTGAACGAAGTGTGCGTACTATGTCACGAGAGGATAAGGTAGGCCAATTATTGTTTGTTGGTCTTCAAGGTACTACATTTGGGGAGCCACAAAAGGATATCATGCGTAAATATCGCGTAGGCGGTATTTTGCTAGACCATGATAATATGGAATCCAAGGAACAAGTGCGGGCTTTCACACAAGGCATACGAGATACTGCGAATACGTCGAGCCTCATGCCGCCGTTCATCGCCATGAATCGGGAGCGTATGCAGTATCGACCTAGCTTGATGCTGCCTTGGATACAGCCTAAAATACTATCTAAGCAAGGCCTCGATGCGGTATCTAGTTTGGCGACGCGTACGGCCATTGAGATGCGTGACCTAGGGTTCAATCTTAATTTGGGTGTGATGGTAAATACCCATTCGTTCTATTCGTATACGGATGATGTTGATCGAGCGGCACGGATTGGTGAAATCATTACAAAACAATATGCTACCAACCATATAGTTACGGCATATCAATTTTTTCCGGGCGGTGCAGATTATACTGTGCCAGGGATGACTGTGGATACATCAAAAGCAAGTCTTATGGATGATGATGGTCGTGTGTTTGCCCGCCTTATCGATGCGACCAAAGATGAACATCCTATGATTATGGTGAATGCTGTGAAAGTTACCTCTGTTGATGCTACTAATCCTGTTAGTCTATCTAAGTCGATACTTACGGACTGGTTGCGGAATGAACTTGGCTTTACTGGTGTGGTTGTTACCGATGATATCGAGGTCGGTGCTACCGTTTCTAGTATGCCTATAGCAGAGTATGCCGTACGCACTATCAAGGCAGGTAGTGATATGGTTATCATACGCAATGATGCCAAGCATATTAAAGAGGTTCGTGATGCGTTGCTACAAGCTGTAGCAGATGGAACTATTTCCGAAGACCGTCTTGATGCATCGGTGCGTCGTATTATGCTTATGAAATTCAGCAATCATCAGTAGGATAGGTCTATCGAATACAAGATTAAAACTCTTTTCTTCTTATGAGAAAAGAGTTTTTTTATGTGTAAAAGATGAAAATATTATAAGTTTGTTAAAAAATATGGAATATATTTTATAGTTTATTTAAAATGTGATATAATAAATTCCTGAGAACTGTTTTAAGGGAGGTGAGATCCTATATGAAATGTAGTAACCATGAGGCCGTAATTGACGCCATAATGGAACAGTACAATAAGGACTGTATGGAGATGGGTGTTGTCTATGGTCCTTACAGCGTAGGTAAGACTTATATTGCTAGAAAGTTACAGGCTCGATTAGGTAAGAGTCATACCATCTATCTGCTTGGGCGTTTAGCGAATGAGTCTGTTCATATTCGATCGATTGAGAGAGCATTAGACGTGCCCACTGGGGAATATAAAACCTTAGAGGATGCACTACGTGGCATTTTTCAAGCGAGTCTTGACAAACGGATATTGTTTATCATCGATGATTATCCTTCATTTGTGGATACGGCACCACAAGTGCCCCTTGTACTACGTGATTTGATGGAAACCTATCGCGACCATGGCAATGTGTTCGTACTTCTTATGGGAACCCATGTAGACCAATTAAAGGGCCGTATCTTAGGTGAATCAAGCTTGATTGCCACTTACATTCATAGTTACTTCAAGGTCAATCCGTTCACACTTGATGATGTGAGAGCATTAGGTTGGGACTATACGGATGAAGACCTTGCCAAGTTATATCACGTAACAGGCGGTATGCCAGGAAACCTCGTGCATATTGATCCAGCCCTATCGGTAGATGAAAATATTGTGCGACTATTCTTTAAACCACAGGGGCTGTTGTACATGGAATCGCAACGATTGCTCATGCGCTATATCCGCAATGTGGGCGCTGCTAACGCTATCTTATATGCGTTGGCACAACTAGATAAACCGTTTTATACAGAACTATGCCATGCCAGTGAACTTAAAAGTGGCACCTTTGCAACGCGTATGGCTGACCTACTAGATATGGAAATTATTGGACGTATTCAAGGGGGCAGTCGTGGCCCATTGCGCTATGCAGATTACCATTTTGTGAATACCATGTTCCAATTTTGGTACCAGTTCGTGTTCCCAAATCTTGAGGAAATCAACTGCGGTCAAGGACAGCACATCTACGATGTAGTCGTGAAACCCGTCTTGGCTGAAATCGTTTAATACTCATCATTCTGTCAAAATGAATTTGAATTGGCGCACTTTTCTATATAAGGTTTGTAAAAATTTACAATTACATATATAACAACGTTAATTCCGCTGTAAATCTATGCATTTATGGCGGAATTTCTTATTTGTCTAAATACTCATTTAGGTGTATATTGCAGGTGAGCCTAGGCAGAAAGGATTGAATATGAATGTAAAACATGTGGTATGTCCCCAAAAGGTTTTGCAATCGGTGACAGACCTTAGTTTAGTACGCGTTTGTCAGGAGCGTCGTGTATCGGTTCTCAGTACAGATCGAGGCGTATGGCCTATTGAAGAATTGACAATTGATGCGGCACAAATTGAATTGTGTCGGCGCTATCGGCCGCTTATCGCTAGTTATGCGAAGCGATTGAGTACTGCCACATTGACAGATGATGTGGAATCATTTCTGTGGATTATCTTTATTGAATCGATTTATAGCTTTCACACGTCAGGGAAAGTGCCGTTTTCCGGATATGTAAAAGCAAATATCCGTTATGGATATCTCAATTTTTACAAACAATCAGTGCAACAATGGCGTTACGAATTGACCTTACCTATCTGTACAGGTGATGATGTGGCGGAGCCAGCGATGGACCAATTCCCTGATTATGTAAATATTGAACAAGACATCATTAGTTCCTCAACAGAAGACGAATTGCGCAATCGTCTATGGTCTGCATTTAAGCAGTTGCCTCGGGAACAACAACAGTTATTGTATGCTTTATATCGGGATGGTAAAAGCTGTGCTGCTATAGGATGTGAGTCACATCAATCGAGACAAGCGGTACAACAACGCCATCAAAAGGCGATTGATCAATTACGGTACTATATGATGGTAGCTGATAACAAACAATTCAATATGCAAGATATGCAAAATATGAATAGTTATAAGCAAAGTTAAAGAAAATAAAATATTTTTTAATTTATATATTTACAGCTTGTAATTATAGGTATACAATTAACTCATAAGTGCTGCTAAAGCACATTTATATAACACGTGTTGTTTATACAATTTTACAAGAGGAATTCCTTAGTTTTATTACTCATTAATCTTAAGAAAGGTTATAATGATGCATAATACAGCGTATCAAAAAGCAAGTAATAAAGAATCAATTTCTTGTAATCCAAATGCCATATATGGCGATGTAGATCACCATATATGTTGCTTAATCCCTGTTTACATAGATGGTGGTGATTGCACCGCATGTTACTATGTAGATGGTCGGCGTGACATCATTCACAAATCCATTAAAACGGTATTGCGAGAGGTAGCACGACACGAGGGTGTTCTAACAAACGGTATTCAATCGACGAGGCGGTCAAAGCCTATGTATACGGACCCACGAACGTTAGGTCCTAACATGACATTTGCTTGTCTTAAAGCACGGAAACCAATTGCGCGCGATGTGGTGTATGGTTTATTCAACGTTATCATTCCATTTCAATACCATATTGAGCCAGGACCAGAACCACATACAACGTATATCATCATAGGAGACTTTGATCCTATACTCGTATTCCATTCCCCTGACCACGTGCAACGCAAACTGCGGGATGCTTTGTTAGAGCATTTAGATTATACGAAACGGATGCTTGCTAAATTGAGTACCTGTGGTAATCCTTATGTGGTGGCTGAAATCTATGGCGCATCGAGAACATTAGCGGGAGTCTAGCAACACATATTTAGAGAGTCTGGGAGGGACGTAATATGAATTACGCAACAAAATTACGTGTGATAACAATGGTTAGTTTGCTCGGTGTATCTTCTATCGGCTTGGTTCAAGCCGCCGATACACCTATCGTTTCAACTGGTGGTACGGCTTATAATATTGGCATACAAGGAGAGTCTAACTTTACTAATTCGGATAATGTATCCCTAGGTGGACAAGCTGGGGCTCGTAATAGCAATTCATATCTAAAACCTGGTGATCCTAATGCAACGGGAAATAATATCGCCATTGGTCGGATAGCATTGAATGGTTCTAGTGGTGGCGCCAATATTGCACTAGGTTCGAAGACCTTTTCAAATGGTAAGGGCGATTATAACTTCCTCGGTAATTTTGCCGCTGGTATTAATTCGACCATATCTAATACGATTGCTATCGGTGCCTTTGCCGGCTCCGGTGCTACTGGTAATAAAAACGTATGGCTTGGTTCTGGTCAAGCTGGTGGTAGTAATGGCAACAATACTGTGTTAATCGGATCTAATTCTACAGTGAATGGCAACTTTAACTATGGTATAGGCCATAATGCAGAGTTAAAGGGTGAAAGCAATGCTGTTGTTGGTGCGTATAATCATGTAACGGCAAATAATACCTATGTACTAGGCGATCATGTAACGACAACTTTAGATAAAGCAGTTGTGCTTGGTAGTCATTCCACTGCTGAAAGTAGTGATGTCGTTAGCACTCCAAGCTATACCTATGCAGGCGGAACCGTTAACTTTGCCGGTACTGCACCAATATCTACCGTATCAGTAGGTGCTACTGGTCAAGAACGGACCATCACACATGTAGCCGCTGGCCGTGTTAGTGCAGACTCTACGGATGCTATCAATGGTTCTCAATTATACGGTGCAAATCAACAAATCGATAATCTATATAACAAAATTAGCAACATTGGAAAAGAAGCTAATAAAGGCGATGCTCGTGCTGCGGCACTAGCTGCATTACATCCAATGCAATTTGATCCAGATAATCGAGTACAAGTGATGGGCGGTATTGGTCACTATAAAGATGCTAATGCCCTCGCCCTCGGTGTTGGTTATTATCCAAAGGAAAACTTGCTCCTCACTGCAGGTGCTACCGTTAATGACCACATCATGGCCAACCTTGGGGTATCCTATAAATTCGGTGAAAACAAAACATTACAAAAAATCTCTCCTGCTTCCTATAATGCTCTCGAACAACGAGTTAATACATTGGAGACTCAAAACAAAAAGTTACAAGAAACAGTAGATATGCTCGTACAAAAATTAAATAACAGATAATATTGAGATACTTAAATAGCTGTATAGTAGAAACAGATCATTCATAAAAACCTCAGTATATAAGCGGATAGTTAATCCATTGCGATTAGCTATCCGCTTTTTAGCATATTAATTATTTTATAAGAAATTAAATAATTTCGATGAAATTATAAATAAACTATTTACAAATATTTAAAATATGATACTATAGTTCATGTAAATATCATGAAAATATGATGAACGTGAGAGAACGTAAGATGTATGTATTTGTAAATGGAGAGAAGATTATGAATAAACGGAAACGCGTATTGGCGATATTGATTAATGGTATGTTGTTATCTAGTTTATGTGTAGCTAGTGCAGCGGATGTTACGGTAGGTGCTGGTAATGGTGTTGCCTATGGGACGGGTAGTAATGCTCCACAAGCTCGAAATATTGCCATCGGTACTGGCGCTACCATTAGCTATAGCAATGGTACAAACCGACCTGCTACAGGGGATATTGCTATTGGTGCAGGTGCACATACGAACAACTATGTAAACCAAGGTGGTGGCGTTGCCATCGGTGAAGGTGCCTTTTCTGAAAATATGGCGGGTAATCAAGAGGCTAGTTTTAACTTTAGACAAACTACCTTTCGCGGATCCGGATTTTTTGGAATGGGGGCCCCATTTATCCCTGCAGACCCAACTAAAGTACCGACTGGTGTGGCTATTGGTCAACATACATACGCTCGTTCAGGCGGTACTATGATTGGCACCCATAACTATAAGGGAAAAATTGGAGATACTGAAGTAGATACAAACAGTGAAGCTAGCATGCGTGAACATCATATAAACGTAAATGCTACCACAGTAGGTGTTAATAGCTTTAATGGTGCTGCATTCGGTACTGTTACAGGTGCCTATAATGCGGTTACCACTAGCTATAATGGTGGCAATCCTTTTTCTAATGTAGATGCAGCTAAAAACTTTGGTGCCACTGTCAACGGTTCTCTTAATACGATTGAATCTAAGACGGCAGCTAGTAACTACTCTGGTGTAGCCAATAGTGTGGTAGGCCTTGCCAATCGGACTTTCAACAGCAATGGTTCCCTTATCATGGGGGCTGGTAATGAAATTACAAATTCCGTAACCTATATTTCCGCACCAACCTCTGGTGGTAGTTCCCCTAATGCATTGGCCTCTACATTGCGTACAGCGGTTAAAAACTCTAACGGTGGCGGTGCTACGATGGCACTCGGTGGCGGTAACAAAGCGGATTACACATTGCGCACATCTATGATTGGTGTGAATAATACGGTAACAGGTGCTAATGGTGCTGAAAGTGCAGACAACCTCGTTATGGGCGTAGGTAATACTGGGTCTAACGTACAACATGTCACTGCTATCGGTTCTAAGAACACTGTATCCGATGCAACTAATACCCTTGTACTAGGTGATAACCGTACAGTAACAGGTGCAAACCATACAGTAATTTTAGGTTCTAGCGATAATGGTACAACAACAACTGTAAATGATGCAGTCGCTGTAGGTCATAACACAGAAGTATCCGCAGTAGGTGGTGCTGCTATTGGTAGCAATTCCAAAGCGACTGTTGCTGCCGGTGCGGTAGGTTATGATATCCTTACCAATGCACCATCCACCGATACCTCCTCCACATGGAAATCTACAGCATCAGCTGTATCCGTTGGTGATGTGGCAAGTAATGTAACACGTCAAATTACATCCGTTGCAGCTGGTACAAACGATACAGATGCGGTGAATGTAGCACAACTTAAATTGTTGCGTAACAATGTAAGTGGTGATATCACTAACATCCAAAACAATATTACTAACATCAATGGTAATATGGCTCGTTTGGATAAACGCGTTAATCGAGGCGTAGCCGGTTCTGCTGCCTTGGCTGCATTGCATCCTCTCGACTTTGACCCAGATGCTAAATGGGACTTTGCCGCAGGCTATGGTCATTACCACAATGGCAACGCCGCTGCACTCGGTGCGTTCTATCGCCCTAACGAGGACGTTCAATTGAGCGTTGGTTCCACATTGGGCAATGGAGAAACAGTTGTGAATGCAGGCCTTTCTGTGAAAGTCGGCGCTCATAACAATGTATCCCGTTCTCGCGTAGCTATTGGTAAAGAGGTGTTAGAACTCAAGAAAACTGTAGCTCTTCAAAATGCACAAATTCAAAAATTGACAACCCTTCTAAATGATGTGGCAGGTACGCGTATGAAAGCAGACCGCACTACATTGTTCCCAGATGTGGCTAGCAACCACTGGGCATACGAAGCAGTGAGCGATCTATCTCGCCGCGGCTTGGTAGAAGGTTATCCAGATGGCACATTCGGTGGTGACCGCTTATTAACACGTTACGAATTCGCTCAAATCGTATACCGTGCTCTACAAAACGGTGTACAAGTGGACGAACAACTGGTAACAGAATTCAGCCCTGAAATGGCATTGTTCCGCGTTGACACAGTGGCAAAAAATAGCCAAGGTCAACCGACAATTGAACGCGTTAGGGTAAATAAAAAATAATATATAAAATTAACCGATATGTTTCCTTATAGTAAAGATACTCGATGAAGTAATAAGGAACGTATCGGTTTTATTTCTATTATTACAAAATTAAAATTATAACAATAAATCGTAATATAAAATATCGTTTTTGCAATTCGTTTGAATGTAAATGCTTGGTGTGTTACACTTAACATATTAGGAGGAAGATGTATGAACACTAGCAAATATATTCGTTTAGAATCTATGACGATAGATAATTTAAAGAACGTTGAACATGGATATATTAACTTTATTAATACTAGAAAAAATTATAAAGCAAGTATATTGGGGCTATATGGTCAAAATGGTTCAGGAAAAACGGCTCTTGTTAATGCCATGAGTATTTTAAAACTGTTGCTTACCGGTCAAAAACTACCTTCTACTATTGGTGACTATATAAATATTTTATCACCTTCACGCTCCTGTAAACTCAATTTTAAAATTCTTATAGAGGATGATTATAAGCATATTTTAGTAGATTATGAGGTGGAATTAGGAATTGTTTCTTCAAATATTGGTGAAAGTAACATCAATGATGATGCTGAAGAAAAAAATAAAATTTCTATTACTAGAGAATGCGTGCAATATAAACTTGAAAGTCCTGATATGCATATTAGAAAAAGTGTCTTAATTGATACTGATGTGCCAGCAAAGCAAATCTTTAAACCTAAATCAAAATTAGATTTACTAGTTGGTCGTGATATGGATGATATTACAGATCTAATCGTAAATAAGAAACAAGCAAATGCGGAATCTAGATCTTTTATTTTTTCTCCAGAGTTTATGAAACGACTTTATAAACGTAATAAAGTGATGGGCACAAATCAAGATTTTGCATTAGTATATTCGATTTTGACAGACTTAGTAAAATACGGAAATCATGATTTATTTGTAGTAACAACGGAACATAGTGGCTTAATTAGTCTCGATGCACTTCCACTAGAAATAAACTATCGGGCTGATACGAGACATATTGTAGGGACGATTGGTTTATCTCTAAATCAACCTAATGTATTTCCTATAGCTGTTGTGCAAGATATCAGAGATAGTATAGCTATGATGAACTTGGTATTAACTCAAATTGTCCCTGGATTAACAATAGGTGTGGAAACATTAGGTAAGGAAAAATTGCAGGATAATCAAGATGGAGAGCGATTTGAATTAGTATCTTATAAATCTAATACATATATTCCATTAAAATATGAATCTGAAGGAATACGTAAAATTATTTCTGTTTTAGGTTTATTAATATCTGTATATAATAGAAAGTCCATTACAGTTGCCATAGATGAGCTAGATTCCGGTATTTTTGAATACCTACTCGGCGAAATTTTACGAATCATTTCAGAAAAAGGTGAGGGTCAATTAATATTTACCTCTCATAACTTAAGACCTCTAGAAACACTTGATAAAGGGTGTATTGCTTTTACCACAACTAACCCTAGCAATCGATATACGCGAATGGTTAATGTAAAGACAAGTAATAATCTCCGTGATTTTTATTATCGAGATATCATGCTGGGGGAACAGAACGAAGAATTATATAAATCGACAAATAATGCTGAAATTTCTTATGCCTTTAGGAAAGCTGGTGCATATAAATGGCACGACGAAAAATAGTGCTTGTTATTGTTGAAGGACCTTCTGATGCGGATTCGTTGGAATTGTTTTTCTCTAAATTTTTTGATAGCAACACTGTACATATGAAAATTATGTACGGTGATATTACCTCTAAAAAAGGGATAAACCAGTCGAATATTAAGGCTAGATTAGGTAATGAAATTAAGATATATGCTGAAAATAATCATTTTAAAGCTACGGATGTTCAGCAAATTATACATTTAGTTGATATGGATGGGGCTTTTATCAATAACTCTGCTATTATTGAGGATACGACAAAAGATAATTTTGTATATACATTTGATAATATTATGGTTCCAAATCGACAAGAGGCTATTGAGCGAAATGAACGTAAGCGTGAGAATTTAAATGTCTTAAGTTCACGGACCTCTGTAATGTGGAATAGCATTCCTTATAAAATATATTATATGTCCTGTAATTTGGATCATGTGTTACATGATAAGCCCAATGCTACAGATGATGAGAAAAAGACTAACTCATTGGCTTTTACCGAAAAGTATTATGGTGATATAAATGAGTTTATTAAATTTATAAGTGAGTCTACATTTTCTCAATGTACAGGTTATAAGGAATCATGGGATTATATAAAACAAGATAAGCATTCGTTGGAGCGTAATTCTAATTTAGGATTATGTTTTATATAGGGTGGACTGGTGGATAGCATAAAAAGGAGCTGTTTTGTTACAGCTCCTTTTTAGATTATCTAAGATAAATTTAAATACCAATATTGATAAGTATAGATTATAATATAATAAGAGAATATATAGGAAGTTATGTGTTGATTTTATGTATTCTAAATTAGTATCAATAGAGAGCTTTTGTGATACTAATGATGTTAGTGTTAAATTTGTGTTGAAGGGGATGAAAACATGTTGCCATTATTTGTTGGTAGTGGGATATTGTCATTATTGTTTGGTAAGGGGAAAGATAAGGAATTAGAGGCTGAAAAAAGAGGCATTGAACGCGCTGCGAGAATCTATGAACCTATATTAAATGAAATAAAAGAATATGGAGAACAATTAATATCAGAATATGCTTTGGATAAAGAACGTTTTAGTGACTTAATAGATAAAAAGGTGGAGTACCTAAAAAAATTAGAGAAAGACGTATTTAAATATAAAGAAGTATATGAAGAAAAATTAAAATATGAAATAGAACTGTATAACTCTAAAGATACAAGTAAAACTACTAGTGCAACAGCAGGCGGACTAATAGGAACGACAGATGGTGTATTAGCAAGCGGTGAACCAATTGGTGCAGTAGAAGGCGATTTTTTAAAAATACCAGGAAGTGGTATCGGTAAAATACTAGGTGGAGTGACATTAGCTTTAGGTTTTGGTCTTGCTGGTATCGCCCTTGGTATAATAGGTCCTATCACTTGGAAAATGATAAAAAAACGGGAAAAAGAAATTCAAGCTATTGAGAATCGCGGCTTTGAAAATGCACAAAAAATTTGGGAAGAAAAGATATCTAAGTGTAGAAAGGGTTTGGATAAGTTAAAATCTAAGGGAGATAAAGAGTCACAAAATCTCATAAATCTTTATGATGAATGCATTTTTAAAGTGATAGAATATGAAAAAGTTATTGCTTATTACCAAGAACGTGTAGGTGATTTGGGATGAGTACCATAGATGAATTACTAGCCAGAAAAAATGCTACTGTAAAAGCGTTAGATAATACGATTAGTTCATTAGATGATAAACAAAAAGAAGTAGAGCGTTTACACTCTATTGCTATTAATACAACAAATATACTGAATGATTTAGATGAAGAATTTTCCAAGCGTACTTCGTTGAATCGACAAGATATTGCATTTCTATTCGCTGCGACAGCTTTGCAATGTATTAGGATATATGTAATTAATACACTTACTAAAGTTGAGCCAGCAGGGGCAGGAAATGAAAAGGAAGACCTATTACATAAACTACAAGATAGATTATTAGGAAAGTTAAATGATGGAGTACCTACGGCACCAGATGCTTATTATGCACCATTGATGCAAATATGTACTGCTCGTGGGGTTCCCTATGATGCTACGAGATTTAAAGGTATAAATCATGGATTTTTTAAAGAAGCGAATCATCGGTTTGCTACATTCGGTCATGATCCAATAATTGGCCTTATTTTAGGTACATCTAATATACTTACTAATACAATTACTTGTAGGACGAAAGTTCCTTTACCTATTCCTATTACATGTCATGTAGAATATGATGCGAATCTAAAAAATCCTTGTATAGGAGATATCTGTTCAACTATAGAAACTTTAAAAGCAGCATCTTCTAGACTTGATAATGATGCGACTTCTATTGTAGCCGCATTGATAAAGCAGGTTATTCATATAGGTACGGATCTCTATACACCTTGTGGTATTCAAATTCCAGGGGCTAATTTAATACTTGATAATAAATATACAGAGGAATTAACTAAATATATCAGTGCAGGGGATATCATTAAGTTTGGTATGTCTTATCAGATTTATAATCTTATTAATATACTCATTAGCTCTGTACATATGCTTACTTGCCCTTCTACAAATCATAGAGAGAAAGAGTTATATCATGTAAAAACAATGAAAATATTAGAATACTCTAATATTATTGCTACAGGTAGTGATGTAATTATTCATGCAGTACGAGCTTACTTTGGAAATGCAAAAGCGTTAAAAGAAATAGATTTTGCAGGCCTTATTGGAACTATAATAATGCTTTTTAAAAATGAGACGATAAAAAGAAAAATTAAAAGAGAATTTATTTTAGGCGAATATGAACGTATAGTTGTAGGTGATTCTTATAATCTGACAGAGTCATATTTATTGGATTCTTATAAATAGCCATTTTAAAACTATATATTAAAAAAAGCAATAAAATGAGGCAGTAGCCATATGGTTGTTGCTTCATTTTCGTATTTAAATTATTTTGTAAAGTACCCTAGCATTTCAATGTGTGCTAATACTTCGTGCACATACTCTTCGGAAGGTACTCTGTAGGTATAGCCGTCCTTAGTGGTACGGTTGACAGTCAGATTGGCATCAATGTTGGCGATTAAATCTGCCAGGGACATTGGTTTGCCTAATTGTTTCATCACGTATAGCAAGCCATTGTCGATTTCTTCATCGACTTGGTTGTACATATTGCCAGGTGTGAGGTATTGTTGACCTCCTTTATCCACGATGGTTTCAATGTACTTGATAAAGCGCTCTGGAATGTAGCTTTCATTTTCAACAAATGGCGTGCGAGGATAGGATGCACCAAAAATATTGAGGTTATCCGTTACGATGAGTAAGAACAGACGTTGATACAACACGTTAGGATCGATGACATAGCCCGGATAGTGGGAACTAATATGGTTGACGATATCCTGAACGGTAAATTCCTTGAACGTATCCATTAACACCTTGATAGCGATGTGAACAGTATTGGTCCAGTCCTCAGGAACGCCTTTCACATTTCTAGATGGTGCCATAAAGTACAATTTATTTAAAATGTCTTGCGTTACCGTCTCGTCATGTTTAATCTTGTCCTCATTGGATAGTTTCGTTAATAGGCTCATACGGAATTGTGTGTCATACACGTAATCATAGAATTGTTCCTTATCGATGTAATTGCCGTTAGATAAGGTGGAAATGTTTTTTTCCACGTCTCCTGAAAGCCAAGTGATAAAGGAGCGTTGTAATGATTCGTCACCTACATAGGCACAGCCGTGTTGACGAGCTCGTTCGATGAAATCAGACACATATACTGGATCATTGTAAGTTTCCAAGTACTCGTGTGCTACGTAATAATCATTAGATTGTAAGACCCGATTGATGTTGTTGATTTTGTAATTGGATTGTGCCCGAGAACGATCGTCGCTGTTCATCGTTTCCGCTACAAGCTTTAACACACTCTTCGTGTAAAGTGTGCGTTCTAATAAACCCTTATCTTCTGCTCGTTTGTCAGCATATAACATGATGTCGCGCAATTGCTCTAAGCGTTTCCAGCTAGGGTACGTATTGTACGATACATAAGCGATGCCGCGACTCGATAAATTCTCGCTGCAAATGTCGAGAATTTTGTCTTTCACCATGTCCGGTACCCAAGACCAGATACCGTGAACGATAATGTAATCGAAGGTACCAAAGCTCTTATCCACGTCCATAATATTTTTTTCTAGTAGCGTCACATTCGTAAGGCCGATGGATTTGATGATCTCATTACCATGCTGTACTTGTATGCCGGATAGGTCGATGCCTGTGAACGTCGCCGTAGGGTAGTACATCGCTTGTGGGATGATATTACCGCCACAGGATGTACCAAGTTCTAATACGCGTGCCTTGTGCACAGGAACAGGATCAAGACCATAAATCATCGCCTTTGCGTATAAATTGTTGATGCTCGTGCTAGAGAATGGTTTTGAAACATAAAGGAACGTATCGTAGGATGCCTTTAAATCGTTTATCCCCTTTTCTACATCCCTAGGCATGTCCACTGTGTGTGCCGTCGTATCCGTCACATCTGGTTTAGATACCAGATTTTTCTTAGCTGCCGTTTCAGTAGAGGCTGATGCGGCTTTATTTGTTTCATTTTTCATGATTAACCCTTTTGTCTACACTCCCTCATGTATTACCGTAGATTAGTATATCATACTATATTGCTTGATGGTGAAAGTTTATATTCTCTCTATATATACCTATATAGAAAATTATATGGCCCTAGAGTGAAATATCTCTACCATCAATATGATATATGTGTTTACAGCTACATTCATGAATAGTTCATTCATGAATAATGAGATATATTTGATAAGTTCCGCTAATTCAAATACTTATTTTCCCCTTAGATAATGGTTTATATATCCTTATTTAACACGATTTAATAACGTTTTACAGTAAATCGAAAAAACTTGTTGCTGATAAACATATTAACATCATGTTTATGAAAATATCGTGATAATTAATATTTACGTAACTAAATAAATCGAAAACAATTAATATATGTTTACTAAAAATGAAAAAAATAGCACAAAAATGTGTAAAAAACACACCATTTCTTAACAAAAATTAAAAAATAAAACATTTTTCCAATTTTATGAGAAAAAAATGAGAGAAAATGTTTTACAAAACAAAAAATATTTGTTATAGTATGTACATGAAGTAAGATGAATGAAAAGTGAAAGACGTAAAAACGTTTTTCATATAATGATTTTATTTCTATTGAATAGGGATTAATTAAGGATTATAAGTGTCTTAAAGAAAGAGAAAAGAAAGGGGTTCATAGAAATATGAATAAGATCTTTAAAGTTGTTTGGAGCAAAACAAAAGAATGCTACGTTGTAGTATCTGAAGTAGCGAAAAATAATGGTGGTAAGAAAAAAGTTTTGGCTAGCGTGTTGGCTGGCTTGGCAATGGTTGGTGTAGGGGCTGCTGGTACACCTGTACAAGCGGTTTACTCTGATACTGGTAGTGCCATTAACATTTCTCCAAATGCCAAAACTGGCAATAGTGTTTCTACAAACTCAGTTGTAGTTGGTTATGAAAATACTTCTACAGGCGGTCCTAGCAATGAAAATGGGAAAATCATTTATGGTGCTGCAAATACTGCAAATAGAGAATCCTCTTTAGCAGTTGGTAATCAAAATACTGCTAGCAATAAGTCTACAAGTGCAATTGGTGTTGGTAATACGGCATCTGGTGAAGCCTCTGTAGCACTTGGTAATGCTAATACGGCTTCTGGTGATCGTTCTGTTGCTATTGGTTCTGGTGCAGAAGCAACAAAAGCGGAAACCATTGCTGTTGGACGTAAGGCGAAAGCTACTGGGGACTATTCTATTGCTTTAGGTACTGAAACAGAAGCGAGTAAAAACAATGCTGTTGCAATTGGCCGTTTAAGCAAAGCTACAGGTACTTCTGCAACAGCACTTGGTGTAAATAACAAGGCTCAAGCTGATGATTCCTCTGCAGTCGGTTCTTCTAATACTATTGCAGCTACTGCTACACAAGCAAGTGCATTCGGTCGTGAAAATACTGTAAATTACGGTGCATCCATTGCTGCAGGCTATAAAAATACTGTAAATGGTGATCGTAATGTTGCTATTGGTAGTGAAAATACTACTGCTGGTGAAGATAGTATTGGTATTGGTTCAAAAACAATTGCTGGCACGGGTAAAACAATTGCTATTGGTAATACAATGGTGAATGATGATTATCCTACTGGTCGAGCTACTATTGCACGTGGTAATGATACTGTTAATGCTGCAACAGGACAAGTAAATAATATTTTTGCTCTTGCAATTGGTAGTGGTGCACAAGCAGATGGTAAAGCTAAAAGTGCATCTGGCATGATTGCTATTGGTCAAGAAGTAACAGCAGATAATAACAATACAGTTGCAATTGGTGTTCAAACTAAGGCAACTGGTAGTAATGCTTTAGCTATTGGTAGTACGGCACAAGCTATTGGCGCTTCCAGTGCTGCATTCGGTACACAAGCCGTTGCAAATGGTTTAGGTGCTACTGCATTTGGTCCTGGGGCAAGTGCTGGTGATGGCTCTACTGAAGCAGATGGTTCTACTGCTGTAGGTCGTAAATCTACTGTAACTGCTGAAGGTGGTACTGGTATTGGTTGGGCTACAACTGTAAGTGCTAAAGATGCTACTGCAATCGGTCACAGTGCTACTGCATCTATCGCTGGCGGTGTTGCTTTAGGTTCTGAATCTGTAACAACTACTGCAGCAGGTATACAAGGTTATAACCCAGCATCTGATCGTACAAATAAATATAGTACTCAAGCTGGTGCAATTGGTACATCTACATTAGCTGCAGTTTCTATCGGTAATGGTACAACTGCAACTCGTCAATTGACAGGTCTTGCTGCAGGCACTGCAGATACTGATGCTGTTAACGTTGCTCAATTGAAAAACGTTAACTTAAAATATGCAGCTGATACTGGTAATAGCGATGTATTGTTAAAAGATGGCACATTGACAGTCAATGGTGATAATGACCTTATCTCTACTTCCGTAGAATCAACTGGCGCTATTAAAGTTGCAGCTAAAAAAGGTGCTAACATCACTACTAATGCTGATGGTAAAGCAGTAGCTCCTACTACAAACGGCATT